>CAYVSA010000011.1:0-42295 GCA_964454175.1 uncultured Pseudomonadota bacterium
CAGGCTTTTATCTCTCCAGATAATCTCAAGATGAAGATAATTTGCTCTGACACCATATCTAATTTGCTCTGACACCAGTTTGATTTGCTCTGACACCAGTTTGGGTATGGGAGTGTGGGAGTATGGGGGTGTGGGGGTAAAGTGTATGGTTCATCAAAAACCCGTCAAGACACAGCCTGTTATGAATCTTTTATAATCCATGATCTGAACAAATGCTCGTAACATTCTGTAATGAAATAAAAAACTTGAAAAAGTACTGGCATGTTATATAATTATGTTATATAACATGGCCCATGGCACGCGGGAATTCAGGTCGCATAGTTATCGAGATCGATCCCTCACTGAAGAGTGAGCTCTACGAGGCCCTTACAGAAGAGGGGATCACGCTCAAGGATTGGTTCCTCAGGCACACTGGATCATATCTGGCTCAGAAAGCTCAGCCGTCCTTATTTAATTCTCTTCAAGTGGCTGATGTTAAAGGTAAAGCCGGGAAGAAGAAATAACCGGGACTAACACGAGCTGGAGCTTGGAAAGATGACGAAGAGACAGAAAAAAGGTATCAGTACCGCCGTTATAACGCTGCCCCTCCTTATTCTATTCGTCGGATCATTCGAAATACGGCAGGAAAATCACATTGCGCAGGATGAACCGATCCAGGTCGCCTCACTGGGGAGTATGGATCTGCGCCGGGCCGAAGCTGCTGTTCTGCCTGCAATGACTCCCCCAGTCCAGACTTCTGTGAGGGCCGGGACCATTAAAGGAGCATTCAAGGCCGGGGATATTATCGAGTTGGCTGAGAACCACGAGCCGCCTGTGAAGGAGAAACCGAGCCCGCCGGCAAAAGAGAAGCCACCCGCGTTTAAGGAAAACCCGCCCCCCGAAATGAAAACCGACGAAGTTAAAGAAAAGGAATCTGAAAAGGGGACTCAACCGGAACCTGATGATGAAATTGAATCCGATTCCGGGGATGAGCGAGGTCCGGAACTGAACGGCGACGAAAACAAGGGCCCTGACAGCGATGAGGATTTTAACGACGAGGATGAGCCCGATACGGATATTGAAGAAGAAAATAACGAAGGCCACGGTAATGATTCAGATGGAGACGAAGACGGGTCAGGCTCTGATGCGGAGGGAGACGATGACAAGGGTCATGGCAACGATGATGATGGATACGATGAAGATAACCCCGGCCATGGCGGTTTTGAAGGAGTGGAGTCCTCCCATGAACATGGCGGACACGGCAGCGATGAAAGCGGCGGAGATGACGACGGGGATAAGCACGAAGGCGGTGACGACGATGATGACGGACACCACGGCGGTGAGAAGGACGATTAGACGGTAAAACCCTGGTCTGGGAGGGGAGCGTGGGGCCCTTCAAAAAAACAGGCGGCCAACTGGCCGCTTTTTTATTCCGGAATCCTGCTGCCCGGCTGACCCGGTTAGTGGTGTGGCAGTATAGGCGAAAGAGTGTAAGGGGTGTTGATCAGTACCTTGGGTGTGAGGATCAGAAATTCGAGCTTTTCTTGTGGATCCGGTCGTACTTTTTTCTCTCGTTGCCGTCGAGTACTTTTTTCCTAAGCCTGATGGAGGTCGGAGTCAGTTCCAGCAGTTCGTCGTCATCGATGTATTCCATGGCCTGCTCGAGGCTCAGGTTTTGAGCCGGCGTAAGGCGGATGGCATCATCGCTTCCAGACGCCCTCATGTTGGTCAGTTTTTTGCCCTTGCCGGGGTTGACCACAAGGTCGCGTTCCTTGCTGTTCTGCCCTATGATCATTCCCTCGTAGACCTGTACTCTCGGACCCACGAAGAGGACTCCCCGTTCCTGTAGATTGAAAAGAGCGTAGGCGGCCGTCTCCCCCTTCTCCATGGCAATGAGGGATCCATTCTTCCGACCGGGGATGGGGCCCTTGTGGGGCGCGTACTCGTGGAAGGTGTGGGTCATTATCCCGGTACCCCTGGTGTCGGACAGGAACTCTGACCGGAACCCGATAAGACCCCTTGCGGGAATTACGTATTCCAGGCGGTTTACTCCGTCCGTCTGTTGAATGGAGACCATCTCGGCCTTTCGAGCTCCAAGTTTCTCGATGACCGTTCCCTTGTATTCCTCGGGAACTTCCACCAGCAGGTACTCCATGGGCTCACAGAGCCTTCCGTCGATCTCGCGGAGTATGACTTCCGGTTTGGAAACAGCAAGTTCATAGCCTTCCCGGCGCATATTTTCGATGAGGATAGAAAGATGCAGTTCACCGCGACCCGAAACCTTGAATGTGTCGGGGCTGTCCGTTTGCTCGACCCGCAGTGAGACGTTGGTTCTCAGTTCACGGGACAGCCTCTCGGCGATCTGGCGGGAGGTAACGTACCTGCCCTCTGTTCCGGCCATGGGTGAGGAGTTGACCATAAAGTTCATGGCCATGGTAGGCTCGTCGATGGACACGTAGGGGAGGGCCTCGGGAAACTCGGTGGATGTGAAAGTCTCTCCGATGCCAACATCTTCAAAGCCGGCCAGCGTCACGATGTCCCCCGCGCCGGAGCTGGTCAGTTCTACCTGCTTCACCCCCTCAAATCCGAGAAGCTTGGACACCCGGCCGGTCACAACGCGACCGTCCTGCTTGACAAGGGCAATGTTATCGCCGGTCTTAACCCTGCCGCTGAACACCTTTCCTGTGGCGGTCCTGCCGATATAGTCGTCGTAGTCAATATTGGCCACGAGCATCCTGAAGGGCGCGTCCAGATCACCATCAAATGGCGGAACGTGTTCACGGATCACAGCAAAAAGCGGCTCCAGATCCGACGATTGATCCTCCAATTCACATTTAGCGTAGCCGTCCCGGGCACTGGAATAAACAACCGGAAAATCCAGCTGTTCATCGCTGGCATTGAGCTCGCAGAAAAGGTCAAAAACCATGTCAACGACCTGGTTGGGGCGCGCACCTGGCCGATCGATCTTGTTGATCACAACGATCGGTCTCATACCCAGGTCTAGCGACTTTTTCAGTACAAACCGTGTCTGGGGCATAGGTCCTTCAAAAGAGTCCACAAGCAGCAGGACAGAGTCGACCATCTTCAGGATGCGCTCTACTTCGCCCCCGAAATCGGCGTGTCCCGGAGTGTCGACAATGTTGATCTTCATGCCCTGGTGCCTGATGGAAAGGTTCTTCGACAGGATGGTTATTCCACGCTCACGTTCCAGATCATAGGAATCCATGATCCGCTCGTTGAGGACTTCATGTTCCTGAAAGACACCGGACTGCTTCAGCATGGCATCCACAAGGGTCGTCTTCCCGTGGTCTACGTGGGCGATAATGGCTATGTTTCTGATCGTTTCCTTCATGTTTTCAGTTGTCCTCTTCCACCCGTATTCGGGCTGGTATTTATAAGCTGGCGAACTATGCGGTCAGCAAGGTGATCTGTCAACCCCGAAACTTTCCCGACACTAAAAGGGGGGGGTGGAAACAGCTTTCCGATGCAACTGGGCGGCTTCTGGAAGATCCGGCACCGACAGATGCCTGATAAGATGCCAGGTGCAGCACCTAATTGTCTTCGCTGGAGCCTTCCCCATCTTCAGTTGTTTCAGTCGCTTCGGCATTTTCTGCCGCCTGCTGCTCTTTTTTCTCCAGTTTTCGCTGTCTTTTTTCTTCCTGCTTCTTTTTCTTTGCCAGTTCCTTCTGTCGTTTTTCAAATCCGTAATTAGTTCGCCTCGCCATTGGACCCTCCTGTGCGGATGTTGGATTTGCCTTCCGTGCTGTTATCCTGATCAAAATTTGTTCATAAGTAAATTCTTAATTCTTTACTCAGGCACCCTGCCTGGAGGGTGCTGGAGACCCCATCCCTGCTGTGCTGCTGCCGAGTGAGGGGCGTCTGCTCCTCCGGCTGCGGGGCTGCTTGCTTCTTCTGTGATTTCCATTTCCGCCGCTCGGTTTCCTGCGTTCCTGCGCCTGGTGCCGAGTCGAAGTCATGATCTGGGTCGGGACGTGCCAGGGGTGGTCGTCGGATACTGGGACCTGGATCCCGATCAGGCGCTGTATGTTTTTCAGAAAGGGTGCTTCATCCGAATCACAAAATGATATGGCGATCCCATCTGCACCTGCCCTTGCAGTTCTGCCTATACGGTGCACGTAGCTTTCCGGGATGTTTGGCAGGTCGAAGTTGATGACGTGTGAAATACCTTCGACATCGATTCCCCTTGCTGCAATGTCGGTGGCTATCAGCACCCTGGTCTTACCCCTGCGGAAATTATCAAGTGACCTGGTTCGGTTGGTCTGGGACTTGTTGCCGTGGATCGCCTGAGCCCTGATCCGGGCTTTATCGAGCTTCCTGACCACCTTGTCAGCTCCGTGTTTGGTCCTGGTAAAAACCAATGCCCTCGACACACACGGATCGTTAAGGACGTGGGCCAGGAGGTCTTGCTTGTCCTTTCGGTTTACGAACATTACTTTCTGGTCGATACGAGCTACCGTGGTGGCGGAAGGGGTAACTTCGACTTTTACCGGGTTGATGAGCATACTGGCGGCCAGCCGAATGATCTCCCGCGGCATGGTGGCGGAGAAGAATAGCGACTGTCTCTTCTGCGGCAGGGCCGCGATAATCCTGCGAACATCGTGGATGAATCCCATGTCCAGCATCCTGTCCGCCTCGTCGAGTACAAATACTTCGAGGCTGTCCAGGTGTATGAGTTTCTGGCCCATGAGGTCAAGGAGGCGGCCCGGAGTGGCTACGAGGACGTCCACACCCCTGGCAATGGCGCTCACCTGGGGGCTTTGGCCCACACCGCCGAAGACAACTGCCCGGCTAAGGCGTACGTGGCGCCCGTAGACCTTGAAGCTTGTGTCTATCTGTGCGGCCAATTCGCGGGTTGGCGTCAGGATGAGGGCTCGGGCAGAACGGGGTGCCGCGGCCCTTTGTCTCCTGTAAAAACGCTGAATGATCGGCAGGGCGAAGGCGGCTGTTTTTCCCGTCCCGGTCTGGGCGCATCCCATAAGATCGCGTCCCTCAAGAAGGCTTGGAATCGAGGCCTCCTGAATGGGTGTGGGATTAACATATCCCTCTTCCCGAACGGCGCGCTGCAGCTGCTCAATAAGATTTAACTCGTTGAATGTCATTTTACTGTTATGTCTCTTTTCTGGACCACACCAGTGCGACCCGCAATACATTGCAGTGAATTTAGGGTGATCCTGTTAGGGCTCGTCGAACGAGATCGTCGGAAGGACTACATCAGGGAACCTGGAAAAAAGAGGAACTTCTTCGGGTACCTTGAGGAACTCTTGATCCGCTGGATGATCCATTCGAGCGGCCTGACCCGGGAAGCTGATTCATCCCGAAGCGGGCCTGCGGGCCATGCTTTGTACCACAGCTGGAAAGGAAAGCAAAGGGAAATTGTCGATCACTGTCAGCGGGAAACTGATAAAGTTCTTTACTCCCGTCTTTTACCTGATGAGTCAGGACCCCCTTGACTGATACCGCCCCGTCTCGTAATCTCAATCAGGCTTTAATACAACCATTCCAGCAGGGAGAGTGAGAGGCAATGAACTTTATCGTATTGTATCTTGTCGGTCTGGGCTCAGGTTTTGCTGCTTTCTTTCTTACGCGCAAACTGAGTTTAAATATCCGCCTGGGAATTAGCATTGTAACCTTCAGTGCTGTTTCTGCCATTCTAACCTTTGTGGTGCAGCACATGGCGCAGTAATGAACTGCTCAGCGGCTCCAGATAATGATTAATACCTTTACCGGAAAGGGAGACCGAAATGTGTGGAGAATCGGCTTTTGTCCTATATCACAGTGAGGGTCACCGGCACCTCGAAGATATTGATCACCTGAAAGTCAGGGAAGGCAGTGTGATCCTGGTAGATATGAAGGGCCTTGAGGAGTCATTCGAAGGAAAGATCGCTTCCATTGATCTGGTTAATCACAGGATCGAGTTAAAGTAATTTCCGAACAGGCAATGGGGTGGGTGTTACTAGAAACCAGAAACTCCAGCCTACGGCTGGCCGAGGTTAGGAGAGGGTGAGTCACTGTAACCTGGAACTTGAAACTTGGAACGTTGACTTTAACCTGGGTCCTGGGACACGTTCATTTCACTGTCACTTCTTTTTCCTGCTCCTCTTGTTCTCCTTGATCAACTCGTACTTTCTCAGACGTTCCCGCAGCGTATTCCTGTTTATCCCAAGTATTCTTGATGCCTTTAGCTGGTTGCCGCGGCACTGGCGCATGACCTGTTCGAACAGGGGTTTTTCCAGCTGGGCCAGGAGCTGTTCGTAAAGATCCCCTTCTTCAAGCCTGCACCAGGATGAAACGATGTCCGGCAGCCTCCGCGCTATGACGTCTTCGAATGAGAGCTCGCCATCTTCAACAGCCAGGGTAGGTGAATCGATCTTTATATCAGTTGAACGTATGAGAGTGCCGGATGCAAGGATAGTTGCCCGCCTCAGGGTGTTCATCAGCTCCCTGACATTGCCCGGCCACCGATGATTCATGAGCACTTCCATGGCGCCCTTAGTGAGGCGCTTTGGTTTCTGGTCGGACCCCTCGGCGAACATCCTGAGGAAATGCTCAGCAAGGAGAGGTACGTCTTCCTTTCGCTTCCTGAGGGGTGGAACCTGCAGGGAGACGACATTCAAACGGTAATAGAGGTCCTCGCGGAACTCACCAAGGTTAACGGCCTGCCTCAAGTCTCTGTGAGTCGCGGAAATTATCCTCACATCAGCCCTGATCGTCCTGTCACCCCCAACACGCTCAAATTCCTGGTTTTCCAGAGCCCTTAGTATCTTGGCCTGCAGGGTCAGGGGCATGTCTCCAATTTCGTCGAGGAACAGGGTGCCTCCTTTTGCCAGTTCAAACTTGCCCATCCTGGTATCGGTAGCTCCGGTGAATGCACCCTTTTCGTGGCCAAACAGGACACTTTCCAGCAGTTCGCCAGGTATTGCAGATGCGTTGACTGCAACGAAGGGCTGCCTGACCCTGGCTGAAAACCTGTGGATCGCCCTTGCGACAAGTTCCTTGCCGCTTCCGCTTTCGCCAAAGATAAGGACAGTGGCGTCCGTTGCCGCCACCCGGCCCATAGCTTTAAAAAGATCCTCCATGATGGCGGAATTCCCCACCATGTCCTCTGACTCATCAAGTAGGGTTGGCTCATCTGATATGGGGATACCTTCGGACTGAGCCAGCCCCCTGGCGACATATTCCAGCAGAACAGTGATGTCAAAGGGTTTTGGCAGGTAGTCAAAAGCGCCCTGTCTCATGGCTTCTACAGCGTGTTTCATAATATTCTGAGCCGTAATGATCAGTACCGGCAGATGCGGCCTGCTGGCCTTCAGTTCCTTCAGGAGCCTGAGCCCGTCCATATCTGGCAGCAGGACGTCCAGGATAACAAGGTCGGGGCTGTTGTTAAGTGCCTGGTCCAGACCGGTTCGCCCGTCGTGGGCCACAAGTATCCTGTAGCCCTGCTTCGTGAGAGCCTTTTCCAGGACCCACCGCATGCTCTTGTCGTCTTCAATAATAAGTATCAGTTTGTCGGTCTTCATCGGCTCCCAGGGTCGTAGTTTCTAGTTTCTGGTTCCTGGTTTCTGGCAAAACAGGGGCAAAATGCTTTTCTCCTCGGCCTCCAGCGGTAAGGGCTGAACAGCCCCCCTGCGGTCCTCTGCGTTAAGGCTCTTACGCAGTAGATCTGATTGGCAGAAAAACACTCACTTTCGCCCCGCCACTGTCACGATTACCGAGAACCAGACGCCCCCCGTGATTCTGGATTATCTGGTCACTGATGGCAAGTCCCAAACCCATTCCCTTTGGCTTGGTAGTAAAGAACGGAGCTGAAAAATCGTGGGAATCGAGATCGAAACCAGGGCCCGAATCCTCGATGTCCACCTGAACATTACCGATCTGCCCGTTCTGCAGTGAATGAGGGGTCCCCAGGGACGGGACCGAGGTCCTTATCCTGATGACAGTGCCAGGCGGCGATGCTTCCATGGAATTCTTGAGGAGGTTCAAAAAAATCTGGGTAATGCCAGCGCGGTCAGCCATTATGGTTGGCAAGCTGGGATCAAAGATTTTCTCGTAGGTTAGATCCGGGGCTTCTTCCCAGTGCCCGAGGAGATCCACTACCTCGTCCATCACTTCATGTATGTTGATCTCGGAAAAGGGGATCTCTTTTCTGGGCACCGCCGTGAGCAGGCTTTCGAGGAGCGAGTCAACCCTGTCCACTTCTCTTAAGATAATGTCGCAGTTCTCTGCAAGGGGGCTATCGTTTCCCAGTTCGGCGCGCAGAAGCTGTGTGGCTCCTTTTATCCCGCCAAGGGGGTTCTTAATTTCGTGGGCAATGCCGAGATTGAGGGTCCCAAGGGTAGCCAGGATGTCCGCCCTGCGAAAGGAGCGATCCAGTTCCTCGAGAACCGTGTTGTCCCTTGCCAGGAGCACCTGTCCCTGAAGGGAACCTTCGTTGTCCTCGAGTACGGATACACTCACTGAAAGGAAATAGACTTCCCCCTGAAAATTTTTCAGACTCATAGTGTGATGGGCTACAGACCGGCCCTCTTCCAGGGAGTTTGCCAGCAGTTTGTTCATCACTGGATTCAGGGGAAATATTTCCGCGGGGGTCTTTCCGAGGAGTGCATTTTCGGAGCGCCCGATCAGGCGCTCCCCCGCAGGGTTGAGCATTGAAAGCCGTCCCTCCCTGTCAAACAGGAAAAGTCCTTCAGTGAGGCTGGGTATGAGGTTGTGGAGTGACGTCAAATCAGGTTCCCTTTTGTCATGTCTTCATCCCCGAGGCCGAAAAAGTCAACAGCCCGCTCGACTATCTCCCCGGGACTGTCTGATCTGTTGATAAGCGCCCTGAAGCCAGAGCCATCCGGAAGGCCTTTGCTATACCAGGCGAGGTGCTTTCGCAAGTGGCCCACAGCACGCCGGTCCGGCATGGACTCCAGTATGAGCCTGATGTGCAGGGCCGTAAAATACGGCCTGAGCTGGTCATCTCCGGGCACTGGTTCTCCGGCGATCTCCTTTAGTATCGACGTAAACACCCACGGACGACCGAGAGAGCCGCGTCCGATAAGTAACCCGGCACAGTTTGTAATGTCAAATATCCGTCGAACGTCATCAGAGGTCCTTACATCTCCGCTTCCCAGAACAGGGATGTCAAGCTCCTTTACCAGGCTGGCTATGGCTTCCCATTGGGCCTTTCCCGAAAAGCCCTGCACACGCGTCCGCGGATGAAGTATGATGGCGTCAGCGCCGTTGTCGGCCAGAAGCTTTCCGAAAGAAATGTAGTTCGATTCGCTGTCTGACCACCCCAGCCGGATCTTGACAGTGACGGGGACCCTCACGCTTTCCCTCACGGCCCTCACTATGGCCGATGCCTTCTCTGGCTCTCTCATCAGCTGTATGCCGCTCCCGCTCTTGAGGACTTTTTTAACCGGGCACCCCATATTTATGTCGATAATGTCCGCCCCGGACCCGGCGAGTAAAACTGCGGCCTCGGCCATCTCCCCGGGTTCTCTTCCGAATATCTGGGCTGCCACAGGATGTTCCTCAGCGCTGAATGTCCCCATATCCTGTGTCTGCCGGTTCCTGAAACGCATTGCGCGAGCGCTTATCATCTCGGAAAAAACAAGCCCCGCCCCGCCAAGGCGGCACACTGTTCTGAAGGGGGTATTAGTTATCCCCGCCATGGGGGCAAGAGCGATCGGGGGGGAGATCTCCAGGTATCTCAGGTTCAGGATTCTTCGCACACCAGACTCCGGTCACGAAAATAATCAAAATCATCGTCATGGTCGGGAATGTGGCACCCGCGACAGACACTGGCAGCCGGCACCCTTATCAGGCGATACTGTTCAGGTGATGATATATGAAGGCCGCCCCTGCCGTGGCATGCCTCACACTGCACATTTACAAGATCCCCCCGCGGCGAATCCTGGGAATACCCGGTGGATCTCAGGTACCCTGTGACATGGCAGGGCAGGCAGTCGGGGTCGGCATCAGCATCCCTTGGCTTGAGCGTCGACAGGGCAAAAGCGTGCGCTGTGCCGGACCAGAACTCAAAGCGCCCCAGGTGGCAGTCCTTGCAGGGGGCCGCTCCTGTGTAACGGTCCCTTACATCTCCGGCGTCTTCCAGCAGTTGGGCATCCTTGCCGGTATTTTTCAGTTCTTTGCGGTATTTCCTGACCATGGAGGCGATCCTGCGATCGTCTCCGAACCTCGAAGTAAGGGATATCATCGTGCCGTCATATCTGGTCAGGGAGGCGGCCTTTTGCAGGCTCTTGTCGAGGGCCTCCTGGTCTGAGGGAACCCCGGGCTGGGTCTTGCCTCCCTTGGCGCTGACCTGTATCTGCTCTCGGAGAAAATCGAGCTTTGCGCCATCGCTCCACCCGCGGTGTTCGCCGGAAAAGCCGAGCATCAGTCGACCCATGGCCCGGCCCTGGAAATAGCCAGCTACTATCAGTGTGTTGCCCACTTTCACGGGATTTTTCATCCAGGTCCTGCTCTTCCCTCCCACAATAATGTCTATCCCGTCGACTTTTTTCGCGAGTTCCCGGTCATTGCCGAAACCGATGTGGGTGAGTGCGACTATCAGGTCGCTCTTCTTCCTGAGCTTATTAACGATGGCGGACGAAACCGTGATGGGGTCGTCAACCCATGCGTTCGGAAATCGCTCCTCCATAAGGTTAACATCCACACTCCGGGATGTAAGTCCAAAGACACCGATCCTCATCTTCCCGAGCTTGACAATGATATAGGGGGTGTAGACAGGCTTGCCGTTTGTTGATTTGAGATTTGCCGAGAGAAGTCGAACTGAAGTATATTCCTCCAGATGGTCCAGATTCTCCCTGCCGATGTACAGGTCCATCTCGCCCACTGCCGCGGCCTGGTATCCCATAGCTTCCATCGATCTCAGGATCATCTCTCCCTTCTTCACCGCTGTATTCAGGGCAGTGCCGGAAAGGACTTTCTGGGTAAACAGGTTGCCTGAATCAACGATCAGGGCTCTGGACCCGTCGTGGGTCTCCTGTTTGATAAAAGTAGCTCGACGGGGAAGACCCCCCATCTGGGCAGTCTTTCAGCCGCACGGGTCGATATATCCATCGATGTCCCCGGTGTAAAGTATCTTGATGGGTTTAAGGTCAGAAGGCACAGGGGCAGAGCAGCCGGCCAGTATAAATAAGAGGAGAACGAGCCAGAAGAGAGTTTGTGATATTATGGTCTCTGGTTTCTGGCTTGCCGCGTCGTATTTTCTCCTCTGCCGTAACGAAGACGGGTTTCTGGTTCCTGGTAACATCGATCCTCCGTTTCATTCAGGATAACAGTCCAATGACCCGGGGTTGTTTATCCAAGCCCCGCCTTGATTTATAACCAGTATATACACGTTGGACGTTGGACCCTGGACTGAACCTACAACTCCCCCAACATAGCAGCAACACCACTTAGCTGCTCCTTGTCCGGCGGCGGGACCAGTACTATCGACCACCCGCCTCCCCATACTGTGAGCAGGGCACTCTGGAGATCTTCTGTCGGTACTGTCGCCCCGGTTTTCCAGTCTCTGGTCTGGAATTTCAGGATAACACGGGACCTTTGTTCCAGTCTTCTTTCCAGCCCCGAAAGTGAATCGTCTACCATTTCCAGCACCTCCGTAAATCCCATCTGGAGTTCGTCCTGGATCTGCCGATGGTAGAGCATGAGTGCAGAGTATGACGGTCCAACTTCCAGTGCCTGGCGAAGATCCTGTGATAACCAGAGTCTGCCGTTGTCCGGATCGGTCACGGCTTCGTATGTCAGGTTCTGCGCCAGCTGGATTCCCGGGTTGACCGATCGTGCTGACTGTTCCAGGCTTCGGGCGAGGGAGACCAGCCTGGACGTTTTCCATCGGACCCACCTGGAAAAGCGGCGCTTGGCTACCGTATAGGTCCTGCCATCATCGCCCGTCTTCGTCTGAAGGTGTCTGTAGGGCGGTACAAGGTCGCCTGTATCTTTCATGTATCTTGTTATGTTGGCCCTTGTAAAACCATCTCCCATGCGGGAAACCATATCGTCCTGCAGCAGGATACCATCCACGCCGGTCGCGGCAAGGTCTTTGAAGAGACCTGTGAGGTATGGCATTACATCGGAGCTGAGTATATCGAGGTCACCGCTTTGGTAGAACCTGCCTTCCGTTGTTGAGAATTTGACATCTGTAGACAGGTTCCCGGCAGAAAAAGCTGCCTTGCGAGTCACCATCCATGCGAATGCTTTCATGTTCAGCTCGTGGCTGATACGCACGAAGGGACCTATTATATCCATCAGCAGCGGCGCGCGGTCTGTTGGAAAATATACCCCCTCTGAGGGCATTGCGGGGCCGTCAGAACCGGCGGCCGGACCGTGAAGCCTGTCTCCTGTAAGGTGGAAGGCGCGGAGAATGATAGTGTCGAAACCAGCATTCTTGTAAGTCTCGATCTCACTTCGCAATCCCTCGATATCCCTGGATTCGAGAACGAGGATCTGGACGCCCTTCATCCTGGGGAAGTGTGCATCGATACTGGCTATTCTGGCGGTGGCGGCACACCCGGAAACAAACAGGGCTGTTACCGTCAGGAAGAGAGCTGTTTTAACCGAATGCCGCTTCGAGGGCCTCATCAACAGTCTCCACTGGAACAGGGGTGATCCCTTTTACATCAGGCACCCTGGTCTTTCCGAGGGGAGGGACGACAGCCTTGTCGAATCCCAGTCTTGCCGCCTCTCTGAGGCGGTTCTCCAGACGGGCTATCGGTCGAACTTCTCCTGACAGGCCCAACTCACCGGCGAATACGGTGCCGTTGGCTATGGGCAGTTCCCGAATGCTGGACACGATGGCGGCGGCGATACCGAGGTCAGCTGCAGGTTCTGTCAGCCTGAGGCCGCCGGCCACGTTCACGAACACGTCAAGGCCGCCAGTCTGTACACCCGCGCGTTTATCCAGTACGGCCAGGATGAGCAGGACTTTCGACATTTCCAGTCCTGATGCCGTCCTGCGGGGATTTGGAAAGGGCGTATCCGATACCAGTGCCTGCACTTCGATGAGCAGCGGCCTTGTGCCCTCCAGCCCCATCACGACGCAGGAACCTGTAGTACGCCTTCCGGGGGAGGGGAGAAACAGGGAGGAAGGGTCAGTGATCTCCACCAGGCCCCGTCCTGTCATTTCGAAGATGGCGATCTCGTTTGTGGAGCCGTACCTGTTTTTTACTGCCCGGATTATCCTGTGATTGAGGGCAGTCTCACCCTCAAAGTACAGTACGGTGTCAACAAGGTGCTCCAGTGCTCTCGGGCCTGCCAGGGCGCCGTCCTTTGTAACGTGTCCTATAAGCCATGTGGTTATATCGCCTGATTTGGCAAGTGTTACCGCTTCGGCTGCAACCTGGCGGACCTGGCTGATGCTTCCCGGTGCCGAGGCGATATCAGGGTGATGGAGTGTCTGAACTGAATCCAGGACCAGGATATCGGGGGAAGTGCTGTTCACCGCTTCCGTGACATCGTTAATGTCTGTGGCGGCAAGCACCAGGAGGTTATCACTTTCGTCTCCGGTCCTGCTGGCCCTCATACTTATCTGCCGGACGGACTCCTCGGCGGTTACGTATAGTACCCTGCGGCCGCTCCGGGCGACGTTCATCAGTATCTGGAGAAGGAGTGTGGATTTCCCCACTCCCGGGTCGCCCCCCAGAAGAACCACAGAACCGGGAACCATGCCGCCGCCCAGTACCAGGTCAAGTTCGCCAAAGCCGGTCCCGAGCCTGGCAAAAGATTCTTCCTGGATGGCGGTCAGAGGCATCGGCGGCTGCAGGACAGAAGATTTTTTTTGGCCGGATCCCCGTTCTCTGAGCTCTTCGACAAGGGTGCCCCATGAGCTGCAGTCGGGACAGCGGCCCATCCATTTGGGATTGGTGGCACCGCAGTTCTGACAGATGAAGATGGTATGCTGCTTTGCCATCCGGGATCAGGGAATGCCTATGCTGGAGATGACGTATTTGAGGTCGTCGTCCACGAAACGGAGCCCCATCCCCAGTAGGAGGTTGGGGTTTCTGTCGCTGTGGACGATGTCATCCAGTCCGAAATCCAGGTGGAAGAATTTGAGGAACTTGTAGGATAGGGCAAGGCGCAGCCTTGGATTCTGCGTTCTGTCGAGATCCCAGATATCGAAAGACATCTTCAGGTTTTCGTTCATCTGGTACCTGTCCACGCCCGCTCCGAAGGAGGATTCTATATATCCGATCCTGAAAATGGTGTCGTAGTAGCGTTTTCCCAGTTCCACCGAGAATTTGAACTTATCTCTGAATACCTCTTCCTGGGTGGTTGTGGTCGTCGTGGTCCCCCCGGTCGTGACAGTAGTAGTCCTGGTCTCGAACTCTCTTAAGCCTTCCGGGTCGTCTACCAGTTCGAATCGATAGAACTTGTCTGGGGTGGGGTTAATGTCCAGGGTCAGGTAGCCTTTTGTCCCGTCCGTTTCTGTCAGGTAGTGACCGTGGAGATCTACCTCCAGCTTTATGGAATCAGCTCTTGTAAGGGCTTTATTCAGACCGCCAAGCGTGTCGTTGAGATTGTTATAGGTCTCATCTTCATTTATGAGCTTTCCAACGGTGCCCTCGCCTTCTTCGATCTTCCTGGAAATTGCCTTTATTGACTCCAGGGTTTCTTCAAGGACCTCGGTGTTGCGCCGGAGGCGGTCGACGGTCACCCTGACGCTCTCCCTGTTGTCGTCTATCAGTCCGGTAACCTGTTCGGATGCCCGTTCCATTTTCGCGGCAAGCCTCGGGATGTCGTCCTTCAGTCTCTCGGACGCCTCCTTAATATTTTTAATAACACCCCTGACGTCCTCCCGGTTCTCCGACACGAGCAAATCGAGGTTCTCTGACAGCTTTCGGGTGTTTGTCAGGATGTCGGCTAAAGAACGCTCACCCTCCCCGGATGCAACAACCTTCTCAAGGCTCCCGAGGATCTTGGTGAGACTGTCCCCTGCCGCGCTCAGGGATTCGAGGAGGCTCTCCATGTCCACAGGGACCTTGGTGGCGCGTGACGTCTCTCCGGGGTTGTAGTCCCTGTCTGAAGAGCCAGGCTGGATCTCGATGTACTTGTCTCCCAGGATCCCCTGGGATCTGATGGCAAAGGTTGCGTCCTTGTCCACACGCACCTCGTCGTTGATCGACAGGGTCACGAGAGCTTTCCTGTCCCTGATGAAGATGGCTTTGACCCTTCCAACGCTGACACCCACCATCCTTACAGGGGCGTTTGTCTCCAGTCCGCTTGCATTGTCGAAAACGGCATTAATCTCATAACCCCTGCCTTCTCCAACATGGGTGACTTTCATCGTCCCCCAGATGAAGATCATGAAGGCTGTCACAATGACCAGGCCGAGGCGGGCTTCCGTGCTGAATTTCGACATTAATTATTCCTTTTCAGTACACCAGTTCTTCTGTGATCGGTCCCTGGGCCCTTCCGTGTATGAACTGCTGGACGAAGGGGCTGTCAGAACCTCTGATCTCATCGGGTGACCCCTGTGCGATTATCCTCCCTTTGTACAACATGGCGATGCTGTCCGCAATCTTGTATGCGCTCGTCATGTCGTGGGTAATGGTTATTGAAGTGATGCCCAGATCCTCTCTGAGCTGAATTATGAGGTCGTTAATAGCATCGGCCATTATGGGGTCCAGTCCTGTTGTGGGCTCGTCGTAAAGGAGTATTTCTGGCTCGGTTGCGATGGCCCTGGCAAGACCGACCCTCTTCTTCATCCCGCCGGAAAGCTCTGAGGGGAAAAGATCCAGTATGCCAACCAGACCGACCTGCTTTAATTTTTCGGCCGCTATTTCCCTTATCTGCTTCTCCGGGAGTTTCCTTTCCCGGATCAGGGCAAACCCGACGTTCTCCCAGACTTTCAGGGAGTCGAACAGGGCCGCGCCCTGGAAGAGCATTCCGAATTTTTTTCTTATCCTGTCCGTCTCCCCTGGTTCAATACCAACCATGGGATCATTATCAATGAAAATTTCCCCGGCATCAGGTTCTATGATCCCAATAACGCACTTTATGAGAACGCTCTTTCCCACACCGCTGCCGCCAATGACGACGACGCTCTCCCCTGCATTGACCCTGAGGTTCACACCATCGAGGACCACCTTCGTGCCGAAGGCTTTTTCCACTTCCCTGACTCGTATCTTTATTGCGCCGTCCATCAGAAGAAAAATGCGGTCAGGAAATAGTTTGAGATGAGAATAAGGATAGATGCTACTACCACCGCCCTGGTAGTGGCTTTTCCCACGCCCTCAGCGCCGCCGCTCGTAAAAAAGCCCATGTAACAGCCCACGAGAGCGATTATCATCCCGAAAACAGCGGACTTGAAAAGCCCGACGGTAATATCAGCAAACTCAAGGTACTGCAGAGTCCGGTTTACATAGATCGAACTGCTTGTTCCAAGGGCTGTCACCGCAACGGTGTATCCTCCGAATATCCCGATGAGGTCAGCGAAGACCACCAGGAATGGCAGCATTATCAAAGAAGCCACGAACCTGGGAACGACCAGGTAGTTCACCGGATCAGTGGCAAGGGTCACCAGGGCGTCTATTTGTTCGGTAACCCGCATTGTGCCGAGTTCGGCGGCCATGGCAGAGCCTACCCGCCCAGCCACCATGATGCTGGCCAGGACCGGGCCCAGCTCTCTGGTCATGGAGAGGGCGACCACCGTTCCAACGAGGCCTTCAGCCCCGAATCGTTTGAACCCTGAAAAGGTCTGAAGAGCCAGGACAGCTCCGGTAAATATGGCTGTGATCATGACAACGGGCATGGACCTGACGCCCACTTCTTCCATCTGCTGGATGGTCAGTCTCAACGGGAACGGTCTCTTGAAGATACCTCTTAGCGTTTTGCCCAGAAGGATGAGCATGCGTCCGCTCTCCTCCAGAAAGGAGAGGCTTCTCGAGCCCAGCCATTCGAGAATCGTGACAGGGGTCACGGGCGATTCCTGTGTATCCGGGATATCCTTCCCGAAATCCCGCAGAAGATCTCGTAGGAGATGGTGCCGGCAATGTCCGCCATTTCCTCGGCAGGCATACTCGCGCTGCCCTGCACTCCAAGAAGGACAACCTCATCTCCAAACTCCACTTCGGGAGCGTCAGTTACATCTACCATGGAAAGGTCCATGCAGACCCTCCCTACGATGGGAAGCTTGCGGCCCCGGATGAGGACCCTGCCCCTGTTGGTGAGGCTGCGGCTGTAGCCGTCGGCGTAGCCTGCCGAAATGGTAGCGATGCGGCTCGGGCGCTTCGTCACAAACGCGTGGCCGTAACTGACACCGGTTCCCGCGGGGACTTCACGCACCTGCAGCACACGGCATTTCCAGGTCAGGATGGGGATGATGCCCGACCCAGGTATCTTCGTAGAGGGACTGGCACCGTAGAGCATGATGCCTGGTCGAACGCCGGTTCCTTCAGGGAAGCTGGAGGTGAGTATGGCCGCGGAGTTGGCCAGGTGAAATAGATCAAGGGGCAGAATAGCGGCTTCGGGTGAGTTGCGAACGGTTTCAAAACGGGCGATCTGCTCAGTCGTGAACTCCTTATCAGAAAGATCAGCGTTCGCGAAATGGGAAAAAACCCCAACGAGATCGATCCCTTTCATGCCGGCGACCCGTGAGATCGCCGCGGGGGCGTCGGGCCAGGGTACACCCAACCGGGACATTCCAGTGTCAACCTTCAGGTGTACGCGGGCCTTTTTCCCGGCAGCAGAGGCCAAATGATCCAGTTCCTGTGCAATTGCCATGTGGGGCAGGGAGATCTCCAGATCCCACCGCAGCCCGGCCTCAAGTTCTGAAGGTACGATCCTCCCGAGAACGAGTATTCTCTGAGTGATGCCAGCCGCTCGAAGCTCTCGTCCCTCTTCGATCGTGGCCACACCGAGGATATCAGCGCCAGCGCGGGTCAGAGTTCTGCTCACCTCTACGGCGCCGTGCCCGTAGGCGTTGGCCTTCACAATTGGCAGTACCCTGGTGCCGTCCGGTACAAGGTCCGATACGATGGCGAAGTTTCCAGCCAGAGCATCGTGGTCGATCTCTGCCCAGCAGGTTTGGGATACAGTGTTAAGCTTGAAATGATCGTCCATGAATTTATCTATCAGAAAGCCTCACGCTCCGACATGTCTTCAAAGCGTGTGTACTTGTCAAGCCACGCAAGTTTACGGATGCCGACTGGCCCGTTCCTCTGCTTTCCGATAATAATCTCCGCAATACCTTTTTCGGCCGTTGCCTTGTTGTAGAATTCATCACGGTAAATGAAGATGATGACGTCCGCATCCTGCTCGATAGCACCGGACTCCCTCAGATCTGCCAGGATGGGCCTCTTGTCCTGCCTGGCTTCAACTCCCCTGTTGAGCTGGGAGAGGGCGATGACGGGAAGGGCGAGTTCCTTGGCCAGAGCCTTGAGAGACCGGCTGATGTCCGAGATCTCCTGCTCCCGGTTATCGGAGGAGCTTCGGCCCTGCATGAGCTGCATGTAGTCGATGATGACCATCGCAAGGCCCTTTTCCGCTTTAAGGCGTCTGGCCTTGGCCCTCATCTCCATAACTGTGATCGCGGGGGTGTCGTCAATGTAAATCGGAGCTTCGGAAAGCAGGCCTGCCGCCTGGGTGAGTTTCGGCCAATCGGTTTTTCCAAGGTAGCCGCTTCTCAGCCGGTGGGCGTCGATACGGGCCTGGGAGCAGAGCATTCTCGTGACAAGCTGCTCCTTTGCCATTTCAAGGCTGAAAATGGCCACGGGGTATTTGTTGTCCACCGCAAGGTTCTGGGCGATGTTGAGGCAGAAGGCAGTTTTTCCCATAGAAGGTCTCCCGGCCACAATAATAAGGTCCGAAGACTGCATGCCCGAGGTGATCTCGTCTATGTCCGAAAACCCCGTGGGAACACCTGTGAGGTGCTCCTTGCGTTCGTAGAGGCTCTCGATGGTCTTGAAACTGCTCTTGACTATCTCCCTGAGTGAAAAGAACCCTGACCTTACCCTCTTTTCGGAGATCTGGAAGATACGCCTCTCGGCGTTGTCCAGCAGGTCCTCAACTTCTCCCGGGGAATGATAACAGTCTTCCAGAATGTCACCAGTTGTGGAGATCATATCCCGGAGGATGGATTTATCCTTTACGATCCTGGCGTAGTGGCCAACACCCGCGGAAGTGGGTATGTCTTCTACCATGGAGGGAAGGTAGGATGCCCCACCGATCTTGTCGAGGATCCCCTCTGACCGAAGCCGGTCGGAAAGGGTGATGAGGTCGATAGGCTTTCCCTTCTCAGAGAGGGAGAGCATGTTGTCGAAGATAATGCGATGCGCCTCCTGGTAAAAGGAAGCGGGCGTCAGGATCTCCATGACTGTGTATATGGCTTCGTTTTCCAGAAGAATGGCGCCCAGCACAGCCCTTTCGGCTTCCAGGTTCTGGGGTGGCACCTTCCTGGCGGCGAGGCCCTCAGTCATGGATCAGTCTTTCTCTTCTTCCTCTGCCTCTTTTTCTACTACGACTTTCAGTGATGCAGAGACGTCATGGGGCAGCTTGACGGGTATTTCAAACTCACCCAGGTCCTTCAGGGGTTCATCCATCTGGATGAGCTTGCGATCCAGTTCGATCCCCTGAACAGCCACGGCTTCAGCCAGATCCATATTCGTTACGGAACCGAAGAGCCTCCCGGTGTCCCCGGCCTTCCTGGTGAAATTCAGGGTGAGGCCGGAAAGCTTATCTGAAAGGGAGCGCGTCCTGTCGGCCTCGAGTTCAATCTTTTTCTCGAGAGTCCTGAGGTGATGCTCCTGCGACTTCAGGTTCTTGCTCGTAGCAGCAACGGCCAGGTTCTTCGGCAGGAGGAAATTGCGCGCAAAACCTTTTTTAACTTCAATGGTATCACCCATTTTCCCGAGGCTTGCTACATCCTCCAGAAGAATTACTTTCATTGTTAAACTCCTTTTCTTCGCTGCCTGACATTGGGATCAGGTATTATAACATCAATTAATCCGGTGTCTGGTTTTAATCCTCCTCGGGAGCGATCGGAAAGCGCCTGCGGAAGTCCAACCACGTATCAAAAAGCCCCACCAGGGCGATCGCAAGTATCAGCGCCATTGGAAATGACATTGCCATAAACATCAGTAGCAGGATCCTGAACATATTGGGTATAGACCATTTGGCAAAGAAGTGCCCCATGATGACCATCCCCTGAATTCCATAGAATGTGCCAAGTACTATGAGCCCGTTCAGTGCGATATTCTGCACCGGCCCTTTGAACCCGATGATCATCGTCGCGAGAACAGCGAAGATCCCAACAAATGGAAAGGGCATGTTCCATCTGGCGAAGAACGATGGGCTCTGCTCCTCCTCAAACCCCTTCTGAACAAGTATGCCCCTGGTCAGCACGGTGTAGAAGGCCAGGAGCAGGGTAACTGTTGAAAGCCATATCCCCACGAAGAGGTTCTTCCAGATGCCGACGACCCACTGGACCTGTTGAAGGTTCTCGGGGGGTACGTCGCTTGAGGAGATGCTCTCCATCAGAAACCCCATCTTGAGAAGGGTCTGGTGATAGGCCTCCGAAATAGTGATATCTGCAAAAGCGCTGTAGGCGAACATGGCGATGAGCCCTGCTGCTGCGACCATGCCAACTCCCGCGAGAACCGTGAGGTGCGGGGATCCCTTGGCTCCAATTGCCCAGAAGATGGCCAGGCACAGTGGAAATGTCTCCACAGCAAAAAGAAGGCCGGGCCCCACTCCCTGCACGAGAGACGTGGCCACCGCCACTGCGGAAATAGCCAGTAACCCCTCGAACACGTTCCTCCTCCTCATACCGTAGGCCAACGGTATGGGAGTTATAATACCCAGGGCAGCTCCCAGGGATGGGTGCACCAGGAAGGCACCCAGCGGAATGACAGATATGGCCATGATCGCCAACCAGAAGCGTAGAGCTTCATTCACAGGCAAATTCCTGGAAACCATCTGTTTTTGTGTACCATTAAAAATCATTTAGTAAACCAATAGAGCCGGAGACCTGTACACTTGAGTTCGGAACTACCATCACTGTGTCTTTTTTCTATCCCTCACCTGGAACTTGAAACCTGGAACTTGGAACAAGTTTTACGTCAACGCTCAACTGTGAACGGCAGGATAGCTATGTTCCGAGCCTTTTTGATGGCGGCTGTCAGTTTTCGCTGATGTTTTTCGCAAGTCCCCGATATCCTGCTGGGCAGGATCTTGCCCCTGTCAGTGATGAACCTCTTGAGGGCTCTTGCGTTCTTGTAGTCGATCTTGACAATTTTATCGACGCAGAAATGACAAACTTTCCTGCGTCTGCTAAATCTTCTCTTCATCATTTATATGATCTCCTGTCTGGAACTAGAACGGGATGTCGGAGTCGTCAAAGTCCTCGGTTTCGGCCGCCCGGCCGCCCTTCGACCCGTCAGAGCTTTTGGAGCCAAGGAACTGGACAGAGTTAGCTACCACTTCAACTTTGCTCCTCTTCTGACCCTCACTGGTTTCCCAACGGTTCTGCTGCAGTCTTCCCTCGACCAGCACGGGCCTCCCCTTACTCAGGTACTCGCTACAGTTCTCCGCCTGCTTGCCCCAGACAATAATGTCAAAGAAATCCACTTCCTCCCTGACCTCATCGTCCGTTTTGAATCGACGGTTAACAGCCAGGCTGAAATTTGCCACCGCAGTGCCGCCCGGTGTGTACCTGAGTTCTGGATCTCGTGTCAGGTTCCCCATTAGTATTACACGATTGTAGCTTGCCATATCAGCCTTCCTGTATGGTTAGGGTTGGATCTTCCAGCAGCTGGGGTCTGGCCTTTGCCTCCTCTTCCACAGAATCCACTTTAATAGTCATGTAGCGGATATTCTTGTCAGAGATGCGCAGGATCCTCTCCAGCTCGATCACCGACTCGGGAGGGGATACGTAGAGCAGGTACACAAAGTGTCCCTTGACATGGCCCTTGACCTTGTAAGCCAGTTTTCGCAGCCCCCAGGTCTCGGATTTGTGGATCTCTCCATTCTCATCTGTGATGATCCCGGAGTACTCGGCGATAGTTTCCTGTACCTGTTCCTCGGTGAGGTCAGGGTCCAGGATGCAGATGGTTTCGTAGCCTTTCACATTGGTTCTCCTTTCGGGCCACAGCCCCCGCCCTCCGGTAGGATACGGTGCGGGAGCAAGGAGTTGATGTTCTCTTCCCACTATGTTCCGGGAAGGTTCGGATTTGAGTAGACCTGTCTAACACAATTGCATGCTCTTGACAAGCGTGGAACCGGTTGATTGTGGGCCATGGGGTATAGTACAACGCCCAACGTCTAACGTTCAAAGTCCAGGGTCAGTGCCATTATTAAATATCAGACAGACGCTATTTTTTAGAGCGTTCAAATTTATCTTTAGCCATACGGACGAAGGAACCGCACTTCATGCACTTCAGGACGACCTCCATTCCCCCGTGGACAATGCCGAACTCATTAGAGCCGCAGGGGTGCTTCTTTTTCAGTATCACTCTGTTTTTCGCAAGGTCTGGGTCGGTTTCGGCAGCTGGCATTAGGCAAGTTTCTGGTTTCTGGTTTCTAATTATTGGTTTCTGGTTTCTAGTCATGGTAAACGTTCAGCGTCCAAGGTTCAAGTAGAACAACATTCACCAATCACTAATCTCGCACCACCGTCAAGATTCCAGGACAAACAAGAGGCCGATCCTGCCGGACCGGCCTCTCTTTGCTCATTTCATGCGTACAGAACTACTTGATAAGCGGTTCCACCACCTTGAACAGTGGCGCCAGCACCAGGGAAACAACGGACATGAGCTTGATGAGGATGTTCATGGCCGGGCCCGATGTGTCCTTGAATGGGTCGCCTACCGTGTCGCCCACGACTGCGGCTGTGTGTGGTTCGGAACCTTTGCCGCCGAAGTGCCCTTCCTCGATATATTTTTTAGCGTTGTCCCAGGCGCCGCCGGCGTTGGCCATGAACAGGGCCAGGAATACTCCAGTTACAGTTGCGCCCGCCAGCATACCGCCCAGAGCCTCCTTGCCGAGTAGAAATCCCACGATGACCGGTGCCAGAACAGCGGTGACGCCCGGTATGATCATCTCCCTGAGAGCGGCCTTTGTGGAGATATCAATGCACCGTGCGGAATCAGGCTTGCCGGTTCCCTCCATGATGCCGGGTATCTCCCTGAACTGCCTGCGTATTTCCTCAACCATGGCCATAGCGGCCTTGCCCACAGAGGTCATAGTCATGGCTGCCACCAGGAACGGAACAATACCGCCCAGGAAGAGACCAACGACGACCTTGGGCTGGGCGAGGTTTATGGTGTGGAGGCCCACTGCCTGGGAGTAGGCCGCGAACATCGCAAGGGCGGTCAGTGCCGCAGAGCCGATAGCAAAGCCTTTTCCAATAGCCGCGGTGGTGTTGCCCAGGGCGTCCAGGCTGTCTGTAACCTTCCTGGTCTCCGGGCCGAGCCCGGCCATCTCCGAGATCCCGCCGGCGTTATCTGCGATCGGTCCATAGGCATCAACAGACATTGTTATACCAACCGTGGCGAGCATGCCGACGGCTGCTACGGCAATGCCGTAAAGGCTCGCAGGAGCTGCGGCCATGGAGGAGATAATGATGGCAATGCTGATTATGAGTATGGGAATGGCTGTAGACTCGTAACCCACCGCAAGTCCCGTTATGATGTTTGTGGCTGCGCCGGTCTGGCTGGCCTCGGCTATGTTACGAATCGGCTTTGCAGCAGTGTAGTATTCAGTGATCAGCCCGATGAGTATTCCTGCCATGGTCCCGGAGAAGATAGCAGAGAATATACCGACAGGCATACCCGTTCCCTTCACCATGAGAAATGCTACAAATAAAAGGAGACCAGCAGCTATGAAGGTCGAATACCTGAGGGCCGCAGCAGGAGACAGTCTCTCGAGGAGTTTGATGGAGAAGATGCCGATGGCAGAACACACGATGCCGGCCATGGCCAGAAGCAGGGGCAGGGCCATGTAGGCTGCCCGTGCCGAGTCGGGGATGGTGACTGCGGTGGCCGCTATTGCGATGGATGCCACCATCGAACCCACGTAGGACTCAAAGATGTCAGCGCCCATGCCGGCAACATCGCCAACGTTGTCGCCAACATTGTCTGCGATAACGCCGGGGTTTCGGGGGTCGTCTTCAGGGATGCCCGCTTCAACTTTACCCACCAGGTCGGCGCCCACATCAGCAGTCTTGGTAAAAATGCCGCCGCCAACACGCGCAAAAAGGGCAATTGAGGAAGCGCCCATGGCAAAACCATTGATGTAGCGGGCCTTCTCAGGGTCTCCGTAAAGGTAAAACAGAACCCCAATACCGATCAGGCCAAGGGATGCGACGGAAACTCCCATCACTGCCCCGCCGGAAAAAGCGACAGTAAGGGCCTTTGCCTGACCGCTTTCGGTTGCCGCCTGGGAGGTCCTTGAGTTGGCCCTGGTGGCGGCCTCCATGCCGAAGTATCCAGCCAGCATTGAACAGAAAGCTCCCCCCAGGAACGCTGTGGCTGTCTGCCAGCCGAGCTTCCAGAACAGGAGTACGAATACTATCGCAATAAAGATGATCAGGATACTGTACTGCCGCTTCAGGTAAACCATGGCGCCGTCATGAATTTGATCAGACAGATCCTTCATGGTGTCGTTCCCCACCGGCTGCTTCATGATGAAAAAGAAGATGCCGAGGGCGAATATCAACCCGCCTATACCGAAAAGCGGTGCCAGGTGTGTCCAGGTCATAGCTCCTCCTCCGTGCTGCAAAGGTTTAATGTAATGGGATCTGTAATCCCCCCGCTCACTATATCCAGAACAAGGTCCGCGACAGCATCCAGAGTGATGTCGAGGACCTCACCGTCCCGTCCGGGGAACCTGGACAATACGAACTTCGAAGTGTCCTGTCCCCTGCCAGGCCGTCCTATTCCCACGCGTATTCTTGGAAAGTCGCCGTAGCCGAGGTTGTCTTTTATGGACTGCATGCCCCGGTGGCCTGCACTCCCCCCCTTCATCCGGTACCTGATCGTTCCAAAGGGCAGGTCCAGGTCATCAGTTATGACCAGGACATTTGAGCCTTCCACCCCTTTTCTCCTGGCGTAGGGAGCAACCACCTCTCCGCTGCGGTTCATGTAGCCAAGAGGTTTCATGAGGGTGATACTCTCACTGCCGTAGGTGCCTCTGCCGGTGGCTGCCTTCAGCGATCTTCGCCTCACCGCAATTCCCGTTCGCTCGGAGATCCTGTCGAGGGCCAGGAATCCTATGTTGTGTCTGGTGCCCTTATAACGCTGGCCTGGATTTCCCAGACCGATAATAAGCCACATCGCAATTCAGAGGAGCGCCTATTCTTCCTGCTCGCCGGAGTCCTTTTCCTCATCTGCGCCAGTCTCGCCCTCGGCTTCAGCGGCTTCAGCAGCTTCTTCATCAAGCTCCTCTTCAACCTCTTCAACCTCTTCTGCTGCAGCGCCGACAACTGTGAGGACGGTGAAATTCACTTCCTGGAGAATTGTCACACCCTCGGGAGCCTGAATGCTCCCAACATGGACCGTGTCACCGACGTCCATATCCGAAATATCTATCACGATGGAATCAGGTATGTTGGCCGGAAGGCAAAGTACTTCCAGCTCCCTGCGCTTGAACTCGAGGATGCCGCCCATGGTTATTCCGATGGATTCGCCAACGACCTGGATGGGAACCTTTACAGATATTTCCTCGTCCAGGGCTATCTCAAGCAGGTCCAGATGGTAAATGCTGTCCCTGTAGGGATGCCGCTGTATCTCTTTGATGAGAACATTCCTTGGTGAGTTGTCATCGCCGCCGGTCACTTCCAGTTGCAGTACGCCGGTCGTGGCCTGCCCGGTCGCGATAAGCTTGTCGACATCATCTGTCTTAATTGTCAGGCTCAGGGTCTTTGCTCCTTTGCTGTAAAGAACTGCGGGTACAAAGCCATCCCGCCGCAGAGATCTGGCACTGCCCTTGCCGGCTGTCTCACGGGTCTGGGCCGCTAATTTCAAAGCTCCCATTTGATTATTTCCTCCTTTGATCATTAAAAAAATCTTCAGGGTCCTTGACCGGAGCCCCGGTCCTGAAGTCGATTTGCCGAAGTCCGGCACAAACGAACCGGCTGTGCCGGTCAACCGGAGGATACTACTTCAAGTCCGCCAGTTTTTCAATACTGTTTTAACCTGTCATGTATAAAAAAATACAGGCTCGGGAATTGTATCGGGGAGTTCATACAAAAAGAGAACTGACCGACTCATCCCGGTTTATCCTCTTAATGGCTTCGCCAAGCAGGCCTGCAACACTTAACTGGACGACCTTATCGCTCCTGGCGAAATTCTCCTGGAGGGGGATCGAGTCAGTAATAATAATGCGTTCACACGGTGCGTTCGAGAGCCTTTCCATGGCCGGTCCTGAGAAGACCGCGTGGGTTGCGGTCGCGAAGATCGGTCCCGCACCTGCATCCTTCAGGGCTTCGAGCCCCTGAACCAGTGTGCCGCCGGTATCTATCATATCGTCCACCACAATGGCGGGTCTGCCTTCCACTTCACCCACAATATGCATTACCCTGGATACGTTGGGTGCTGTCCTGCGTTTGTCGATAATAGCTAATCCGGCACCCAGCCGTTTGGCAAAAGCCCTTGCCCGCTCAACTCCGCCTGCATCCGGGGATACAACGACGAGGTCCTCCAGCCCCAGACCCTTAATATATTCCAGCAGTACAGGAGCGGCGTACAGGTGATCGACTGGAATGTCAAAAAATCCCTGGATCTGGCTGGCATGCAGGTCCAGGGCCAGGATCCGGTCAGCGCCGGCGACAGTCAGGAGGTCTGCAACAAGCTTTGCGCTGATGGGCGCCCTTGGCGCGACCTTCCGGTCCTGGCGGGCGTACCCATAATAGGGGATGACAGCGGTTACCCTCCAGGCTGATGCTCTTTTCAGGGCATCGATGAGGATCAGCATTTCCATGAGGTTTTTATTCACGGGCCTGCACGTCGGTTGAATGACGAAGACATCCAGGCCACGAATGTTCTCGGAGATCTCAACCATGATCTCTCCGTCGGAGAAATCACGCACCAACGCATCACCAAGGGGTTTGTCAAGGTGTTCACATATGGATTTGGCCAGTTTCGGATTTGCATTACCGGTAAAGATCTTCATGTTGGTCGCGTTGGCAGCCTTGCGCATGTTGTCTTTCTCTTCCCTCTGGCTGGGGCGGTAGGATTCGAACCTACAAATGCGGGATCCAAAGTCCCGTGACTTACCATTTGTCGACGCCCCAGCGAATAGATTCTTCGCTGTGTGGGATGGCCCAGAGGCCCGTCAACTACTCTTCGTAGCCAAATGCTTTTTCCGGATCCTCAGGTGGTGTGATGTCAGTTGCACCATCTTTAGTCGAGTCCTTCTCAGGTTCCGTCTCCGGGGTGCCGGAAATTTCACTTGTATCTTCCTGGGCAGCTTCTACCTGTTCAACAGGGGCCTCGACAGGTTCATCTGCTCCCTGTTCCCCCCGGGAGCCGGGTTCGTCGTCGGAAGAGGACTCCTTGTCCGGCTCAGAGGCTTCCTGCTCCTCACTGCCGTCAGGGGAGGCCGCTTCCGGCTCAGAGGCTTCCTGCTCCTCACTGCCGTCAGGGGAGGCCGCTTCCGGCTCAGAGGCTTCCTGCTCCTCACTGCCGTCAGGGGGAGCCTCCTCCGGACCCGGGGTCTCCGGTTCCGTTTCGCTGGTAAAGGGAGCTGCCTCCGAGGCCGGCACTTCTTTTTCGTAAACCTCCAGGACAGCTTCCTCGATCATCTTCCTGGTCTCACTGTTTAGTGGGTGAGCTACATCCCTGAAGGTTCCATCTTTTCGTTTTTTGCTCGGCATGGCGATGAAGTAACCCTTGTTCCCGCTGATTACCTTGAGATCCCGGACAATAAAGCAGTTTTCAAAGGTTATCGTGGCGTACGCCTTCAGTTTCTCTTCATCCACCGGGAAAACCTTAACGTCTGTTATCTTCATCGTGACACCATCCTTTCCTGATGAGCCTTGTTGTCAGACCCGGTAGTTATGAAAAGAGGGGGCTTGTTTTAAAGACACTCCAACCCTCTGAAACGGCTATTTCCCCGGCAGCCCTGTGAGCCGTCTCACGCTCATCGAAAAGACCGAATACAGCAGATCCGCTCCCGGACATCAGAGCAGCCCTGGCTCCTTCCCTCATCAGTGCCTCTTTAGCCAGGGCAATCTCCGGGTATTTCCTGACCACGGCAGGCTCCAGGTCGTTGACCAGGAGGCCGCTCCAGGCGTCCGGTTTAAGTTCCCCCCCCTCGGCCTTGGAAAGTGCAGAAAGCCTATATTTGTCGGAACTTTTTGTCAAACGGAATTTAGAATAGGCCCATCCTGCTGAAACGGGAAAACCGGGAAAAACGATTACGAAATAACCATTAATGCGGACTGTTACAGGCATGACTTTTTCACCCCTGCCCATGATCATTGCTGGTGAGGGGTAAAGGAAAAGAGGTACATCAGACCCTAACTGCGATCCCAGTTCAGTCAGAAAACCAGTATCTACAGGAAGGTCCCACAAGCTGCACAGGCCGGATAACACAGCCGCGGCGTCACTGCTCCCGCCTCCGAGTCCGGCGCCAGCTGGAATGTTCTTTTCAAGTTTGATGGCAACACCCCTGTTTTTGACACCCGCTGCTTCTGCCAGAAGGACTGCGGCCCGGTAGGCCAGGTTGCCGCTCCCCTCCGGGATGTCGGGGTCGCTGCAGGAAAGGGTGATGTTTCCACCCCTGCTTGCTTCCAGCGTGATTCGATCACAGAGATCAACTTTCTGGACCAGGCTCTCGATCTCGTGAAATCCATCGGGACGTTTGTCCAGGATCCTCAAGGTCAGGTTAATCTTGGCCGGTGCAAGTATCTCCATTACCGTGGGGTCTCCATGTCAGTTACCGGAACTCCGGCGGGAACAGGGGATCTGAAAGCGTCAGCGTGAATGTCTGCTGAGCGTCTTACCTGCAGGAACTCAGCTGTGAGACGGCCGCCGGAGAATCTGTAGTCGAATCTCACGGGATCGTTTGTTTTATCCCCATTGAAGTAGACGGTGAATTCCTGGCCCAGCGTACTCGCGGTGGCTCTTATCACTCTGGCAGGTTCCGTGGATGACAGGATGTATTCCAGATATGAACCCTCGAGGAGATCCACAACCAGGATCTGCCCTCCCCGGCTAGAATAAGCGCTGACTTTCATATTCTGCCACCCCGGTGGAAGTTTTCCCATTATGAGGTTGGGAACCCAGGCTGGGTCGGCTGGCAGGGGGAAGGGCAGGATCGGGTCAAGAGCCCTGCTGCCATGGGAAGCCTTGTAGGCAGTGTTCTCCTCCGGATAATATACCCACGCATTCAGCCCATCAACAACAAGCACAAACAAGGTGCTTCCCATGGAACCGGGGATCTCAAGGCGAAAGCGGGAGGGTGGAGCCAGGAGAAGGTAAGTCTCGCCCGAGAAGCGCCCCCTGTCACCCCTCATTCTGACTTCGAGAGTTGAGGAGATAATTTCCTGACCGGTTTCCCGGCTGCTGAGGGATGCAAGGAATGGCCCCGGGTCCACAGAGTTTTTTCGAGTGTACCTGCCTGGTCCTGCGCAGGAACTGATAAGGATAGCGAGGGACAAAAGAAAACTGAGTAAAGTGGCAGAAAGTCTCATTTCTTCGGTGTTGGGTCTCCAAGCTTTCTGAGTTTCTCACTGATCGCACTGTTGTCCGGCTCTAATCCGATAGCAATTTCCCAATACTTTCTCGCTTTGCCAGGTTCTCCGAGTTTGAGGTACACATCGCCCAGGTGTTCCAGTACTGTTGGGTCGTGCTGCATGGTCTGGTAGGCTTTCAGTATCTGTTCCAGGGCATCGGGATAACGCTTAAGCTTGTACAGCACCCAACCCAGGCTGTCGATTATGTACGGGGTTTCAGGTTTCAGGCTTTGGGCCTTCTGGATCAGGGAGAGGGCTTTTTCGAGGTTTATATCCCTGTCGGCCCATGAGTATCCGAGATAGTTCATAGCGTCGAAGTGTTTCGGGTCCAGTTTGATGATCTTCTGCATGGTTTGAACCATCTCGCTGAAGCGCCCTTCCTTATCCATGACTATCGCCAGCTGGTACAGGAGGCGAGTGTTGTCAGGAGCTTTTTCAAGACCCTCGCGTACCACCGATCCTGCCTCCTGATATTTTTTTTGCTGGATCAGGACCTGGCTCATGAAGGTCCTGACCGGGACGTGTTCCGGCTCGATCTCAAGTGCTTTTTCAAGGTAAAAAAGGGTCTTTTCCCGGTCACCCATGAGGTCGTTGGTAACTGCCAGGTTAAGTAGGGGTTCGTATCTGTCGGGGGCAAGATCGGAGGCCTCCTGGTATGTTGACAGGGCGTTTTCAAACTGTTTGAGTTCCCGCTGGAGGTTGCCGGTCTGTAAAACTACCTCCAGGTTGCCGGGCAGGATCTCCTTGACCTTCACGAAGATCTCAAGGGCGTGTTCCTTGTTCCCGCTCTGGGCTTCAACCAAACCGAGCATGAGCAGCGCGTTGCTGTTGCCTGGGTTCCGGGCAAGTACCGTTTCCAGTTCAGTCCTGGCTTCATTGTACATACCCTGGCTCATGAGCAGGTGGGCGAGAAGTTCCCGTACTGTCATTTCCCTGGGGTTTTTCTCCAGGAATGACCTGAAGAGATCGATGGCTTCCTTTTGCTTCCCCTGTTTTTCGTATATCTTGCCAAGGTCATTCACAGCGGACAGGAAGGAACTGTTGATCTTGATAGCCTTCTCGAGGGAGCTGACAGCATCTGCCGTTTTCCCGAGTCTGGCATAAATTCGGGCAATATAAAAATGGGCCAGGGCAGCGTGATCTTCATGGGCTGCAAGTTTGTTAAGAATATCAATGGCTTTATCCGGGCTGTCCAGCCTGCCGTAGATCTCGGCCAGGTACACGTACGGGCCTGCTTTGCCGGGAACGAGCTCAATGGCCTTTTTGAAATGTTTTACGGCCTCTGTATACTCCTTCCTGTCAGCCAGGATCTGTCCCAGAAAAGCATGAGCATCCGGGTTGTCGGGGTTGATGCTTATTATTTCGCCAGCGATCTTTTCCGCCTCGGATTTACGGCCCATTTCCAGGTACAGACCCAGGAGTTCTGTTCGTATGGATTCAGATGCCGTATCGAGCAGAGAAGCCTCTTCCAGGTTTTTTATCGCCTCTGTTTTCTGGCCCTCCCTGCGGAGAAGCAGGCCATACATGTACTTGGCGTAGGCAGAATCGGAGGTCTTCCGGGAAGCATGGACTTCGGAAGCTGTGGTGTCTCTGGTTTCCGGTGCCGCCGCGCAGGCGGCCAGGAGAGGAATGACAAGGAGCAGTTTAAAAAGAGATCTCATGATATAAAACCTCGTCCGGTAGACCCTTTTATGTCCAGGGCCTTGGTTGAATATGCATTCATGGCCAGAATGTCCGTGGAAGCTTCCTCCCGCCTGTGATAACCCAGGGCGGCTATCATGGCAGCGTTGTCGGTGCACAGGTCCGGCGGGGGGATGTGGACTTTAAAGCCATCGGCGTCAGCAGCCTGTCTGAGACGTTCTCTGAGAAGTTCGTTGCGAGCTACTCCTCCAGCCGCCAGAAGGTGGCCAACTCCTGTTAACCTCATGGCGGATCGGCTTTTGTGCACGAGCACATCCACAACCGCCTCCTGGAAAGACGCTGCAATGTCGGAGATGCTCAGGGGGAGATAATCCCTCCCTTCCGGGGTTCTGTCAAGGTAGCCATGCTGCCGCAGGTAGGTGAAGAGGGCAGTTTTCAGCCCACTGAAGGAAAAATCGAGATTGTCGCCTTTGATCAGGGGCCGGGGAAAATCAAGAGCTGAGGGGTTGCCGGACCTTGCTGCTGCCTGAATGGCCGGGCCTCCCGGATACCCTAGACTAAGCAGTTTTGCAGCCTTGTCCATAGCCTCACCTGCCGAATCATCGAGGGTTGTACCTATGATATCAATGTCCGTTCCGGATCCCATCTTGAAAAGTACGGTGTGACCACCCGATGCTATGAGTGCTGCACAGGGTGTCGGGGTCCCGCCCGCGGGCTCCAGCGAGAAGAGGTGACCCTGGATGTGGTCAACAGCAACGAGTGGGATGCCGGAGGCAAAGGATACTCCCTTTGCGTAGGACAGTCCCACCAGGAGGGAGCCCACCAGACCAGGTCCGGCAGTTACCGCAATGAGGTCTATGTCAGTTATGCCGATACCAGCATCGGCAAGAGCCCTCGCCACAGTCGATTCTATCTTTTCAAGGTGACGGCGGGATGCCATCTCCGGTACGATACCGCCGTATGGCGCGTGTATCTCGTCCTGGGAGGAAACAATAGACGACATGATTTCCGAGCCGTTACTGACCACTGATGCAGCAGTATCATCACAGGAGGACTCAATTCCCAGAACCAGCATATTTCACGATCTCCTCTATGGGTACGATCAGAACTCCCCTGGTTTCGGCTTCAAGAGAGGCTCTTTTGATGGCTCTGGCAGTTTCGGGGTAGGGGTGGCCGATGCCGATGGCCCAACCCCTTGCCTGGGCAAGGTCCAGCACCTCGGTAGCTCGGGAGAATATGGCCTCTTCGTTACGGTCGTTGTCCAGAAATATATCCCTCTCAACTGAGGGAATGTTCATCTCTCTGGCTGTGCTCAGGGCGACGCTGCCGGCTGTGGTGCGGCTGTCGATGAACATCAGGCCTTTTTCGCCTGCGAACTCCATTACCTGCCTCATCACCTCGCGGTCTTCGGTGGCCATGGAACCCATGTGGTTGTTCATGCCGATAGCGTGGGGCACCGATCCAAGGTCCTGCTCCAGGATCCGTCTGATGACCGAGTGACTCTGAGATGTGAGGATCACACCACCCCCCGGATCAATTCCGGGATATCCCCTGGGCTCCATCGGCAGGTGAAGAAAGATCGTTTTCCCCCTGGCAAACCCCTCTTCGGCAAGGGATCTGGAATGGGGTCTTTCGGGCAGGAAGGAAAGGGTCAGAGGGAGGTCCATCTCAAGAAACGGACGGGCGGCCGGGATGCTGTGGCCCATGTCGTCAATTATCAGTGCCACAACACCACCCTTTGCAGGAAGATAGGGGACCGATACTGGCTCCTGTCTGACCGGAGCAGGTACTGGAGCGGTCTTCCTGAGTGCGATTATAACTGCAAGGGAGACCAGGATGACGGCGAGAGCCAGTATAACGGCGGAAACAACCCACGGGAAGTAGGTACCTTTCCGGTTTTTGGAGGTGCCCCCACCCTTTTTTTTCTTCCTGGTGCTGGGTGGTTTGGAGGCCAGGTGTCTACTCCTTCTCAGCAGTCTGCTCGACGGCCTTGAGATTTTTAAACAGGTCGAGTCCCTTGAGGAGGTCTACGGCCCGCATGAGTTGTTTGTCTTCCTTCGGATCTTCCGGAATGCGGTCGACCACAGGTTCGTTGTCCTTTTCCGAGTCCTTGCTGTCTGCCGGTTTTTCCTTTATCTGGTCGTTGTCAAGATGGCCGGAAAGATCCTTCTCCCTGAGATGGCCTATGGCTTTCCCTCCCGCGTTCTTGACAATTATATCCGGTTCGATCCCCGTTGCCTGGATGGACCTTCCGCTCGGCGTGTAATACTTTGCCGTGGTCACTCTCATCCCCGAACCGTCCCCCAGGCGATAGATAGTCTGAACCGATCCCTTGCCGAAGGTGGTAGTGCCGATGGTGATGGCCCGTTTGTGATCCTGGAGCGCCCCTGCAACGATCTCCGAGGCGCTGGCAGATCCGCCATTAACGAGGATTACCATGGGATAATCAGGCTCGGTGCCCTTCATTTGTGCGTTGTAGGAGTAGTTCTGGTTTGAAAGACGCCCCTTGGTGGATACTATGGAACCCTTTTCGACGAACATGTTCGCCACCTCGATGGCTGATATCAAAAGACCGCCAGGGTTGTTTCTCAGATCCAGGATCAGCCCCTTGAAGTGATCGCCCTTTTCTTTGTGGACCTTTTTCAGGGCATCTGCAAATTCCTTCGATGTCTTTTTCTGGAACTGGGTGAGCCTGATGTAACCTACATCATCATCGATGTCCTTTACCTTTACGCTCACCAGTGGGATCACATCCCTGGTAATGTTGAACACCAGTGGTTCCGGTTCACCCTCCCTGACAACCGTGATCTTGACCTTTGTCCCTTTCGGGCCTCTCATAAGTTTAACGGCCTCCATGAGAGTCATATCCTTTGTGGTCTTGTCGTCGACCTTCACTATCTTGTCGCCGGCCAGGATACCTGCACGGTGAGCCGGTGTGTCGTCAATGGGTGCTATGACCGTCAGGATGCTGTCACGTATGCCGATGGTGATGCCTATTCCCTGAAATTCGCCCTGGGTGTCGATCTGCATTTCCTTGTACATGTCCTGGGACATATAGGAGCTGTGGGGATCCAGGGTCTTGAGCATGCCCTCTATGGCACCTTCCACCAGTTCCTTGCTGTCTGGTTCCTCCACGTAGTTTTTCTGAACTATGGAAAGAGCTTCTGAAAAAGTCTTAATGTATCCGTAGGTGGACTCATTATAAGCCTGCGCATCCAGAACAGGGTTAGTCCGCTGGTAGGCAGCTCCAAGAATAAGCAGTAGAATTACGAGGGTGCTGAGCTTGAGGATTTTTGCTGGTTTCATCGTCTAACCTCTCGATCTGAACTTGCCAGCCATGGTTTCGGGTCAACGGGTTTGCCGTGGTGCCTGATCTCGAAGTAAAGTGCCGGCCCCTCAAGAGACCCGCTGTCTCCGGCAAGGCCGATTATGTCATTTGATTCCATCTCCTGTCCAACCTTGACAAGGAGGTCAGAAAGGTGCCCGTATAGAGTGTAGTAGCCGCCGCTGTGGTCAATGATGATTATCCTTCCGTAACCCCGGAACCAGTCTGCGAAAAGGACCTTGCCGCGGTAGACGGTTCTGACAGGTGTCCCTTCAGCTGATTTGATCGTAATGCCCCTGGACAGTGTGAAAGTATTAAAACGGGCATTGCGGTTCCTTCCGAAGTCAACGATTATTTTTCCTGAGACGGGAGGTGTTAGCCCTCCCTTGAGAAGAGGAAAGGCGGAATCACCGGTTTGAGCCTGGCGCTTAAGGGCTTCGACGAGCTGGACCAGCCTGTTGGAGGATTCCTCGAGCTCGCCAAGAAGACGGGTGTAGCGATCCTTCGTGTTTCTCGCCTGAGCCAGCAGGATGTCCCTTTTTCGCTTTCGGCGGGACAGGCCTGCCAGATCTCCCTCAAGTTTGCGGCGTGTAGCGACTAACTGCTCTTTGTCAGCCCGCAGTCCGGCCACCTCTTTTTTTTCATCCTCGTAGAGTTGGGCGGTGCGGGCAAACAGGTCTGCGTCGTACTCCATTACCCTGGTCAGGTAGTGATGCCTCCGCTGAATATCCTCTATCCCGTCAGAATCCAAAATCACCTTTAGATATCGCACATTACCGGCTTTGTAAAGCGCTACGGCCCTCTCTGCCAGCCGGCGCCGAGTTATTTCTCTCTCCTCACGTATACTGTCGAGACGTTCTTCACTTCGTACGATCGCTTTTTTAAGGGTAGTTTCCTTTTTCCCAAGCTCCCTCACACTGCGTTTCTTGCCGCTGATGTCCCTGTCAAGAGCTTCGAGACTGCCGAGTATCGTAACCTCTTTCTCCCTGGACGTTTCGATCTTCTGCTCGGCCTGCTTTTTCTTTTTCTCGATGAATTCCAGTTTTTTCCGCTGGGTATCGAGTGAGGTTTCGACATCTTTTGCGGGGATGGCCTGGGGGGCGGCCAGTATTATCAGGAGCGCTGCTGTTATCGACCGCTTTATCACTTCGAGAACCTTCCCACGGAGGCCAGACTGCCAATGCCACCCAGGACCATCCCGGTCAGTATTATGGCCAGCATCATGTTGCCCGACAGAAATTTCAGGGAACTTATGCCGACCAGCTCCATTATTGAAGATGTGAAGTTTGTTACTGCGAAGCGGTGCAGCAGGACGAGAAGGCCGAGGGAGAGCAGGGCACCTGATAGCCCCTGGATCAGTCCCTCGATGAAAAATGGGGTTCGAATAAAAGTCTCTGTTGCCCCCACCAGCCGCATGATCTCCAGCTCGTCCCGGCGGGCAAGGACAGTCAGCTTTATAGTGTTGGAAATAATAAAGATAGCTGCCAGGGAGAGAATAGCTCCCAGCAGGAGGGCGCCCGAGTTGAGGACAACGAGGACTTTTTCCAGCTTACTCAGCCAGTCTTCACCGTACTGGATATCTTCAACCAGGGGGCCGTCCTCGATCTGTGCGAGGATGGAGTAAATCCCCTCGCTGCTGCGGAACTCGAGTTTCGGGGTGATCCTGAGGCTGGCGGGTAGGGGAGTTTCCTTCATTCCCTCAAGAAACCTCTCGTCATCTCCCAGCATTGTCCTGAACTCTTCAAGCGCATCAGATTTGCTGGTGTAGGTAACCGACTTCACCTGAGTGAGCCCGGTGAGATAATCCTGGAGTGTGTTGATGTCCGACTGGGGAAAGCCGTCACGCAGGTAGACCGTGATCTGCATGTCACCCTTCAGGTCGTCGAGGACCCTGTCCATGTTGTAAATGAGAAGGGTATATCCTCCGACGAGGAAAAGACAGATGGCGATGATGGTCGTGGTGATGCCGGATACAACCCAGCTCTGGCGGATGTTGCTCAGTGCGCGGGCGATGGAGGACATCAGCCTTGTCAAGGCGAACCCCCCTGGAGGACACGCCCCTTCTCGAGGTGAATGACCCTCTTGCCCATGGACTTGACCATTTCCATGTTGTGAGTTGCGATGACGACCGTTGTTCCGCGTGCGTTAACATCCGCGAATATGTCCATGATCCGCTCCGAAACATCCTGGTCAAGACTCCCGGTAGGTTCGTCTGCAAGGAGTATGAGCGGTTCGTTAACCAGGGCCCGGGCGATGGCGACCCGCTGCTGTTCTCCCCCTGAGAGGGTCAGGGGGTTAGCCCGCATCTTGTGATGGATGCCCAGCCGTTTGAGTGTGGCGAAGACACGCCTGCCAATTTCCCTCCTGGATGTGCCAATGACCTCCAGGGAAAGGGCTACATTTTCGAATACATTTCGTGAGGGAAGGAGTTTGAAGTCCTGAAACACAACACCTGTTTCCCGCCGCAGGACGGGTATCCTGGATTTGGGAAGCCGTGCGATATTCCTGCCGTGAACCAGGATCTGTCCGTTCGTCGGGCGCTCGTCAGCGAAAAGAAGCTTAAGAAGAGTGCTTTTACCCGCGCCGCTGGCACCGGTGATAAAAACAAAATCACCTTTGGGGATGTGGAGGTTGGTGTCCTGGAGTGCAGGGACATCTTTTTGATACCATTTGCTGACATGGAAGAGCTGTATCATCTGCTGATGCGGTATTTTCCTGTTGCCCCGGGTGGGGTGGCCTCGGGCGCCCTCATTCGCCTTCCATTTCCGATGCCAGGTACTCGAGGATAACCTGATCAAGGTTTTTCTCTTCGATGGAATCCGGAAGGGGGTCAGCTGTTCCTTTGCCCTTGACGGCTTTGTGTGAGAACTTTCCAGAGGTAACAGATGCGATCATGCTCCGATGCTGGTCTTCAAGTATCTTGCGAAGCTGGGAGATGAAGCCCTCGGTACCCACTATCTGCGCGTAACTCGTTTTTTTGGAAGCGAGAATTCTGCCGCCCTGGTAGATGAGACTTACGATGACGGGGTTTTCCGTCCCTCCGTCTTCGGTCTGAATGTGATAGACGGAGTCTTCATGCTTAATGTCGGTGTTATATCCGGTTAGCATTTGACTGGTTACACTCCATGGCTCATGAAATATGTTGTGACCATAACCCTCGAATTATAGCTCTATCATTATGAATTCATCAAGAGATTTAGGATCAGGATCAGCCCTGGGCGATATGCTGAAGGTGTTCCATCAACCGTTGTGCAGTTGGGGATATACTTCGGCCCGAATGGATAATGATGTAGAAATTGCGGTCGATTTTCAGGCCCTCGATGTCAAGTCGCACTATTTCTCCCGATTTGATGTCTCTCCGGACGGTGATCTCCGAGAGAAAGCCAGCTCCCAGGCCAGCGGCAACACCTTCTATAACAGCCTGGGTACTACCGAGGGTGGCCTTCCAGTTCAGAGCGTCCGGGTCGACCCCGATCGCCCTGAGGGCTGCTTCAACCGTTTCCTGCGTGCCCGAACCCTTCTCTCTCCTGATAAGGGGAAGTGCTGCGAGGTCAGACAATGCAATGTTATGTTCAGCCAGGTCCTTTGCCAGTTCAGCTGGCGCCGTCAGGATGATCTCATCATTACAGAGCAGGTGTGAGTCGAGAGATTCACCCATTGTGCTTCCGACCACCCCGATGGATATCTCATCCGATCTGACCTTCTCCCTCACAGATGACGAGTCGCTGACGTTAAGCGTGATATCCACATCCGGGTAGGCTGCTGTAAAAGATCCGAGCCATCTCGGCAACAGGTAAACTCCGGGCACCGTGCTCGCCTCAAGGACGATCTCTCCGCTGACCTCCCCCATGAAATCCCGCACGGCCTCGACGGACTGGTCGCACATGTCGATTATCCTCTGGGCATAATCAACAAAAACCCTGCCCGCGGGAGTCAGGGTTACGTGCCTGCCGGACCGGTCAAAGAGGCGTACACCCAGGTGTTTTTCCAGATTCCTGATGTGAGTGCTCAGGGTGGGCTGGGTTACGTTAATCTCCCTTGCGGCGCTGGAAAAACCCCCGTATTTTTTTATCGCGCTCATCGCGCGGAGCTGGCGAAGATCGATGGTCATGCGCTGCCCCCATCCACGATGAACCTGTTAAACAGCTCCACTGCCTCCGTAGCGTCACCGGCGTATCCGTCTGCCCCGATATCCTCGGCGAACTGCGGCGTGACCGCCGCGCCTCCCACTACAACGGGTGCGTCCAGGCCGGATTCCTTTATCGCTGCAACCGCTTCTTTCATCTTGATCATTGTTGTCGTCATGAGGGCGGAAAGACCTATCGCGCTGCACTTTTCAGAAGCTGCTGTTTCAACTATCTTTTCGGAAGGCACGTTCTTTCCCAGGTCCAGGACTTCGTAGCCGTGGTTCTCCAGCAGGGTGATCACTATATTCTTGCCGATATCGTGGATGTCTCCCTCCACGGTTGCTATCAGTATCTTTCCCTTTGAAGGAAGATCCATTCCCAGGAGGTTCTCCCTGATAGGCGCAAAAGCCGCCTTCATGGACCTTGCCGACAGTATTACCTGGGGCAGGAAGTACTCGTTCTTTGCAAACCGGCTGCCCACCTCCGACATTGCCGGAATGAGGATCTTTTCGCTGATGTCCAGCGGCTCCATCCCGGATCCCAGCAGCCTGGCAGACAAGTCCCCTGCTGCGTTATCGTCGCCCCTGACAACAGCTGAATAGAGCTGTTCCTCGTCTGAACTGTCACTTTTATCTTTGGCCGAAGGGGCAGATGAAGCATCAGAGTATTTCCCGATGTAATCCAGTGCGTTAGAGTCCTGGTTCAGGATCACCCTGGACGCCGAGTAGACCTTCATTATTGTTTCGTTCAGGGGGTTTGCTATAGCTGCGCTCAGGCCTGACTGGGCGGCCATGGCCAGGAAAGCCGCGTTCAGGTTGTCCCTTGCGGGGAGCCCGAAGGACACGTTGCTGATGCCCAGCAGCGTGTTCAGGCCCAGCTTTTCCCTGACCATTCTGACAGCCTTTAGTGTCTCCTCCACGATCTCCTGTTCTGCTCCTGCCGAGAGTACGAGGCAGTCGATGAGGAGGTTGCGCGGCTCCAGGCCTTCCTGGACAGCTCTTTTCAGTATATTCTCGGCGATGGCCAGTCTTTTCTCGGCCGTGTCAGGGATGCCGCTTTCATCCAGGCACAGGCCCAGAACGGCTGCTCCATATCGCCGGGCCAGGGGAAGCACTGCTTTCAGGCTGCTCTTTTCGCCCGTCACCGAGTTGATGATGGGTTTGCCGTCAGATGCGGCAAGGCCGGCCTCAACGACCTCTGGCCTGGGGGAGTCGATGCTCAGGGGAACCGGACAGGATTGCTGTATGAGATTGATCGCGCGGCCCATTACCGCAGGTTCATCGATCCCGGGAACGCCCACATTTACGTCGAGGAGCTCGGCCCCTGCCTCGATCTGCCTTCGGGCTTCTTCTGTGTAGACGCCAAGGTCGCCGGTTCTCAGGGCCTCGGCCATCATCTTCCTGCCGGTGGGGTTGAGCCGCTCGCCGATGATCTTCAGGCCGCTGTTGCCGCCAACGAAGCACACGGACCCTCTGGAAGAAAGGCTGGTGGCTCCCGGGTCCGGAAGTATTCTCGCAACCGGTCTCGCACCGTGCTGGTCGATCTCCCCTCGCAGCCGGGTAATGTGGTCGGGTGTATTTCCGCAGCAGCCGCCGATGACTCCGGTTCCAATGGAGACCAGGTCCTCCACGATAGATGCGACATCTTCGGGGGAAGCCGGGAATACGGTCTTTCCGTCCACCAGTTCGGGAATTCCCGCGTTGGGCATGGAGACTAATGGCAACTCAGTGACGGCGGCCATACGGCGAAGTACATCCAGGACACCATCCGGTCCCAGTCCGCAATTTGTGCCAAGAGCGTCCACGCCCAGGGCGTCCAGTGTTACCGCGGCGGCCTCGGGTGACGTGCCCAGAAGTGTGCTCCCCGAGGGCTCGAAGGACATGAGGGCGGCAACCGGGATGTCTGAAACTGTTCTGGCAGCTATTACTGCCGCTCTGAGTTCCTTGATGTCTGTAAATGTCTCAAAGAGTATGAGGTCAGCCCCTTCCAGGGCAGTGATCTGTTCGGCGTAGATCTCGTATGCTTCCTCGAAGGTGAGATCTCCCACGGGTTCGACAAACCTGCCGGTGGGGCCCACGCTGGCGGCAACCAGGACTTTGCTGCCCACGGCCTTTTTGGCAAGCTTGACCGCAGCGGAGTTGATCGGGCCTACCTGGTCCTGCAGGCTGTAGGCGGCAAGCTTGACACGGTTCCCGCCGAAGGTGTTTGTCTCGACGATGTCCGAGCCTGCCTTCGCGTAGGCAAGGTGTACTGCGCCGACAGCATCAGGGTTCTCGAGGTTCAGCTGCTCCAGGCACTGCCCGTCCTTCAGGGCGGACACCTGCAGCATGGTCCCCATGGCACCATCGCAGAGGAGTACCTTTTCCTGTATCAGCTCGCGGAATCTGCTCATTGTGCGCTCCACTCGATCAAATTGATCTCGATCCGTCCCATAGACAGATTCGATAGGTATAGCATGTTTTTATTGAAAGTAGAGCATTAGAAAATGGAAAATCTGGCGATGGGCAGGCTATGGGCGATTGGCTATAGGCTATAGGCTGTAAGCTGTATGCTTGAGGCTATGGGCTATGGGCTATGGGCTATGGGCAATGGGCAATAGGCAATAGGCAAAAGGCAGGAGCCATTGGATAAGTAACGAGGTGTTGAGGTATCGAAGTGTCGATGTGTCGAAGTTTACTTGTCCCTGGTATGTTGGCAGGGATTGGGATTCAAATTAAAGCTGAATTAATAGATAAGAATAAAAAAGAGGATATTCAAAGCGGACAAGCCATTAGCGTACCAATTAACTGGGATATTGGTTTTACAAAGTACCTAGGATTTGGTTTTGCTGATGATGGTTCAAGTATAAACATTAATATCGGAATCGGCGCGGGATCACCTATTATTCTTCTCTTCCTCTTGAAGGGGAAATTGGAATTAATTACAATTGGGACGGAATAATGCCTTAGTAATATCATTCAATGGGATGAGGTGCAAAAATGAATATTGTCTGTAGTGAAAAGTCGGACAATACAATTAGCCATGATTTAAAGATATATTGGGTAAAATTGTTTTTTGTTTTCTTAGTTTCGTGTCTGTTATTGTTTGGATCGATGTTTTTAATAAATACATTCGATAAGCCAGCTAAATTAATCTATGTAGTATTCATTCCGTGTTTAATTATTTTCACCATACAAATGTCACAGATAAGCAATATAAAATGTCCTGCATGTGGACAGCCAGTGTTTGTTAAACATAGCATCGGTAAGTTCCCATTATTTGTATATCCCTTTGGTCTTTTTGGCACAAGGTGCCCTCATTGCAATTGTGAAAATAAATCTTGAGCAGACTCACTTCTTCCACGCTGATTATCTTGGATCAGTCAGGCTTGTCACTGACGTTACAGGTGCAGTAGTATGGTCTGAGCGTTACAGAAAAATCTGTGGGGTCAAACCTCACTTTCTTACCTTTTATGGAAAAATCTGTGGGGTCAAACCTCACTTTCTTACCTTTTATGTGTTTATACCGACTGCTATATTAATC
>CAYVSA010000012.1:0-3107 GCA_964454175.1 uncultured Pseudomonadota bacterium
GCTGTGGTTCAAACACGTCCTTTGAATCCTTAGCGAAACCCTGCGGTCCGCCAGAATAGGCGGTCTGCGTACTCTGCGTGCCGGCTCTTGTCTCTTCACATAAGCCCAACAAAGGTTTTCTCTGTGTTCTCTGCCTGCCCTGCCTGCCCTGAGTCACGCCATAGGCGTGATCGAAGGGTGCCTGTCGAATGGTGCCCTCGGTGGTTCAAAAAAGGTACTGTCGAATATTAGTTCAATATGTCAGCTTATGATAAAGTCCGACCATGGCTCGGATCGTGCTTGGAAGGGTGATGATGAGGGAATATACTGTTAAAAACTCTGTCAAATCGACAGTTTGCTGTCTTTTTGTCTTAACTTTTGTCTTTTTAGCAGCTTGTTCTGATCGGCTGGTCAGGGATAGTGATGACTGGACCGGAGCGGAGGTTACTGGGCAACTGACTGACATCTCGGATGATCCCATTTCCGGTGCATACCTTTATGCCTACATTTATGGCAGAACTGTCCTGGGCCCGGCTCAGGCGATGAGCGAACCCTCTGGAGACAATGGCCGTTACCAGATGGTAATGCCGCCCGGGGAGTATACTCTGGTGGCAAGAAAACGTATCTCAGGATCCATTTCAGGCCCTCTCAGGAACGGTGATCTTGTGGGCAGGATAAGCGGTGCATTTCCTGTACGCAGGGGCGATCATTATGATGTCGATGTGGTTTTGAGAGTCTTTACCATGGGCACCGCCGGCGACCCCTCTAAAATCCTGGATACCGACACGAAAATTACAGGGATCATCACCGGAATCAACGGCAAAGCGATCGGGGGGGCTCATGTATTTGCTTATCGTGGTAAATTGAGGCGCGATCCTCCGGATTTCCTTTCCGCAGCAACTGGCCCTGACGGCAGATTCAGCATCAGTCTGCCGGGCGGCGGTGAGTATTCCATAGGCGCGAGGACAGGTTTGCGCGGCCGACCTGGAGCCGGGGACATGGTCGGTTTCTGGGGGGAAACTGGGGGCCCCAAAACAGTTAAAGGCGGACGAACGATTAAGAATGTTGAGCTGAAACTTGTTCCGTTCAGTGAACGTATAAAGTAGGAAATTGGAGAATCCGGCGATGGGCCCCTCGATCACGCCTATGGCGTGACTCAGGGCAGGCAATAGGCAATAGGCTTTAGGAGCTTGAAAGGTGTCGAGGTATCGAGGTGGTGAGTCTGGGCGTTGGACATTGGACGTTAGACCTCGGACTGAATTAATGACCTTGGATTTTGGACCTTGGATCCTGGAACCTGGAACTTGGAACTACGGACAAATATGACCATACCAGAACACCACAAAGTCTACTTCATCGGTGCCGGCCCCGGTGATCCGAAGTACCTCACCCTGGAGGGGGCCGCAGCACTGAAAGAGTGCATCTACGTTTTTGCCATGCCCCCCTATCCCGAGACATTCTCACATCTGTTTGCCGGCAAAGATGTGGCTGATCCCTTCAAATTTGACTTTGCATCCATCGATGAGGTGGTGAGAAACAATCTTGTAGAAGGCTCAGTAGGGTTTATCGTCCCCGGAGACATGACTGTGTTCTCACCTTTTTTGTCCCTCGCGGAGTGGTATGGGGAACGTTCAGTAATCATTGCCGGTGTGGGGGTCCTGAACGCGGCCGCGGCCCTCCTTGAGAGGACGTTGGACATGGCGTCCGTCAGTCACCTGGTTGTTCAGACCAGCCCCAAGCACATAGACAGGGAGGGGGATGCAGAAGAGCTTCAAAAGCTCGCGGCCCTCGGGGGCACCATGGTCCTTTATATGAACAATAAGCCCCTTACAGATCTGGTTGATGAGCTTGGTGACAGCCGGGACCCGGCGACTCCCGTAGCGGTTCTTTTCCGGATAGGCCTCCCTGAAGAGAAGGTTTACAGGGGCACCATAGCTGACATTGCTCAGGTCGTGGGGGAGGATGATCTGTTCGGCCTGCGTTCGAAAGAGCCTTCCATGGCCATAATTATTATCGGCGAAATTCTGACAGCGGCTCCTGATCCGGGCTACTGGAACAAGCGTAAGGAAGAGTTCTGGGATGGGCTTGAGTAATGTGTATCGGAGTAAGGGTGTATGGGGGTAACGAGGATAAATAAAATACACAAGCGGAATGGTTTTAACAGGGATAAAGGGGCATGAAATAACAATGAAACGGCCCGAAATATTGGCACCGGTAAACAGCAGGGAAGAGGTCATGCCGCTGATCGAGGCGGGGGCAAACTGGCTGTACGGAGGATGCAATCCCGACGAGTGGCAGAAAAAATATCCCTCCATCGTTCCCATAAACCAGCGGACCTTCTCCAGTGCCCAATTCAGCAGCCTGAAGGAACTTGCAAAGGCCGTTTCGTTAACCAGAAAAAGGGGCGGGCAATTCGCAATGACACTCAATGCCCCTTACTATATGGACAGCCAGATGGGGGCCGTGATCCGTCTGGCCCAGAAAGCAGCCGAATGCGGCGCGGATGCCCTGATAGTGTCCGATCCGGGTCTTATTTCGGAATTGAAGCGTGTGGACATCGTGATCCCGATCCATATAAGCACAATGGCAGTGGCGGCCAACGTTGCTGCAGTGGAACTCTTCAGTGGCCTGGGAGCTGATCGGGTCATCCTTCCCAGATTCCTTTCCATAGCCGAAATAAGGCAGATCTGTGCCTCGTTGCCGGAATTGGAGTTCGAGGCGTTCGCATTTGTTGGGAAGTGTCCGAACGTAGAGGGTGTCTGTACTTTTCTCCACGACAGCCCCGATGGCAGATGGCCGTGTGAATGGGAGTATAATGCTGCTGCCTTTTCCGGTGGCCCTGCCCCCCCGCGAGTATCCAGCTATCTGTCCATGCAGGCCGAGACCGATCGCAGGGACGCCTGCGGTCTTTGCGCTATCCCTGATCTTATTTCAGCCGGCGTGCATGGTCTGAAAGTCGTTGGCAGGGGGGCGCCGCTGTCCAGAAAGACGGCGCTGGCAGGGGCCCTGTCGGACGCGATAACCATGGTGAAAGATGGTGTTCCTGATAACTGGATCGAGCACTGCAAGGAAAAGTACAGATCCATTTTCGGGTACAAGTGCGCTCGGGGCAACTGTTATTACCCGGA
>CAYVSA010000012.1:3207-32137 GCA_964454175.1 uncultured Pseudomonadota bacterium
AGTACAGATCCATTTTCGGGTACAAGTGCGCTCGGGGCAACTGTTATTACCCGGAAATTCAGGAAAGATAGTTCTCAGAGAACTGGATATTAGACCCTGGACGTCGGTCGTCGGGCATTGGATCATGGAGATTGGACGAGACGAACAAATGGACTGACCAGTATGCGAAAAAGGATACTCAACATCCATAATAACAAAATGCCCACTGAAGACAGATGGGACGGGTTTCGTCTGGGTTCTGAAACATGCCCTCTCCTCCTGCCCGGGAAAGACCAGATACAGAGGGTAGCCGAGATGTTTCCTCCCGACAAACTGAGCCTGGTGACGCCGCTGAGCGGACAGAGGGACCTTGATCTTGTTCTGTCAACGGCAGAGCTTGCCCTATCTCTCGGGTTTTCCGAACTTGTAGTAAACGACTGGGGTGTTCTGCGCGAATTTTCCGGTGAAGGCAGAGGGAAACTCACCGCCGGCCGCCTGCTCATGAGGTTCAGGCGGGGTCCTGGTCAGACTGATCCATGGGAAGATATGGATCTGAAATCGAGGAAATATTTTGCCTGGGGGCCCCTGTTTGACAGCGCATTATTGTCGTTTCTCAGAGGACTTGGGATCAGCCGGCTGGAGCTGGATCCGCCCCGTCACTGGCAGGATCTACCCGATTCGTCAGGGTTTGATCTTTCCTTTCATGGGGAGTTTCGACTGGTATCCACAGCGGCGGTTTGTCCATGGCGGGAAGAAGATACACACGAGAGACCTGAAACCTTAGGGAACTGTCACAAGTGTCTTGATACCGGGCCAGTGTTCCTGGATTCAGGACAGCTTGACAGGCCCCTGCTTCAGTGGGGGCGCTCCATCCTCGAAGATGCGGCAGCGGACTGGTCGGATAAGGCCCTGACGCCTGAAGTCGACCGTATAATTTTTGAGGGAGAGCCTCTGTCTGGCATGGTTTCTGCTAATAACTCTAGTTGGTAGTATTTACTCATCATACACTTCGCATCACGATCCGGGGTTTTGGATCTTGGACTCTGGATCAATGCACCTGGGTCATGGGTCATGGGTCCTGGGACCGAGCCACAGGGAGAAAACATGCATCGAAAACTCAACCGCATCTACTATGAAGTCAAGGAGCCTGAGGTCACCTGGGACGACATCGGGGGTCTTGATGAAGTTAAGAAAAATGTCCAGGAGATGATCAGCCTTCCCCTGAAAAAAGGCGAGATCATGGAGAAACACGGCCTGACGATCCCGGCTGGTGTCCTGATATGGGGTCCGCTGGGTATTGGCATAACGATGCTTGCCGAGGCCGCGGCAACCGACGCCGGCGTGAGCTATGTCTACATATCAGGACAGGAGATGCTGGGAAAGCCCGAGCAGATCAAGAACGCGTTTCACGACGCAAGGCACGAAGCTCCATGTGTACTTTACATATCCGACACCGAGTGGCTCGCCCCCAGGGCAGGGTCTGATTACTCATGGGGTGATGGCAACATGAGAGGAGTTCCTCCCACTTTTGCGGATAAGGAACTGACGGAGGTATTCATACGGGAAATAGACGCTATTCAGGACAGGAAGGACATAATGCTGGTGGGTTCAGCGTACAGGATAGACGTCGTCGACCAGGCTATAATCAAGGAGAAAAAGAGGTTCAACCGAAAGATCTTCGTTCCCCCAACAAGCACTGCGGACAGGGTGGGTATGCTCCGGATATATGTTGATCGAATTCCTACACTGGATGGTAAGCTGAACCTGGAAGAGCTTGCCGCGATGACTGAAGGCTTCGTAGGCTGGGATATCGAGAACCTTTGTAAAAGAGCTGTTCTGAAGGCCGTAGATCGAAATTCCGACAGGGTTCAGAGGGAAGATTTCGTGCAGTCCGTCGCCGAAGTGGAGCCCTGGATTCTGCCGGATATGGCACAGAAATACCAGGAGATATACCGTAATGACTGCCCCCACCACTATGCTTTCTGAACCGGATCTGCAGCTTATCCTCTCTTTCCACGGGCACTACTGCCCCATGGTGCTCATGGGTGCGAGACAGGCCCGGACAGCGGTGAAGGGTTTTGAATTATTGTCGGGGCACTCGGGCCGCGCTTACTCCTTTTACAGGGGATATGGATGTGCCCTTGATGGTATCCAGATTTTTAGCGGGTGCACGCTGGGAAATGGCAATTTGACACTGCTGAGGGGAAAGGATTTCTCGCTGATTTTCACCTATGAGGGTCTGGACTCTGCTTTCATAGTGAAGCCCCGGGAGGATCTGCTGGTTGAGATCCGAACAAGGTCGAACTCTTCTCTTAATTCTCCCCTGTCTGAAAGGATCCTGAAGGGAGCTGACGGCGATCTCTTTTCTCTGGATGAGGTTGAGGGAACGGGAGTTATCACCCTTTTCCCGGAGGACGGATGACCGGCTACCTGGCTGAAGGAATATCGTTATTCGCCAGCGAGCTATGGCTGATGGTGCCCGCCCTGGCAATAGGCGTGGGTGTCGGAGCCTTTATAAAAACCTTCCAGTGGGACCTTAAACTCAGGGCACATATGGCCGATAAGGGCAGCTCTACAATTCCCCTGGCCGTTTTTCTTGGACTGTTCAGCCCCCTTTGTGCCTGCGGCGTGCTGCCGGTGGTAATACCCCTTGCTGTTTCGGGAGTTCCGCTGCCCCCTCTTCTGGCCCTCCTGGCCACATCACCACTTATGAGCCCGGATGCCTTCTCAATCACATGGGCGGGGCTTGGACCCACTATGGCCTGGACCAAACTGATCGCCGCGGCGGGTGTGGGAACAATGGTGGGCACTGTAACTTATCTCCTTGAAAAACGTAATATTTTTTCAGATGAACCGGTGAAAATTAAGCCCGTACACGGTGCTGACGGGAGGGTGGGCACCGCCCTTGAGATCGCCTGTGAAAATGATATCACCATTCCGAGCATGGTTGTCCAACCAAGGGACAACAGGTTTTTGTTCTTCCTCGATCGTGGAAAAGACCTGCTCCTGTTCATGGGCAAGTTCCTCGTCATGGCAATCTTCTTGCAGGTGCTGATGGAGATGTTCCTCCCGATGGACGCTGTGCGGTTCCTCGCGGGTAAAGCCGACACGAGTTCCCTGCTCTGGGCAGCCATTCTCGGCACGCCCCTTCCTGCACACCAGGTTCCCGTCGTGCCGGTTCTCAAGGGCCTGCTGGACCTGGGAATGGACAGGGGGGCAGCGGTAACCTTTCTTGTGGCCGGTCCTGTTACGAGCCTGCCTGCCCTGGTGGTCCTGTGGAAGATGTTCCACAGGAGGGTTTTCTTCGTATACCTCTCCCTGTGCCTGGCAGGGGCGGTATTTGCAGGAGCTCTTTACAGGGCATTCATCTGAGAGGATATTCTGACAATTGTGAGTCTCGCAGGCAGGATTCTGTCAATACCGTATTTTAAATATATGCGTTTTTCTGGTAAGTTGTGGGTGGGTTTACTGTGGTTATTATTTAGATCCTAGGAGGTTGATTATGATTTGCGGGGCGAGGTCCAAAGTTATTTGCCTGGCTGTTTTCACCTTGCTGTTTTTTCCCATCAACGGTTTTTCTCTGAACTTTACAGACATCACTGATGTCGCCGGTGTCGGGGAGCGCGGACACGGAAAGGGTGTGGCCTTTGCCGACTTTGATGGTGACGGCGACCTGGACCTTTATGTATCGAACAAGGGGGGAGAGAATGCCCTTTTCAGGAACGATGGAAAAGGCGTGTTCGAAAATGTATCGGAAACAGCCGGAGACGGGCTCGCTGATTCGGGATTTTCAATGGGATCCGTTTTCAGTGATTTCGACAACGACGGTGACCAGGACCTTTATATAGTGAAGGGCGGCCGCTATGAACTGGAGGCAAACAGACTCCTCCTCAACGATGGCGGTAAATTTGTTGACATCACCAGGCGTTCGGGAACCGGCTCCAAGGATTTTACATATGCTGCAGCCTTTGCAGATATAGATAACGATGGATATCTGGATCTGTATCTTGCCAACTACGGTGTCGGTGCAAGAAACACTCTCTATAGAAATAACGGGGACCTCACATTTACGGATGTAACCGATAAAGCTGGTGTAGGTGACCGCAGCTGGAGCTGGAGCGCTGTGTTCGGTGATGTTAACGGTGACGGTTTTCAGGACCTTTATGTGGTCAACGGGCGCTATCCTGCGGGTGAGCCCAACCGGCTGTACGTCAATAATGGCGACGGCACTTTTCACGACGCTTCCGTGCAGGCTGGTGTGAATGATGGTAATTGGGGCCTGGGCGCAGCTTTTGCCGATGTGGACAACGATGGGGACTTTGATCTGTTTGTTTCAAACTACGTGGGCCCCAATAAAATCTTTATCAACGACGGTGCCGGGATCTTCACAGACAACTCGGAAGGATCAGGCCTTGCTGATAATGGTTGGGGCAAAGGGCCATCTTTCGGAGATGTAGACCATGACGGTGACCTGGATCTGTATGAAGGCGATTGCAAACTGGCCAATAAGCTCTACCTGAACGATGGTACGGGAAGGTTCAAAGACGTGGCGGACAGTATCCCCGTTCTCAAGAACGAGACAGTCAGGACCAAGGGCACGGCATTCGCGGATATTGATGATGACGGTGATCTTGACCTTTACGTCGTAAACTGGGGGGTTTCCAACAGGCTTTACAGGAACGAACAGAACGATAAGAAGTTCATCAAGGTGCGAATTTCCGGGACTGTCAGCAACGCCGATGCCGTGGGCGCCAGGGTCTCGGTATTCAAGGGCAAAGATCTTGTTGGCCTCCAGGAAGTGAGGACCATGACCGGGTTCTGTTCACAGCAGCCCACGGAGCTTCACTTCGGGCTTCCCGCTCGAGGTGTCTATACTATTAAAGTTAATTTTCCAAGCGGCATAATATACGAAGGGAGCGTGTCTTCCGGAGAGACAGTCAGGATCATTGAGGGAAGCTAGTGTAATTAGTTGAAAGTTAAAAGTCCTTCGACTCTGCTCAGGACCGTGAGTCTGTCGAACGGTTGAGGGCTGCAGGCGGAAATGATCTGGAAGACCCGCAGCCTGACTATATATCAACTATCCTGCGAGGGGCTGAATGGCAGCCCCTTTTTTCAAATGGTCACCGGACGTAACTTTAAACTGATGCGAGACAATGAAAAAGCCTTTGTATATCACCTTGTGCAAACATATCTTTGTCCTGTCAACAGCGCTCATCCTGGTGTCTGTATACGGCTGTGCTGCGCAGAAGACAGTCAAAAAAACCGGATTGGTCACAATCGAGGGGGAGACTCGCTACAACGGCGAAATTCTGCCTGGAGCGAAAATTGTCGCTTTCAAAGGCAGCCCTCTGGGCGATTTCGTCGAAGCCGATACGGGGCCTGAAGGCGGCTTTATACTCGAACTGGAGAAAGGTTCCTATTTCATTACGGGGAAAGGCACTGATCCCTCAGATGGCAGGCCTCTGGCAGCTTACTGGGTCGGCAACCCTCTCAATCTATACGGTGCATTTACCGGTAAATTCATATTACCCTTCGTTCTGGAGACCGATCCGGCTGAGCTGACAGCAGGTGAGGGCATCAGGGGGCACATCCTCAGCCGCGAAAGGCCGGTTGCCGGGGCAGTTGTTTTTGCCTATCTGGATCTTTCCTCAGAGCTTCACGGTCCTCCATATTCTATTAGTTCCACCTCGGATGAGGATGGCGAGTTCAGCCTCGCGACCATGCCGGGCACCTACTTTCTCACAGCACGTAAGCGTCTTGACGGTGTCTCCCGGCAGGGGCCGCTCCTCAAGGGTGACCTGGCAGGCTACTACCCTCACAACCCGGTCACCTTGAGGGAAGGTCGGGGACTCTTGCTGGATATTGCCCTCGTAAAGGTCAACCGCCCACGGGGGGAGGGGTCCCTTTCACCTGGCCAGGCGATCGTCCTGGAGGGCACTGTGACAGACGAAACGGGTAACCCCGCAAAGGGTGTCAGAGCATATCTTTACAGTACCTCCGATATGATAGGGAGGCCGGCTTTCATCTCTTCCCTGACAGATGAAAGTGGTCAATACAGGTTGGAAGCTTCCGGCGTTGGAACGTATTATCTTGCTGCGCGCTCCCACATAGGCGGCCCTCCGGAACCTGGTCAGATGATGGGTTTTTACCAGGGCAGCGATGACCATTCGGTCATTCTGCGATGGGGCAGCCATCTGACCGGGCTTGACATGAAGATCCTCAAGGTATGGTGAGACTGCTTCTCCTCCTGGCTTTCCTGATGCCTGCATGTGCGGGTCTACCCGTATTGTCCAAGGGCAGCGTTGCTCCTCTGCCCGGAAAAATAAACGGCAATCTGCAGGTTGCCGGGAAAGTACTCATCCGGGGTACCGTCAGGGTTTCCCCCGGCGCTGAACTCACATTGGCTCCCGGCACAGTAGTCCTTTTTGAGCCGCGTGACGAGGACGGTGACGGGATCTCCGACACCAGACTCGTGGTTGAAGGGACTATTACCGCCAGAGGTACTCCGCCACTGCCCGTAATATTTACGAGCGCAAGTACTGACCCATCTCCCGGCGACTGGCTGGAGATCAGGGTCGACAGGAGCAGCGGCAACGTGTTTGAACACTGTATAGTCGAGTTCTCCCGGTATGGCCTGCACTCTCACTTCAGCTCCGGTGTTGTCGCTGACAGCATCTTCAGGCGTAATATCGATGGTACCCGTTTCGGAAGGTCCCGCTTTGTGGTCAGGAACAACCGGTTTGAGGACAACATAGGCAAAGGGATCAATCTGCGCCAATCCCCGGTTTATTTGTACGAAAATTTGATATCGGGCAACAGACACGGCCTCTTCCTGTTTGAAGGGGGCAGCGGTACCGTGTTGGACGGGAACGTTTTTACAGGCAACTCGGCGAGTGATGTTCGCTTGGGTGATTTTTTCACGGGCGAGCTGCCCAGATTCGGGCGAAATGCAAAAAATGACGGAAGCGCCCTGCTTTTTGATGGACCCGAAGCGATCTTGAAGGAACTCCCAGACCTGAGCGAGACCATGCAGTTTTCAGGGCACGCAGGCCCAAGGGTACTCGACGTTTCCCTGGTAAAATTCTGGGAGACTTCTGCAGGTGGGTTTATTGATGCTGCCCCATTTTCCATGCCCGGCGGGCGAATTGGAGCGGCCACCTGGAACGGAGAGATCCTGCAGATCTCGGGGCAAAACGGTTCGGTTCTCAGAAGGACAGTAATTGGTGATGTTGTGGATGCGACACCGGTAGTCTTTGATGAATGGGTCTTTTTTCCTGCCTGGGACCTCAGGGTAAGAAGGGTAGATCTTGATTCAGGCAAGGTGGATGGTGAGCAAGATTGGCCGCGATCTCCCGCCGACGATCACAGGCAGGGTGATCCTGTCCTGGCGCGGTCAGGATTTGATGGTGCAAGTATCCTGTTCGGCCTCTGGGACGGTGAGGCCGCTGCCCTGGATCCTGTGAAAATGGTCTGGAAATGGCGCACGCAGCTCGACGGGCCAACAAGGACCGGGGTAGTTTTTGATGGAGCGAATTTCTGGTTGGGTACGGACGAAGGAACAGTGTATGCGTTAAATCAAAGAGGCGATATTTTCAGAGAAGTGTCCCTGGGGAGCCGGGTCCGGGCAAAACCTTCCGTACTGGGCAAGGATGACCTTGTTTTTTCAATCTGGGATGGAAGGGTAATTAGGCTCCGAGCCGGTCAGGTCCTCTGGGAAAAGAAACTCCTGGGAAAAGGAACCTACGCCGGTCCGGTTTCAGGAATTTCTCCTGTAGGCGCGATCGCTGCAGCTGACGGTTCAGGAAATCTCTATCTCTTTGATAATGACGGTGTCCTGCTGTGGCGCGTGGGCCTCGGATCTGCTGTTCATACACTATCTATGGCAGATAATATCCTGTGGGCCGGAACACAGAAGGGAGACCTTTACGCTGTCAAATCGTCCACGGGCAGGGTGCTGGGCAATCTGCATACGGGAGGCGCGATCCACGGCAGGCCCCTGCACGAATCAGGTACCATGATCTTCGGGTCGAGGGACGGTTTCCTCAGGGCATTTACAGAGACGGTTACGGAGGCTCCATGGGAATGGAAGTGAAGGAAAACCGTAACCTTGTCTTCTCAGCCTTTTTGATGGGCATGGGCGCCATCATCTTCGAGCTGGCCCTCACCAGGATCTTTTCAGTCGTAATGTGGTATCACTTTGCATCCCTTTCAATAGCCCTGGCGTTATTTGGATTTACTTTCGGGGGAGTGATCGTCTTCCTGAGGCCGTCTCTGGTCCCCGCGGAGAAGCTGACCGGACGCCTCAGTGTCTTTGCACTGGTCTTTGCCGCCGGCTCAGTTCTTCCATTCCTCTTCCTCTGGTGGGCTAATTCGAGACCTGAACTGCTCTTTCCTGTGATCAGTTTTTTTCACCAACCTTATTTTCAGCCCTTCAGGCAGGTTCCTCCGGGTCCCGATGCTTCCATGCTGCTGATCCTTTTTCTGATCTACTCTGTTATTTCTTTGCCCTTTACGGCCGCTGGCGTTTTTTTTGCGGGACTTTTCATGAGGGCGCCCTCGAAGAAGATAGGCTTGCTATACGGTTCAGATCTTGCGGGAGCGTCCCTGGGTTGCCTTCTGCTCATTCCGGGCCTTGACCTTGCGGGAGCGCCCTCACTCCTCCTGGCGGCAAGTGCCTTGACCATCATGTCAGCGGCTGTGCTCACCGTCCGCCGATGGAGGGCACTGCCGGCTGGCCTTGCCCTGCTTCTCCTGGTGGGAGCGATCGTTAACGGCCCGGGAGACACTCTTGCGGGCATCAGGTTTGCCCGAGGCCAGTTCGAGCCGGAAATAAGCTTTTCCAGGTGGAACGCCATTTCTAGGGTCGTTGTGTACCCTTTAAATACCTGGGAGGCCAGGCAGGCGTGGGGGATAAGCAGAAGGTACACGGGCCCTATTCCGGAGAACATGGCGATGCTGGTAGATGATGCCGGGTATACACCTATCATTGCCAATCCCGCTGGGGTTGCCTCACCCGAATGGGCACCCTACCACATCATATCCATGCCCTATATTATCAGGCATGGAGCCAGTGTTGCCATCATCGGACCGGGCGGCGGCCGGGATATCCTGGCTGCGCTGGGTAACCTGGCAGCGGAGGTTACTGCGGTGGAACTGAACCCCCTCATTGTTGAGGCTGTCGAGGAGCGTTTCAGAGGTTTTTCAGGAGGACCTTATTCTCTGCCGGGAGTGCGCACGATAATAGGCGAGGGGCGTACTGAACTGGCGAAGATGCACAGGTCCTTTGACATTTTACAGACATCATCCGTGTTTGGTGAGACATCTCCTGCGGCAGGTGCTTTCAGCCTCAGTGCGAACTTCCTTTACACAAGAGAAGCGTTTTCAGAGTACTGGGACCTGTTGTCCGATGACGGAATTCTGTCATTTTCAAGGGCGGTTTTTGGGCGCAGGGCATTGAGATTGACTGTTCTTGCGAGAGACCTTGTCCTGAACAGAGGCGCCGCCTCTCCCGAGCAGAGCATAGCGGTTTTCCGGGAGAGGGGCCTTGCAACAGTCCTTATTTCGAGAAGGGCGTTTTCGGCAGATGAGCTCGGATCGCTTTCTGACTTTGCCGCAAGCCGGGGTTTCAGGGTCGAGGCTTTCCCGGGCGTGGAAACTGGCAGCGCCTTTGAAAAAGTTATAAGGGGCGAGGATGTCACGAGGGGCCGCTTTGACCTGTCCCCGCCCACTGACGACAGGCCGTTTTTCTATAATAACGTTCCAACTTCTCGTTTTTTAAATATTTTCTTTAAACCTACAGAGGCTGGGGAGAGGCATATAATCATACTCAGGACCCTGGCACTGATCATGCTCGTCCTTGTGATCACCCTGATAATTGTTGGTTTTATTGCTCTGCCTGGAACCGAAAACCCCCTGTCGCCGGCCTCTGTGGCAAGATCATCAGCATATTTTATCGGTATCGGTCTGGGCTATATGCTTTTCGAACTGACGATGATGAACCGGCTGACACTTTTCCTCGGCAGTCCTGTATATTCCCTGTCAGTAGTGCTGGTGATCCTGCTTCTGACATCTGGTGCAGGCAGTATTATCAGCAGCAGATGGGATGTCAGTAGGGCAAAAAACTGCACACTGCTTGCGGTGGCATTGATCTTGCTCTTGCTCATAGTGTGGTTCACCGCCGGTCTGCTGCGCACGGCCCTCGGTGTCGGCCTGCCGGTCCGGGTTGCCCTCACAGGCCTGTTGATAGGCCCGCCCGGTTTTATAATGGGTATGTTCATGCCGCTGGGACTTAGAGCGCTCAAAAAATCAGCTCCCGGCATCGTTCCCTGGGCATGGGCGCTTAACGGCGCGGCATCCGTGGCGGGTTCCCTCGGTACCCTTATAATCGCTATGAACTTCGGGTATTCAAGGGCCTTTGCAGTATGTGTAGCTTCCTACATGTTGACCCTGCCGTTTCTCAGTTCTCTGTCCGGGAACGGCATGAAAAGGTCATAGACGAGCGAAAGGAGGTGGCCAGATGAAAAAGGTCAGATACATCAAGCCACGAGTTGTGGGCAGGTGCAGCGTACATCCGTGCTAATGGGGAGGGCTGGGGTTTTCCCCAGCCCTCTTCAGCTACCAGAAAGGTTATGGATCACTGATGCGATTTTCCTTTCATATACCTCTAACCCTTCTACTTGCGCTGCTGCCCTCGATTTCGTGGGGCCGGGATATCGGCGTTGCAGGGTCGACGACCTACATGGGAGAAGCGGTGAGTGGCGTCTACATAGAAGCGTTCACCGAAAGGCCAGAGACCGGCAGTTCTCCAGCGGGCTCCACAAGCAGCTCTGAAAACGGAGAGTTCACCCTTTATCTGCCCCGCGGAAAGTATTTCATAACAGCCCGCAAGCGGCCCGGGATAGGTACTTCAGCCGGGATGCTCTACGGTACGTCCGGGGACCAGCCTGTTACCGTGGACAAGACTGTAGTGACTATTTCCCCAATATCCCTGACCGACAGGGGGAGTGTCGGGAAGGGGCCCGATTCCGGCCCTGAGGTTACGGGAAAAGTATATTTCGAGAAACGGCCCATTTCAGGAGCGTTTATCTACCTGTATCCTGAAGGCCGCAGGCGCGGCCCGGGCTATATTTCGAGGGTTCGTTCCGGTGAAGGCGGGCGCTTCACCCTCAGATCTTCCTCCGGGACCTACAATATCACCTCGAGGTTCGGTCCGCGGAGCGAGGGCCTTGGTTCAGTGAGGGGCGGAGACCTTGTGGGGGAGTCAGCAAACAATCCAGTCAGAGTCGAGGATGGCTCTTTTGACGCGGGAGTGATCGAACTCCATAGAGCGGATCCCGGGCTCCTGGCTTCCGATGCATGGGCATCAAGAGAATCCGGCCTTGAGGCCTCAGGAGTTGTAAAGGATGAAGACGGCCGGCCAGTGAAAGGTATTTATGCGTTTTTGTACAGGGACTACAGGATGGTGGGCAAGCCTGATGCCATATCAGCTCCAACAGGGGAGGATGGTCATTTCCTGGTAACAGCACCGGGGCCAGGAGCGTATTACCTGGGTGTCAGGAGTAATTATGGCGGCCCGGTGGAGCCGGGTGAGCTTGTGGGTGTCTACGAAAAAAGCGGCAGCAGGCAGGTAACCCTCGACCCGGGTGAGAACCCGGCATCCTACGAGATTGTCGTAAAGGAAGTCTGGTGAACTGTTTAGTTCCAAGGACGATGGGGAGTTTGTTCATTGCGGCAGTACTGACCCTTGCAGGCGCCTCATGGGCCGGTGCTGAGGATTCAGGTGTCTACGGCAGGGCCGCCTGGCGAGGGGAACTGGTTGAGGGCATAGTGGTGTACGCCTACAGGGACGGCAGCAGTGATTTTCTCTCGGGCGAGGTCGCCTCATCGATCCCGACCGGGACCGATGGTACCTACCGTCTGCCCCTCCCTCCAGGTCGATACACACTCATTGCAAGGAGTCGGAACGGCTCTTCGGGTGGGAGACCGACTGCTGGAGGGTACTATTGTTACTACAGCGGCAGCCCGGTGATAATCAGGGATGGGTCGTGGGAGCCGGTAGGGTTCAACCTCGTTCAATACACTCCCGAGTCCAGATCGAAGGGTCAGAGATCGTCTCTGGAGGGGACAGTCACTTACCGCGATGACCCGTTAGAGCGCCTTTACCTGTACGTATACAGGGACTGGTCACAGGACTTCCGGGGACCTGCCATGGGGACTTATCCCGTTGGGTCAGGGGGACGGTTCAAGATAAGTTTGCCTGCCGGAAAGTATTTTATCATAGCGCGCAAGCGGATCAGGGGGGGCATGTACGGCCCCCTGGAGATCGGGGACTATTTCAACTACTACCCATCAAATCCCGTTATCCTGGGTGAAAAGGAAAAAGTCCGAATGGAGCTCGAGACCGTTACGAGGCTCAGCCAGCTCGAGGGCGGCAAAGCAGCTCTCCAGTCGATAAAGGGTAACATTATCGGTCCAGCAGGTGAACCGGTCGAAGGTGTGCGGGTCTTTGCCTACCGTCCTGAGAAGACCTCGGGCCGGCCCCTGTATTTTTCAGCCCCAAGCGATGCCGGGGGCAGATTCTACCTGTCCATACCCGAACCCGGCGAATTCTCCCTCGTTGCCAGGGAAAAGTTCGGTGGGCCGGCGGGGAGCGGCGAATTAAGCGGCACCTACCTCGATGGTGCCCCGGTAACAGTGAATGAACCAGGGTCGCTGGCAGTTGCTGTGACGATCACAGTCGGGAGGAAGAAGTGAGAGCTCGATCCCTGATCTCAGCAGTTATCCTGGCAGCAATTTTCGTCATGACGGCGGGCAGTTATGCCCTGGCTGAAAGGGCAACAGTCATCCCGGCCAGGATCACAGGAACCACCCGCCTGGTAGGTGAGCTGGTTCTGGAAGGCATAGTTGTCGTTGAAAAAACCGCGGTCCTCATCATCGCTGCCGGCAGCGAAATAGCGGTCAGACCATCCGGTGCAATGACTGTTATTGGAAAGTTTGAAGTTGCAGGAAGTTCAAGTGCTCCTGTATCCATCGCGCCTTCAGAAGGGGAAAAGTGGGAGGGAATCACCTTCACTGCAGGGGCATCAGGGACTTTTTCAAACGCACGTATTTCAGGCGCAGACTCGGCTTTGCTGCTTGTAGCTTCGGAAGTGTTAATAACGGATAGTTTTTTCAATAACAATAAAAAGGGACTTTTCCTCTCCAGGGAGTCCTCCACAAAGGTTGTTAATTCAAGGTTTGAGTCAAATGAGGTTGGTATCGCCGCCGAGATGAGATCCCGGTCCCAGATATCCATGTGCTACTTTAAGGAAAATAAGATAGGCATCGGGGTGTCTTCCGGGGCATTACCGAAGATCACGGGGAACCGCTTTGAAAACAACCAGGCTGCCATAAAGATCCACCAGCGCTATAAGGAGACAGTCACCGGCAACATCTTCGTGAAGAACGGTGTGGGTGTTTCCCTTTATCAGAACGGACCGGACACTGTGCTGGAGAAGAATCTTTTTATCGACAGCGTCAAATCAGCTGTTGTTGCCGAGTTTTTCTCCTCCCCGCAAATAGTAAATAACAGGATCACGGGGGGACGCTTCGGGATATATGCATCACAGTTCTCATCACCTGCCGTTGTGAGTAACTCAATTACTGGATCAAAAGGAGCTCTGCACCTGAATAAAAAGAGCATGGCAGTGATCAAACGCAATGTAATTGCCGGGTCCGAGGTGGGCGTTTTCTGTGATTTCTCATCCTACCCGATGCTGAGGAATAATTATTTTGACAACAACAAGCTGCACCTCAAGCTTGGCCGATTCCAGTCATCCCACTGGGAGAAGGAGGCTGGCTCCGGCAAGCTCACATTGGCTAACGCCTCCAGGATGAACAGCAGGAATCCAAGGCTTGCAGGAGACACCGTTATTATCCCCGACGCTGTCGATGCCGCGTGGAACTGGTGGGATAACCGAACCGGATCCGAGATGGATGAAGCTGGGGCAGATGAAAATATCAGCAGCCTGTTTGATGGCTATGACCTGCCGGAAGTGACCTACGAAGGATTTGGCGGCACCAGTTACAGGCTCGACAAGATCACCTACCTGCCGCGTCTGACTGAGGCTCCTGACAAGGTTGGGATCAGGGGCTGGAACGGGAATGAGGATGAATTGGAAGTACCCTGAGGTGGCGGCTCACATATTATTGCTTCTCCTTCTCATGGCTCAGGAAGGCCAGGCAGGCACTTTGAGCGGCAGAATCGTTGCCGGAAAAGAGCCGGTGAAAGGCGGAGTCGTGAACGTTTATTCAGACGCTGATATCAAGGGAAGTCCGATCGAAGTTTCAGCTCCCACAGGATCCGACGGCCTTTACACACTGACACTTGCTTCGGGCCGTTATGTGCTGACGGCTTCTGCCGGAGAGTCCTGGTCATACTGCGGTCAGAACCCGGTGACAGTGGGTAAGGGGGAGACCTGGATAGGTTTTGATCTAATGCAATGGAAGGAGCCCGATTACGAAAAAACAGGGGGCGAGCTGAGCGATGGCCAGTTGCGGGGACATGTAACATTCAGGGGTGAGTCAACTCCCGGAGTGACTATTTACCTGTACCTGGATCCGGAGGAAAACTTCCGGGGGCCGGGTTTCATCCGTTCGGTCCCTACCGGTAATGATGGCACTTTCACCCTGGATCTGGTCCCCGAAGGAAAATATTTTGTGCTCGCCCGCCGGAGAAAATCTGGGAATTTTGTTGGACCCGTAGAAAAAGGTGATCTTTATTCCTACTATCGGTATAACCCTGTAGAAGTAGCTGGCGGGTCAGCTACAGTAATCAGCATTCCACTCCAGGAAAAGAAAAAAGACAACGATATCCACAAGTTCGGTCTCATGGGTGAGGAAGCAGGGTTCACCGGTGTATTAAGGGATGGGTCAGGATCGCCGATGGATGGCCTGCACGTGTTTGCCTATAGAGAGCCGGTGATGGGGCACCACAGGCCCGCGGCAATATCGTCCACTTCAGGCAAGGATGGCAGGTATGTGATCTTTCTACCGTCCGGGGGGAAATATTATATCGGTGCACGGAGAGGATTCGGTGATTCTCCGGGACCAGGAGAATATTTCGGCTACTACGATGGTGATCCGGAGCATTCCGTAACTTTTGACAGCGGTGAATTCAGAAACGGTGTGGACATGGCGGTGAAGAAGGTTCTCGAACCGTGAGCCGGACAGATATTTTCAGTATATTGTTGATCATCATGGCTGTTCTGCTCGTGCCGAGTCAGGCTATCCCGGCGTCGCAAGCAAGGGTCATCAAGGTGATAAGCGAAAATACCGTGTGGTCGGGTGAGGTCCTCCCTGATGGGATCGTTATAGTCAGGAAGGGTGCAGTCCTGACTATTTCTCCGGGAACTGCAGTGCGTTTCAGGAGGGTGGACTGGGATGATGATGGTATAGGTGACGCCGAACTCAGGGTCGAGGGTGAAATTCGTATCCTTGGAACCGAAGAGGATCCGGTTCTGTTCACCTCAGCCATGGAGGCTCCCGCAGTGGCTGACTGGAAGTACCTTATGATCAACCATGCGGACGGTGCCCTGGTCCAGAATGCGGTTTTTGAGTACGCTTTCAGCGGCATCCAGGTGCATCACACAAGGGGGACTTTCAGACAGATCGTTTCCCGCTTCAATGCAGATGGATTCAGGTTCTCGACCGCACCTGTACTTCTGGAAAAATCACTGCTGCTTTGTAACAATTACGGATTGAGGTTCGAGGAGCGGGGAGCTGGTGCTATCATCAGGGACAATGTCATATCGAAAAACAGGGTCGGCATATTTGCAGTTGTAAAGTCCAGGGGTCTTACAATATTCTCCGGCAACAACGTCGAAAAGAACAGTTCGTACAATTTTAAAATGGGGGAGGAGCAGACCGAGGATGTTCCGATGCAGGGAAACTGGTGGGGTACTGTCGATACAGACAGGATCAGGGAGTCATTCTTTGACAGCAGGATGGAACCGGCATTAGGTTCCGTGATCTTTGAACCAGGACTCACCGAAAGGTCCCTTACAGCGGGTCCAGGCGGCAATACATTCGAAAGGTGGCAATGCCCATGACCGGAAACAGGTTTTTTTCAATGATCGTGGTTCTTTCTGTGGTTTTTTTACTTATGAGTCCCGCGCTCCCAGCCCAAGCCTGTGTTGGCCGGAAACTTGTTCTTGGCGCCGTGGACGACCCGGGCAACAGTATTGTTGCAAGGATCCTGTCTATATTGGTAAACGAGAGAACCGGTACCACTGTGGAGATAAAGTTCTTTTCCGATGAAGCAAAGCTCTATGAGATGGTCCGTAAGGACAAGGTGGACCTGTTCGTAGGTTACGTGGAAACTTTCGCAGGCCGGTTGGATGGAACGGCCGATGGTCTTAGTATGCAGGCAAAATTCAGCCTGGTTAAAAAGAGGTTCGCCGAAGAGGAGAATCTTGTGTGGCTCAAGCCTATGGGGTTCACGGGGCACTCAGCACAGGGAAATTCCCTCGGCTGGGCATCAACTGTAGTAAGGAAGGAAACTCTGAAAAAGTTTCCAGCCCTTCCAAGGCTTATTGAAAAAATAGGAACCAGGATCGTTCTTGATGACGACCTGATGGCGTCTCTGGTTAATAAAATACCAGCCTCCAAGCCGGCCAGGGTTGCCCGTGATTTCCTTAAGGAGAAGAAGCTCATATGAGCTGCCTTAAAGGGGGCATTACCAGACGAATGTTCCTGAAGGGCTCTGCGGCTTCTCTGGCTCTGGCAGGCTCTTCCCTTCCGCCCTTTGCGGCGCTTGGCCGCTCCAGCGTACTGAAACCGGATCCGGTTCTGTCACTGACGGAAAACGGTGACTACATTAAGGCTACTTTTGAGGCAGTGGAGAACCTTGGAGGTATGACTTCCTTTGTACCGAGGGATTCCGAGGTGCTGATCAAGCCCAATATAGGCTGGGACAGGACAGTTCAGCAGGGGGCCAACACACATCCGCTGGTTGTTAAAGCTGTGATCGTGATGTGCCTGGAAGCCGGTGCACGAAGGGTGATCGTTGTTGACAGGACCTGTAACGATGCAAGGCGAAGCTATAATAACAGTGGTATAGCCGGGATGGTAAACGCACTGGGAGATCGCAGGGTCAGGCTTGATTTTGTAAGGCCAGGTCTTTTTAAAAAAACCCCCTTTCCCGACGGCAAAACACTAAGAGAGTGGCCCCTCTACGAACCAGCAGTTAACGCAGACGTCCTCATAAATATCCCCGTGGCAAAGCACCACAGCATAAGTAAATTGACACTATCCATGAAGAACCTCATGGGTCTCCTCGGTGGGAACAGGGGGGTATTTCACTCAGGTATCGGTCAGAAACTTGCTGACCTGACCTCTGCTCTTAAACCCGACCTTCACATACTTGATGCTACCAGGATACTACTTCGAAACGGCCCTTCAGGGGGCAGGCTGGAGGACGTGAAGGTGCTCAACCGTATAGCGGCAAGTCCCGATCCGGTTCTGCTGGATGCCTATGGTACGACCCTTTTCGGCCTTTCGCCGTCTGACATCCCTTCAGTCAGTGCCGGGTTCAGGCACGGTCTCGGCGAGATGGACCTTGCCAGGGCCAGGGTCCTCGGAGGGGCAGTTTGAGAAGATACAGGGTCATTTCCCAGTGGGTTTTCGGCCTGTTCTTTCTTTTCCTTTTCTTTTCCACGCGCTATACGGGCCAGGAGGTTATCCCGTGGCCCGTTAATGCGTTCTTCCGAATTGATCCTCTAACAGCTTTGAGTTCCATGACAGCTTCCAGAAAGCTGCTCACCTTTTTCTGGCCCCTGCTATTACTGGTCCCGGTAACATTCCTGTTCGGCAGGCTTTTTTGCGGGTGGATCTGTCCCATGGGCGGATGCCTCGACCTGTTCGGACGTTACAGCAGGGCCAGGGCACCGGCACCGGAGGGTCCTTTTTACAGGACAAAGGAGTTGGTGCTCGTAGTTCTGCTGGCCTCTTCTGTCTTCACGTTGGATATGGCCGGGATTTTCGACCCCCTCTCTATTCTAATACGGAGCCTTGCTATGGGGATCGTGCCTCCACTTGAAAGAGCGGCAACGGTATTTTTCGACACAGCATACAGAATGGGAGATCCGGTCCGTTCAGTAACAGAACCCCTTTACGGTTTTTTACACGACAGAATACTTTCTTTTTCTCCTCCGGTGTTCAGGCAGGTCCCCTTGTTTCTCACGCTGTTTATCGGGATCATCGTACTGGAGCTCTATGAAAGGCGTTTCTGGTGCCGCAACCTCTGTCCCCTGGGCGCACTGCATGGCTGGATCTCATTTCTGTCGCCCCTGGGCCTGAAGGTCAAGTCCGACCCCTGTTCAGGATGCTCTGACTGCAGCAAAGTATGCAGGATGGGAGCTCTGGATATGGGTTCAAAGGCGACGATACGTACAGCTGACTGCACCTTATGCTACGACTGCGTAGATGAATGTCCCGAGAAGGCAATATCATTGGGGACAGAACAGGCCGATACTGTGTCAGCGGTGTCGGCTTTTTCCCTCTCCAGGCGCCAATTTGTAACAAGTGCTGCCACAGGAGTTCTGCTTCCCCTGGCCCTTGGTCCGGGAGTCAGAGCAGATAAACTCGGTCAGTATGTCATCAGACCGCCGGGAGCGGCACCAGAAAATGAATTTCTGTCCCTGTGCTTAAGGTGCGGAGAGTGCATGCGTGTCTGCCTGACAAACGGGCTTCAACCAACCCTGATGGAAGCAGGCCTTGAAGGGATGTGGAGCCCCAGATTGGTGTCCAGGACAGGATACTGTGAGTACTCGTGTACCCTCTGCGGCCAGGTGTGCCCGACAAACGCAATTGAAAACCTCGATCCGGTAAGCAAGCGGGATGTTCGTATCGGTCTGGGGGTCATAAACAAGAACACCTGCATACCCTTCGTCAAGCCGGAAGAGTGCATCGTATGTGAGGAGCACTGCCCCACGCCGCAGAAGGCCATAGTCTTCGACAGGGCTTTCGTCCAGGGTCCGGAGGGCACCGCCGAGGTCAAGCAGCCGAGAGTCATAGAAAAGCTCTGCATCGGCTGCGGGATCTGCGAGTACAAGTGTCCCGTGGAGGGCGAGGCCGCTATCAGGGTTATCAGGAGCGGGGAAGATCGAGCCGTGGTGTAGTTCGGTCCCAGGACCCATGGCCCATGAACAATTGCCAATAATCCAATATCCAGATCGATGGTTGACCTTGGACCTTGGACGTTGGACATTGGACCGACTTGCCCCCCCCCGACCCGATAAAAACCTGCCACCCCTGATCCCTTGATATATCTGTAACTATATGTGAAATACTTATGTATTAGTTCCGGAGGCAGTTGTGGCGGCCTTCATTCTGACAGAAAACTGACACTTACCCTGAGGTGACAGAAAATTAACATCTCTCGAAAAAGCAAGGTTCTAAAGGGGCTTGGCTCATCCAGATTTACCATGGTGCTCCTACTTGCGCTCGCGTTCTTTTCCGCGATCGGAACTATCATACCCCAGGGCATGTCAGAGGGCGAATACAACCTCCTCATGGGCAGCAACCTCGCGCGTCTTGTACGTTCCCTGCACCTTGCAGACCTCTTCCACGCTCCGTGGTACCGATTTATCCTCGCGAGCCTGATGGTCAATATGCTTGTCTGCATAGTGCTGAGACTCCCTTCAATATTATCCTCCCTGAGCGGTAAAAAGGCACTCATGAAAAAACCGGTTCTGGAAACGGATGACTCCTCCGAACAGCGGGACCGGATCGCCGATGTCTTGAGGAGGATGGGATTCAAAGAGAGGAGGAGAGGGGCAGTCAGTGTATTTTCCACGGGAGCAACGGGGTATATTTGCACAGTAATCAGCCACCTGAGCCTCCTCGTGATCATTGGTTTTTCCTTTGCCGGTTCCACCATGGGATTCGTCGGGACGCAAAGGGTCTATGTCGGTCAGAGCACTGAAACGTACTACAACTGGAAAGAGCGTTCCGATAAACCTCTTCCCTTTGAACTGTATGTGGAAGACTTCAATATCACGCCCCATCCGACAGGCGTGAAAATGGGGGTCCTGGAGAAAAATACGGGGCGTAAGGGAAAAGAGATCACCACCCACGTTGGCGGTACTTTCAGGGTTCCAGGAGTCCACGGGAAGGTAACTGTGACTTCTTTTGATACAGAGAAGAAGACTTACAAGGCGCTCTGGCAAAGCCCCGGCGGTGAAAGTGTTTCATTTGGTACGGGTGACGAGATCGGTTCATCAGGGGTTACTCTTGTTGTTACGGCATACGCATACTTCCCTGAAAAGGCAGTCGTCGCAACTACCGTTCTCAGGGAGGGCAGCAAGGTTCTGAATAGAGGAGACATAGCCCCGAATCAACCGCTGAATTACGAGGGTCTCTTCATCTACCTCACCGATTATGGCAAGGACAGGTTCGGTTTCCCCTTCGTGGGATATCAGATCGTCAGGGACCCGGGGCGAACAGGTGTATGGACGGGATGCATACTTTTTCTGATATCCGTAACTGGTGCCATTTTCCTCAGATACAGGTGCGCTGTGCTCAGATCCGATAGCGGGCGTTTATTCGTCCACATTTCAGGGATGAGCAAGAGTGTTGACCCGGGAGAAGATCTGGCAGCTCTTTTCAGAGACGCCATCGGATATGAGGATCCGTCCCAATGAAATTAAACTGGACGAACAAGATAATGCTCTATTCTACGGTACTGATCGCTCTTGCAGTCCTCATGACAACCTACATTACATACAGGACGGCAGCGGGTCTCTGGGAAAAGGAGTTTCTGGAAAGGAACGCCGCCTACGCGAAGTACACATCCCTGGATGTTCTCAGGATATTCGGGAGCAATTTCGATGGTGTAGAAAATGAAGCTCTCGCGGGCGAGATCAGTAATTTGACGGATTTTAACAGCGATCTGCAAGGTGTCATGATCCTGACTCAGAGCGGCCGGGTCCTCTTCAAAACCCTTTCAGAGAATATCATGGATTCTCTGGACAGGACCTGGCCGGACGGACTGCCATCGGCAGTGAGGAAGGTAGTGAGGACGGGCCAACCCGTGACGATGAAAGGACGGTCCGGCGATCACCAGACACTTGACGTCCTGTCCCCTGTTTCGGGGCAGGGAGGTACGAGGCCGGTTGCTGTCCGGTATATTTTTTCCTACGAATCCCTTGATGTGAAGACCGCCGGTCTCATACGAAGGGCTGTTGCAGGTGCAGGCGCGCTCCTGGCTGTAACTCTTCTCCTGTCAACCCTGCTCTCCCGGCGTCTCGTCAGGCCGGTAAGGGCCCTTTCCCTCGGAGCTGCCAGGATAGCTGCCGGTGACGGGGACCACAGGATCGGAGTGGATACTGGAGACGAGCTTGAAAGCCTGGCCGATGAGTTCAACAGCATGGTGGATGCTCTTAAAGACCAGCAGGGGGACCTGGAAACCGCCAATCTGGAACTGGAAAAAGCCAACCGCCACCTGGTGGGCCTTCAGGATCAACTCCTGCGTTCAGAGCGCCTTGCGGCTCTTGGCCAGCTGTCGGCTGGAGTGTCCCACGAGCTTGACAACCCTGTGGGCGTCATACTTGGTTACGCCGAGCTGCTGGAGGAGGAGCTAAGAGACAGTACTGCACCCAAAGAATACGCAGCTGCAATACTTGCCGAGGCCAAGCGCTGCAAGAGAATAATTGCAGGTCTTCTGGACTTCTCGCGGCCCACTCGGGGAGAGTTGCAGCGGATCGATCTCAGGTTGATGATATCCGACTTCCTGGATCAACTCGGGTCCCAGAGAGCTTTTCGAAATATAAATATTGATTTTGCCTCCGAGGAGGATTGCTGTCTGGTGGAAGCGGATCCCGATTCTCTTCGGCAGATCTTTCTGAACCTTTCTCTGAACTCCGCACAGGCTATGGGGGAGGCTGGTTCTATCTCACTGGTGATTCGTCCTGAGGGGAATGGAAGCGCGCATGGGTTCCTCATATCTTTCGCCGACACAGGTCCTGGCGTTCCGGATGAACTTGTGTGCAGGATCTTCGATCCATTCTTCAGCACGAAAAGAAGAGGTGAAGGCACAGGGCTTGGACTGGCAATTTGCCGCAAGCTGGTAGAAGAGGCAGGCGGCTGGATAGAAGTTCGACCTGCACGAGGTGAAGGCGGAACTTTCCTGGTCTGGCTGCCGTCGGTTCCTCTGGAGAGTTCCGATCAACAGCCGGGAACCCTGAAACAGACGGGTAGTGAATAAGGGAGTTGGAAAATGGGCAAAAAGATCCTTATTGTTGATGATGAACCCGGGATGAGGGGACTGCTTGACCGGGTCATGGAAAAGGAGGGTCACTTCTCATCATCTGTTGATGGCGCGGCCGAAGCACTTCGATTGATCCAGGAGGAAGAGTGGCACCTGGTTATCACGGACATCGACATGCCAGGTATGGATGGCATCGAGCTTCTAAAGCGCATCCGATCAATTTCTTCGGATCTGCCCGTGGTAGTCATAACGGCCTACGCTACTGTGGAAAGTGCTGTGGAAGCGATGAAACTCGGTGCCGAGGATTATGTCACCAAACCATTTCAGACCGATGAGCTTAAAATAGTGGTGTCCAGGGTATTTGAGAGGGTGAGGATACTTTCTGAAAAGAACATGCTCCTTGACCAGATAAGCAGCCATTATGATCTTAAGGGGATAGTCTGTGATTCGAGGTCAATGAAGGATGTCCTGGACCTGGCCCTGAGCGTGGCCTCCTCGAATGCGAGTGTGCTCCTCGAAGGTGAGAGCGGGACGGGCAAGGAGCTTCTGGCAAGGGCCATTCATGAGAACAGTACCAGGTCCGACAAACCTTTCGTTGTTGTAAACTGCGGCGCCCTGGCCGAGGGAGTCCTTGAAAGCGAGCTTTTCGGACACGAGAAAGGAGCATTTTCCGGCGCAATTGCCACCAAGAAGGGGAGGTTCGAACTGGCAGATAAAGGGACCCTTTTCATCGATGAGGTCGGTGAATTAAACCCCGGCGCCCAGGTAAAGCTCCTTCGCTTCCTCCAGGAGAGCGAGTTTGAAAGAGTTGGAGGGACCAGGGTGTTAAAGAGCGATGCCAGGATCATCACTGCAACCAACCGTAATTTGCGGGACCTTTTAAAGGTGGGTAGTTTCCGGGAGGATCTGTTCTACCGTCTTAATGTGGTTAATGTCAGGGTCCCTTCCCTCAGAAACCGCAGGGAGGACATAAAGCCCCTTGCCCAGCATTTTCTGAAGAAATACTCCCTGGAGATGAATAAACGCCTCGAGGGGGTCTCCCCGGAGGTGCTGGTGGCCCTGGAGGCGTACGACTGGGAGGGTAATGTCAGGGAACTGGAAAACGTAATTGAGCGTGCTGTTGTGCTGTGTAAGAGGGACCAGATCACCATGATAGACCTTCCCGAAGAACTCAGGGGACTGCAGGCGGATGAGGCTGCCTCCTCCGGCGAGAGGACCCTGCCTGACATGATGGAGGCGATCGAAAGACAGATCCTTGTCAGGACGCTGGCCGAAAACAGCGGCAGCCAGACGAAAACAGCAGCGGAACTGGGTCTGAAGAGGACTACTTTACGCTACAAGATGGCTAAATACGGGATCCTGTGAGAATCCGGTCTCATCTGGTACAGACATTGCTTGTTACCGGTCCGATGAGAGTTGAAGCCGCGGTCCTGTTTGTCATCATCGCCTTCGTCATGATGGGATCGAGCGGCTGCTCCGGTTCCTTCAGTGGAACCGTCCTGGCTGCCGCACCTGTGGGGAAAAGTCCCGGAGCTGACGACTGGGAGAAGGCCGTCCCCCTCGATCTCGAAGTGATGAGGGGTTACATACACCAGTCCCCGGAGGTGGTTCTTTTAGACAGCGGAACAAGTCACAGGTCAACTGCTGAATGTCACCATGGCGCCGAAAGATCACGTCCAGTTCTGGTGAGGCTGATGGCTCTTTACACTCCAGAGGATCTTTACATTAAGGCGCGCTGGGTGGATATGACTCCAGACAGAGGTCCTGAAGTGATCAGCCGCGGAGTTGAAGAAACCTCCGCCCCGGTAAGCGATGACGGTCTGGCCCTGATATGGGGTCTTTCCGGAGACAGATCATTTAACTGCGCCTCAGCCTGCCATACAAGGGATTCCGGGATTTTTGATGGCGGTACGCGAAGACGGATGGAGATGACTTTCTCAGGCGAAGGGGCCCTCGATCTTTGGAGATTCAGGTCCGGACTTGCTTTGGAGTCGGGACTTGCTGACGATATGTTTGTGGACGGGAATGGTAAAAAAGGGGACAGGGAACAGATCACGTCTGTCAGGGCCGGGCTGACCCCGGGGGAGGTGACAGATGTTAAAGATGTGGAAACTGATACACCCTATACAGCCTATATTTCACCGAAGGGCGCACAGGCAGATGTGTCTGTCACCGCAAGCTGGGATCATGGTGTCTGGAACGTTGTTTTCAGAAGGCGACTGGATTCGGCAGACGTAAGGGACAGGCGCTTTTTCGTAAATGGCAGGTATCCCTTCGGGGTAGCGGTCTTCGACGGTACTGTAACAGAGCATCACGTTGCCGATGCCGGGTTAGAGCTGGTCCTTGCCGAACCCGCTGACAACGAACAGGAAGGAAAGGGATTGATCAATGAGCCGCTGGATTTCTAGATTGTTTCTGTGCGGGATGATCGCAGGTCTGGCAGGAGTTCTATACAGTGCCTGTAATTTTGCCGGAAGTTCCGGAAAGGGTTCGAACGGAGTGGTCTCAGGGTCTGTTACTGTGCCCCTGGAGGGCGCCCGCATCTATATCTATCAGGAGGGAGATGACATTTACAGCGCGGCGAATGTCATCTCCGCCCCTACGGGTCCCGATGGGGCCTACTCTGTTTCACTGGGCCCCGGAAAATATGTTGCTGTTGCGAGAATGAGAATTTCCGGAGATGTTACCGGACCGGTTAAAATTGGAGATTTTCACAGCGAGCCTGTTTCGTTCGAGGTGGCTGGGGGTGAGACGAAAGTCCTTGATGTCGGGGCATCGGTCAAATCGGGCAACAGCAAAAAGTTCCCTTCTACCGCGGTAAAGGGGGATACAGGGATTTCCGGACACATCCTGGACGCGGATGGAAAGCCGGCAGCCGGGCTTCGTGTTAATGTTTACGATCATATTCAAATGTCCGAGCGGCCCAAGTATGTCAGCGAGCGCACCGGCCCTGACGGCAGATACAGGGTTTTTCTAAAAAGGGGCGGTACCTATTATGTCGCTGCCAGGGATAGATTTGGCGGTCCGCCACAGCTTGGGGACCTTTACGGCCGTTACGACGAGGGTACCATCGATCCTTCAGGAGTCGTGGTTCGTAAAGGAGAGGTCCTCAGGGACATCGATGTAACGGTTCATAAGGTCTGGTAATGCGCTATTTAACTTTTTCACTGTTAACGGTTCTTTTTGTTGGATGCGGTTTGTCGGAACTGGATGTGGCGGATCATGTGGAAAAGGCCAGGGCAGGAGATAAAGGAGCGGTCAGAGCCCTTGTGAGGGACCTGGGCGCCGGGGAAAGGGACACATTTATAGCATCTTATAAAGCCCTGATAGAACTTGGATCCTTTGCCCGGCCCTTCCTTATGCAGGGATTGTCTTCAGAGGACCCGGACATTTTCGAAGGGTGCGCCACCGCCCTGGGTAATATCGGCAGCAGGGAGGCAGTGCCTGTTCTCATTGATATGCTGGGTAATAAAAAGCCGAGACTGTATGCGGCCGCGTGGGCCCTGGGTGAAATTGGCGATGAATCAGCGATCCTGCCTCTGGTCGGTGTACTGAATAGCGGGAACCAGTCCCTGCGGAAAGCGGCGGTAAGGGCCCTGATCAAGATCGGGCCTGTGGTGGAAAAGGACGTGAATAAACTGCTCAGTTCTGCCGATCCCATTGCCCAAAGAGCCGCAATAAGGGTTGTTGGGGAGATCAGGGGAAAAAGAAGCGTCTCCGATCTCTTGAGCATCAAGGGAGTGAACCGGGATGCTGCTGTCTGGGCCATGGGGAGGACAGGTGACGGCAGGGTGCTCGGCTCTGTTTTAGCTGCGCTCGCTGATGAGAACTGGATGGTTCGCAGGGAGGCTGCAGAGGCCCTGGGAAGCCTTGAGGACTCCAGAGCTGAACCAGCCCTGACAGGTGCCCTTGACGACGGTGAGACCGTGGTAAGAGAGTGGGCCGCCAGGTCCCTGGAGACCGTTTCCGGTAAACAGGTACTGTATCTTGACGAAACCGGGGAGATGGTGCCCCCCTACAACCTGTACAGATAAGAAATGTCGAGATGGAGGAAGTCATTGCTATCCTGTATGCAGTATTTTCGGTCCAGATCTGATGCGGATATCCCCAGGCTCTATCCTTTCATCGGGTCAGGCGGGTTGTGACCATGACTGTGAAAAGAGGGATTGCTCCACTCTTTCTCAGGAACGGGGTCTTCTGGGCTGCTCTGAGGACAGGGGCCCTGATTTCCCTTGTGTTGGTTTTACGGGTGTCCTGGGGAATGTGGGGCATCGAGGGTGTGTCTGCTGTTGATCCCCTCATGTACACAAATGTGGGTAACTCCCTGTTCTGGGTCGTTTTGATGATGGGTCTTATCCTCCTCGTTCCTCTGACGGGAAGGTTGTGGTGTGGAGTATGCCCCCTGGGATATGTCAACGAGCTGGTCTCGCGCTGGGGCCTTTCGAAAACGCTGCCGCGTTTTTTGAGGAATTCTTTTGTGCCGGCGCTGATGCTGCTTGCTGTAGTGTTGATGATCGGTATCTTCAGAATACACCACTTCCCGGGTGCCACGGCCATTCTCCTTGTAGTCTGGGTCGGTCTGGCCCTTGTACTTGGACTCGTTTTCCGGGGAAGGTCGATATGCTCAGGCTTCTGTCCTGTAGGCAGCGTCCTTGGCATGTATGCGGGGCTTGCCCTGCCGCAGATGGCTGCAGCTGACACGGATAAATGCACCCAGTGCCGGACCAGGGAGTGCCGCAGCGGTGTTCAAGCCTGGAACCAGATGGGTGTGGGCCGTCTGCGATGGAAATACCGGATTCGCAGGCACGCATGCCCAGTGGATATCAACGTCTGGGAAAAAAACAGCAGGCGGAACTGTCTCATGTGTTTTAACTGCATGAGGATCTGCCCAGTGAATAATGTGCGGCTGGGACTCAGGAATCCCGTTGTACCTTTGTGGGAGGAAGGTTACAGGCGCTTTAGTGAAGTCATCGTGGGCTCAGTGCTTCTGGGCTTTCTGATGCTGAGTTATTTAAGGTTCTGGCCTGGCCTTACGGAAATAGTAGCGGTGGGCCCCCTGTTTGTGTCCGGCGCATGGGGTGTGTCCTGGGGCCGCTTTGCCTATCTGGTGTGGGCGGGGCTTTTGCTTCCGTTTTTGATCGTTTTCCTGCCGTCCCTCTATATATGGACGACTGATATGATCTCGTTGCCTCCAGAGGCTGCTGTACCGGATACCGGACCAGTGGGCAGAGGCATGGGCAGGAGAGTGATCCTTCCCCTCAGGGTGTGGCTGGAACCTGCCGCCGGCGAGCAGCTGCGGTTGGGAGATCCTGGACTGCCCCCTGAATATGATCCGGGTTCCCTCAGGGGTCTCGCGTCGTCCTTCCTGCCCGCACTCATTCCGGTCTTTCTTGGAGGGCATCTGGTTCTTGCACTCGTGAAGCTTAACTCCAAGTTTCCCTATTTCCTTCTCGGTCTCAGGGACCCTTCGGGAGTCAGGACCTACATGGCCATCGAGGAGCTCGGCGTAGTTTCCAGACCTGATGTTCTACTGCCCATGGGAACCCTGAAGTGGGCTCTGGTCTTTGTTATGGGAGGGTCCATTATCCTTTCAGGTTATGCTGCAGTGAGGATATCCAGGGAAAAAGCGGTGTCCTGTGTCCCGTATTTCCTTCAGATACTGATAGTGGGAACGATTCTGGCCGGGGGTTTGAAAAAGTGGCTCTTCTGAGGATGATTATTATGGTCACTGCAATTCTGGCCGTGGGGACCCAGGGCGCGGTTGCCCACTCAGGCAAGGTCATTCCCCTGTGCACCCGGCAGTCCGCCTCCGGCACCCTTGTGGCCCATCTTGTTTCCGCTTTCATAGGAGAACAGATGGGCAGGGATGTGAAGGTAATAGTGGTTGCAGGCACCCGTGGGTGCTATGCGGAAATGGAAGAGGGAAATGCTCCTATTTCAGTAATTGCTTCAGAAGGATATGAAAAGAGCGACTCTGTAAAAAAAATTGGGCTCGACCTTGAGACCCCCATAGGCAGCTACTGTATTCTGATGGGCAGTAAGGCTGTCCGGCAGCTTGCCTTCAGTCTGGTGCCAATGTACCTGGAACGACTTTCAAAAACCGTTGGATCACTCCCTCTGGCCGAAGCCCTTGAGAGGGTTCGTGCGGGCCGGGGTCCGCGCAGGGTCGCCCTCAAGGTGCTCAGGGAGGCGGACCTGATATGATCCATCATAAAGTGGAGCTGACTATGAACCCCAGGATCCCTGGATATGCTGCTGCGTCTATTCTGCTTGTTTCACTTTTATTGCCGTTGATTTCATGCTCGAAGGGCCCGTCTGGTACTTCCGGGGAGAAGGCGGTCGACAAAAGGCAGGTGCTCCGCATCGGTTACATGGTCTGTGACAGCCTGGAGGATTCGAAGAAGCGCTTCGAACCCCTGAACAGGTACCTTGAAGAGGTGCTGGGAGTCAGGATCGAGGCGGTTTACCTCAACACATTCGACGTGCCGGAGGCCTTTGAAAAGAAAGAACTGGACATTACACACACCAACTCTCTCCTCTATGTTGTAATGCACGAAAAAGGGTTGATTCCCCTCGCGGGAGAAAAGAGAGGGAACCTGGGAATGAACTCGGCCGGGGGGATAGCGGTCCGTGCTGACAGCTCAATCAAAACGCTCCAGGACCTCAAGGGAAAGAGGATGATATTCGGGCCGATGATGGCTCCTA
>CAYVSA010000012.1:32237-41227 GCA_964454175.1 uncultured Pseudomonadota bacterium
GGAAAATTCAGGGCAGCGCTTTTCAACCTGACTGTCAATTCAGTCGCGAAAGTGGGGAACGAAAAGCTTTCAGTGTTTAAGGCTTCGGGAGTCGATGGATATGTCCCTCTGGAGGACAGCGATTTCTCCCGGGTCAGGGAGATGGCAAAGAAGACCAACATGCCGCCGTATCAGGTGTATTAATGAAAAAGTCCCAAGACCCATGTCCCACGACCCAGGTAGTAGAACATTGGAAATCGGAATTTGGAAAATCTGGCAATGGGCTATAGGCTGTAAGCTGAAGGCTTTAGGAGCTTGAAAGGTGTCGAGGTAGCGAAGTTTTCACCCCTCCCTTGATGGGAGGGGAACACAAGGGGAGGGTGGTAATGTTTTACCCACCCCCTTCATCCCTGCCAAGCCACATGGAATTAGCGTCTCGATGTTGGGTTTATTGCCTGTAATGCGGTGGCCCCAGAACGCCCGGGATTATGAGTATTCTATGTTTGTATATGACCAACCAAATTGGAGATAAATCGAAATTGGAACATTATAGAGTGGAAAATGGAAACTGGATAAATGTTGAACACTGAAATCCGAATTTAAAACTATGACAAAAAAAGCCGACAGGATCGCCGAAGCGGCGATCGTTGTAATTCTGATACTGCTTGGGGTGCTGATATTTCATGAGAGAACATCTGTTTCCCAGGCTTCCCCGGGAGACATGATCACGACCCGGAAGGCTGCCCTGAGCCAGGCGGAAATGGAGGCCTTCAGGGGGAGGCTGAGGCAGGCCAGGCTGCTGGCTGACAGCAATCAGGATGCGGACGAAAAAATAAGTGAGCTCGAGAAGGCCTACCCTGGGCGCCATGAGGTCTGGGCCCTGTCCGGAAGATACGAGGAAGCTTCCGGGAATGAGGAGGCTTCACTTTCGAACTACGCCCGCGCAGTGCGGCTCCACCCGGACTATCTGGATGAAGGATCACCGGACTATCTGGGAACGAGGATAAAGCGTTTGAACGACAGCATGTTTTCCAGGCTCACCGAAAAGAAAAAGAAGACTTCCCTCTCTACCGTTGAGCGACAGATGCTGGACAAAGTATATTTTCTCAGGCGCCGCTTTGCGGGGGGCTGTGAGTGAAACTCCGCAACTCCGATAACATTCTGATCGCTGCCAGTGGCCTGAGCCTGGGCCTGCTGGGTGCTGCCCTCGCTTACTGGGGCAACCCGGCAAACTCCGGGATATGTATTTCCTGCTTCATGGAGAACATGGCGGGAAGCCTCGGGCTGCACCAGAACGCCCGGATGGCTTATTTCAGGCCGGAACTGGCTGGTTTTGTTGGCGGGGCGTTTCTAATGGCCCTTGCTGGAAAAGAGCTCAGGCCCCGTGCGGGAAGGTTTTCCATAAACGGGTTTATGCTGGGCGTTTTTCTGATAGTTGGTTCGTCTGTTTTCATGGGCTGTCCCATAAAAATGGTTTTGAGACTTGGTGCGGGAGACATGACGGCTATTGCCGGAGTTGCAGGCCTGGCCTCCGGAGTCTTCCTCGGTGTGCGCTTCTTGCGTGCAGGCCTTGATCTCGGAAATGAGACAGGCCCCACAACACTGCTTCAGGGCATAATCCTTCCCCTGCTGATTGTTGGAGTTTTTATCCTGGCTGCAACTGTTCCCGGCTTTCTGATCAGGGGGACGACCGGGCCAGCCTCCCAGGGGGCACCTCTGGCAGTCTCACTTGGCGCCGGCCTGATAATCGGCGCCCTTGCCCAGAGGTCGAGGTTCTGTGTAACAGGGAGTTTTTCAAACCTGTTTCTCGCAAGGGATATGAGCCTCATGCGAGGGTTGGTGCTTCTGCTCCTTTCAGCTGTTGTCGTGAACGTCTCTCTTGGTCTTTTCAGATTTGGAGTTCTCGATCAGCCCGGATCTCACCCGTACCATCTCTGGAACGCTGCCAGCATGCTGCTCGTGGGTTTTGCTTCAGTACTGGCTGGTGGTTGTCCTTTTCGCCAGTTGATCCTGGCCGGTGAGGGGCTTACCGACGCCTCGGTCGTCATTCTCGGAATGATCGCCGGCGGTGGTATAGTGCAGCAGTGGCACATCAGCAGTACCTCTGCAGGGCCAACCCCGGCGGGCAAGGCAGCGGTCCTTTTCGGGCTGCTATTCTGTTTCGCCGTAGTACGTTTCAGCAGGAAGGAGGTGTGATGGCATCTGTCGTCAAAAGGAATCCCGAGATACACTGGAGGGTAGAGAGACACAGGGAGGATCATGCCAGGGAAGTTCTGGGCGACCCGGGGCGAACACCTGAGGATATCGAAATTGATGAGATGGGGACAGTTACCCTTCTGTTCGGTGGAGTGATGCACCAGCTTAATTTCGTGGGCGGCGAGATCTGGAAACTTTGTGATGGGAAAATGGACAGAGGCCAGATCGCGGATGCCCTTCTGGATCAGTTCGAAACCGAGCCCGACGCGCTCCGTCAGGATGTCGATTCATTCATAGACGAGATGATCCTCAAGGGGATGCTGAATGAAGGCTGACACAGGAACATTGTCGGCCCCGCTGACTGTGAACTGGACCCTGTCTTACCGGTGCAACTTCGGCTGTCAGCACTGTTACAGCAGGGAGCAAAAGGAGGATCGGCTCTCGGTAGGGAATATCCGAAAAGCAGTGAATATACTTGCTGATCAAGGGGTTGTGTTCGTGAATTTTGGAGGGGGCGAGCCTCTTGTGTACCCTGGCCTTCACTCTGCAGCATCTTACGCTTCAGGCTGCGGTCTGAAAGTATCCATGAACAGCAACGGCTACCTGCTTGATGCCAGGGAGGCACAGAGGATAACCGAGTCCGGGTTCACGAGCGTGGGTATAAGCATCGACAGCCCTGAAAGTCAGACCCACGACCGGCTGCGCAACATGCCGGGAAGCTTTGACAAGGCCGTTGCCGCGCTGGACCATCTTGGGGATGTCAACATCAGGTGCACTGTGTCCTGCGTCATAAACAAGCTGAACCGCGACAGCTGGCGGGACATGATAGAACTCTGCAGAGACCATGGTGTGTCTGCACTTTACCTGCACAACTACAAGTGCTCCGGTGAGGGTGCCGGGAGCAGAGACGAACTTGACCTGTCCCCACCACAGTGGCGGGATTTTTACACCGAGGCACTGGAGGTTCAAACAGAAGTTGATGACGTCAAGCTATCCTTCGATGACCCTATAATGGCCTCACTGGAGGGTTACGTGTCGGAATCGGCTGTGCCGGGGAGTACGTGCGGCAAGCTCAGCCTCCATATCAAGCCGAATGGTGACGTGACCCCGTGCGGTTTCATACCTGTGGCTATCGGAAACATCATAAAAGACGAATTCAGCTCTATCTGGTTCGATTCCCCCGTACTCCAGATGATGAGATCCAGGACTCCCCGGGGAAAGTGCGAGGGATGTGAGTGCTATAGTTCGTGCCTTGGCGGCTGCACTGCCAGGGTGTGGGCCACGACCGGTTCCTTCGATAATCCGGATCCCCACTGCTGGATCCGGGATAAGGAAGATCCCCACCGATGACTGTTGGTTTTGATCTGCCCTGGCGGTTCCACTGGAAAATATCGGGCAGGCTCCATGGAGATGTCATCGAAAAGGTTCGCGCCTGCCGCCCACTGTCACTGGTTATCGAACTTGACAGTCTGGAACGGCTGGCTTTGCTGGATATCCCCTGGGCCGGAACAGAAGTTGTCATTGTATTTAATGGATGGTCTTCGGGGTCAGGCAGCCTGCCGGCTGGTGGCGTAGATCGCTGGGAGTTTCCTGTAACAGATCCGGACCAGGCAGAATTTATCCGAGAACATTTTTTCCCAGGCGGCCATACAGGCAGGGCATCTTTAAGATGGATACCCGTTAAAGGTTCTGTCCACTATCTGCCAGAGATGCTGAAGGCTGCAGCAGCGTGCGGCTTCGGACTGACCTTGCCAAACCGTCCTGCTGATGGTATCAGTTCGCCAGACAGTGGCTCGCTGCCGGACCCAGCAGAGCTTCAACCTCTTGAGGGCGAGGAGTTATCCCGACTCGTAAAGTCGTTGGGCGAGGACAGGCTCAGGGTTCACGACTTCATGATCAGCCAGGTTCTAGGCATGACCGGGCCCGAGCCTTCAGGCTGCGAGGCTGGCAACTCCATGGCCTATATCGATCATGCGGGCACAGTCTTCCCATGCAGGTCGCTTCTAATCCCGCTGGGGAGTCTGGAAAACGACAGTTTTGAAGAGGTCTGGAGTAATCCCGCAAGAGACAGGATCCGCAGGGACCTGCTGAAGTTGCCAGCGACATGTACCTCCTGCAGCGCACTGCAGAACTGCAGAGGCGGGTGTCGCGGCATTGTTTATCACCTTTACGGACACTACGGAGACGTGGATCCCCTGTGTCCGCGCAAATAAGCCGAAATACCTGAGACAAGGTGAGGCAGTTGATTCAAAGGGAACCTGTTCCTGCCAGGAAGGTAAATGTTGAAGGGTAAGGGATCCATATATCTTAACAATGCTGCAACCAGCTGGCCCAAGCCGGAACCGGTCATCGAAAAACTGATCTGGGCCACAAGGCAGCTCTCTTCGTCACCAGGCCGGTCCGGGTATTCTGCTCTGGAAGGGGAACGGGCTATATTCGAAGCCCGCGAGCAGGCCGCGGGTTTCATCGGTGCCGAAGATAGTTCCAGGATCATTTTCACCCATAATGCCACTGCAGCGCTTAACCTGGCAATAACAGGATTCCTCAAAAAGGGCGCACAGGTCGTTACTACGTCTCTTGATCACAACAGCGTCCTAAGGCCTCTTACCAGGGCCGCCGACGAGATCAACGCACAGATCCTCCGTGTCAAGGCCGACGCCAGGGGCATCCTCTCCGCCGATGCGGTTGTGGATGCTGTCACTGCGGGAACTAGCCTGGTGGTGCTGACGCACGCATCTAACGTGGCGGGTTCGATCCAGCCAGTCGAAAGGATCTGTTCAGACTTAAGGAGCAAGCCAGGTGTGTCGCCTGCTGTCCTTGTAGACGCTGCCCAATCAGCAGGGGTTCTTCCCCTTGAGGTCAGGGACGAAGGCCCGCACATGATCGCTGTGCCCGGGCACAAGTCCCTCTATGGGCCGCAGGGAACTGGTTTCCTTTATATCGCACCCGGTATTGAGCTTGATCCTGTCGTGGAGGGCGGGACTGGGGGGCAGTCAACCCTCACAAGACAACCTGAGGTCCTTCCCGAACGGTACGAGAGCGGTACACCCAACACTCCAGGGATCGCTGCTCTCGGGGAGGCACTGCGCTACATACGCGCAAAGGGAATACAGGTTATCAGGGCACACGAAATGAGGTTGATGGAGATCCTGCTTGACGGGCTGTCGAGCATTCCCGGCGTATCCATCTGGGGACCATGCTCACCTGCAGATCAGGTTGCTGTCCTCTCCTTTACCGTGGATGATCTTGATCCGGCTGAGGTCGGTTCATATCTGGAGCAGACCAGGAACATCCAGGTGCGGGTCGGGCTGCACTGCTCCCCTGAATCCCACAGGACCATTGGCACCTTCCCGGAGGGCACGGTGAGGGTCAGCCCCGGATTATTCAATACCGAAGCGGATGTCCTGTCACTGTCTGATGGTGTTCGCGAGCTTCAGAGGGTCAGGGGTCTGCTTTGAATTCAGTTCTCCTCGCGGTTTTTCCAACAACACACACCACCCTTAAAGCTGAAAAAGCCCTCAAGGAAGCGGGTGTGGATCACCGCACGATAATGAAGCCGCGTAGAATAAGCAGTGACTGCGGTCTTGCAATAAGACTCGATAAGACTGATATGGAAAGGGCCACATCTGTAATCACCGATTCGTCCTGTCTGCCTGCCAGGATATTCCGGCAGGTAGACATGGACTGGGAGTGTCTTTTGGAGATAGATCCGTGACAGGAGCCAGGCTGCCAAAACCGGGTGTGACCCTGTGAATATCTACGAAGATCTGGCGTCCGTATCAAGCGGGGAAACCGGGTATGTGGTCGCAGTTGGCAACTTCGATGGCGTCCACCTGGGCCACCAGGCTATTTTCAGGGAGACTGCCGCCCTGGCAGCTGAAAAGTCAGCCCGGGGGCTTGTCCTGACTTTTTCTGCCCATCCCGTTTCGACACTGAAGCCGGACAAAACACCGGGGATCGTGATGGCCCTTGAGGACCGTCTGCACTTTGCGTCCCGGTTGGGTATCGAGGCAGCCCTCGTGCTCCCCTTCGACAGGGAAACTGCTGACCTCACTGCTGAAGAGTTCGTACACCGCATACTTGTTTCAACCCTGGGAGCCCGTGCGGTAGTGTCCGGTAAAAATTGGCGTTTTGGTAAAAACAGGACGGGTGATCTGAAACTCCTGGGCGGACTTGGAAAAATACACGGTTTTTCTGTCAGCGGGATTCCTCCAGTCCTGCTGGATGGTGCACCTGTCAGCAGTACCCGGGTCAGGGGCAATCTGGCCCAGGGTGAGGTGGAACTGGCCGGGAAACTCCTGGGAAGGCCCCACTTTGTTCGAGGTTCGGTCATACCCGGTGCTGGAAGGGGTCGCAACCTGGGCTTCCCCACGATTAACCTGGATTGCGGCAAAACGGTGCTGCCTGCCAGGGGAGTGTATAGCGGCGCTTTTTTCTACGATGGGGTTACTGGCGCTGCGGCAGTGAACGTCGGGACCCGACCCACCTTCGGACCCGGACAGCAGGTTCTGGAGGCGCACCTGATCGGAGTGAAAGAAGATCTCTACGACCGTCAGGTAACGGTTTCCTTTTTAAAGAGGCTCAGGGACGAGTTGCCCTTCACCGATGAGAATTCCCTGATAAGCCAGATATCAGAAGACGTTAAGAACGCTGACCTGATATTTCGCGCTCTCGCGGCTGATGAGGCGCTGCTGTGAGCGCCTGCGATGATCACTGAAGCTTTTCTCGCGGGAGAGATCAACGCACAGCGCAATGCCTGGCCGGTCTTTCCATGGGAAATGGCACGCAAGGTGAGAAGGAAGGTGTTCACCCGGAGTCCTGAAAGAGCTGGAACTACTTGACAAGATAACAGGTTGAAAGATAGCCTATGGTTTGGTATTTGAAATTTGGTATTCCGGTTTTTTGATATTCTTCGGGGAGGATTGCAAAGCACATGTCAGCAGCGCGATTAGGGGAGATGCTGGTAAAGGCCAACCTCATCAGCGAGGAGCAGCTCAAACAGGCCCTTGAAGAGCAGAGCAAATCCGGTGGAAGGCTTGGCTACAACCTGTCCAAGCTGGATATCATGGAAGAATCCGACATCGTCTCCTTTCTCAGCAAGCAGTACGGAGTCCCCTCAATCAATCTTGCCGAGTTCGAGATCGACGGCAACATCATCAAGCTGATCCCTGGCAAGACAGCCAAGAAGTACCAGCTGATACCGGTCAGCAGGACTGGGGGGACCCTCACTCTCGCCATGGCTGATCCGACCAACGTTTTCGCCCTCGACGACATCAAATTCATGACCGGTTATAACGTCGAGCCGGTAGTGGCCTCAGAGACTGCCATTGAAGACTCCATTATGAAGTATTATGAATCTGGCGGGTTCGGGGGAGGCAAGGCCACAATAAACGCTGGCGAGTTCGATCTGAGCGACCTGGATGGTGGCGGTTTTGACGGTGAGATGGAAGCCGGCCCGGTCATGGATGTGGATGAGTTCGACAACCTCGTGAAGGGCGCGGTGGACGATGTGGAGGTCGTGGAGGATGTTGAAGATGATATCCTTTCTGGTGAAGTAGATGCTCCCATCGTCAAACTCGTCAACGGTGTCCTCATCAAGGCCTTTAAGATGAAAGCCAGTGACATACACATCGAGCCATATGAAAAGGTCATGAGGATTCGTTACAGGCTGGACGGTGTCTGCAAAACCATGATGAACCTGCCCCTGAAGATCCGCAATGCGGTTATTTCCCGTGTAAAGATAATGTCCAAGCTCGACATTGCCGAAAGAAGGCTTCCCCAGGACGGCAGGATAAAGATGAAGCTGGGCAGGCGGGCCGAGGTGGATTTTCGTGTATCCGTCCTCCCTACGCTTTTCGGTGAGAAGGTCGTGCTGAGGCTTCTGGACAAGTCGTCCCTTCAGCTTGATATGACCAAGCTCGGATTTGAGGAACTGGCCCTGGGTGAGTTCAAGGAGGCAATTCACAAGCCTTTTGGGATGGTTCTGGTTACCGGACCGACGGGGAGTGGAAAGACGACCACCCTTTACTCAGCACTTGCCGACCTGAACCAGGACGACGTCAATATAATGACCGCTGAGGACCCGGTGGAATTCAACCTGATGGGGATCAATCAGGTCCAGATGCACGATGAGATAGGCTTGAACTTCGCTGCCGCACTGCGTTCTTTTCTCAGGCAGGACCCGGATATTATACTGGTGGGAGAGATCAGGGATTACGAGACTGCCGAGATAGGGATCAAGGCGGCCTTGACAGGGCACATGGTCCTTTCAACTCTCCATACCAACGACGCTCCCAGCACAATTAACAGATTGCTGAACATGGGTGTCGAACCCTTCCTGGTGGCTTCTGCTGTGATAATGGTCGTTGCCCAGAGGCTGGCCCGAAAGGTATGCGACAATTGCAAACAGGTTATAGATGTACCGGTAAAAGCCCTCCAGGACATCGGGTTCACAAAAGAAGAAGTTGAAGAGGGGATAACCTGCTACAGCGGCGAAGGCTGCAACAATTGCGGGGGTACCGGTTACAAGGGCCGGATCGCCCTCTACGAGGTAATGGTGGCTAACGACGAGATCAAGGATGTCATCCTGCAGGGAGGCACTACATTCGAGATCAAGGAATCGGCGATCAGAAACGGGATGATGACTCTCAGGAAGAGCGGACTTCACAAGATCAAGGATGGTGTCACTACCATCGAAGAGATCCTCAGGGTGACTTTTGGTGACTGACGGCCTCGAACCCGTCCGGGTGGTTAAAATCCTTATGGGAGGTGTTTAATGAAACAGGGGACAGGACCGGAGACGCACGGTGGAGATT
>CAYVSA010000013.1:0-13038 GCA_964454175.1 uncultured Pseudomonadota bacterium
CTGCGCATCCTCGGGAATTGTTCCCTGGGGTACCTGAACTACCTTGGCGCTGAGCTTGGTTGTTTTCTTGACGGTATCGCCCATATCTTTGAGAGTAGAGGTCGGGAAAGAGATCTTGCTCTCAACTTCTACTGTCATGTCATCCATTGCCCGTTCCCGGGTGATAACAGCTCTGAAACGTTCCACGTCGGGAAAGGTTGATATGGCCTCAGCAACCTGGCCCGGATGCAGGAACAGACCCCGAACCTTTATCACCTGATCTACCCTTCCCAGGATCGCCGTTAACCTGGGGGACGGCCTGTTGCATGGACAGGGTGAGTCATCTACAGAGGAGATATCGCCTGTAGCAAAACGAAAAAGTGTGTTTACGGGATTGAGGGGAGTAACAACGACCTCACCCGGTTCACCTGTTTTGACAGGTTCTCCGGACTCGGGGTCGAGGAGTTCCACCAATGCCGTGGGATCGAAGTGCATGCCGGACCCCTCTTCACACTCGTAGGCAATGGCGCCGACTTCGGCGGTGCCGTACCCCTGGCGGACGTGGATGCCGTACTCTTCCTGTAATTCATCCCTGAGGCTCTCCGGGAGTTTTTCGGCTATGACAAAGGCCTTTTCAATTGATAGCTTGAGATCTGCTTCGGCCGCCTTTTCCAGGAGGACCTTCAAGTATGAAGGAAGTCCCACATAGGCATTTGCCCCCAGATGGGCCGCAACGGATACCTGGATCTCTGTGTTACCGATCCCCGCGGGTATGACTGCACACCCCAGATTATTTGCTGCCTCCTCGAACATGGCGCCAGCAGGGGTAAGGTGGTATGCGAAGCAGTTCAGAACTATGTCACCCTCGGATATACCCGCCGCTTTAAAGGCTTTCTCCCAGCGGTAATACGATGGCCCGAATCCATCCGGATCGTAGATCGGCCCCGGCGAAGAGTAGAGGCGTCTGAGTTTTCCCGGATCAACGGTGATCATACCTCCGAAGGGGGGATCTGCGGCCTGGATGGCCGGCAGGTCGGATTTTTTCAGTATCGGGAATTTTACAATGTCCTCTGGTTTTTCCAACGTGTCGGCGGTTACTCCGGCTTCTTCCAATCGCCTGACAAACCCCGGCGCCTTCTGCCACTCTCCGGCGATCAGCTCTCTTATCAGTCTGGTCTGTTCGACAAGAAGTTCATCGTAGGGAATGTACTCAAAATCTCTCTCGTGATGCATCGCTCTTCCTTTCTTGTCCCGTAAAAGTATCTCTTGCTATCTTCTAATTATCTCTAATGCCCGCACGTCGGTACCCGGATTGTATGGTGAATCCGGCAGTTGCGTGAGGAAACCGGTGGAACTGTTAATGGAATATCCGTTGATGTTTTGCGCATAAAATGCGCCAACATATAGATACTTTCCTGAAGGATCGATGTCTATGGTCCAGGGACCGTTGGAGGTTGGAATTGTGGGGATGGAAAGTGAAGTAAGGATGCCAGTGGAAGGGCTTATTGCATAGGACGCCATGATTGTCAGAAACCCGGTGGCAGCGCTGACGGAAAAGGCATTGATGTTATCAGAGTTGTAACAGCCGACGTACAGGTATTCACCCGATGGGCTTATGGCTATGGTTCTCGGATCGGCGGATGTAGCGAAAGTTGGGGTCGACATGGCCGCCAGCGTACCGGACGTTGGGTCATATGTATAACCTATAATATTACCATTACCCGACGGGATGCCGGGCCAACTGGATACATAAACGAAATTGGAGTTTGGATGAACCGCGACTGCATACGAGGTAGCGTAAGGCGAGCCCGAAAGGGCTGTCAGTGAACCTGAAAAATCACTTACCTCAAATCCGTTTATGAACCCGCCGCTCATAAAAGCTCCACCGCCGCCGTAGCCGAATGAGGTGTAATAGCTCGATGCGTACAGGATAGTCTGGAAATCCTGCTGAACAATTACGTTACTTCCCCCCCACCGCATGCAACATAGGCTAGAGCTGAGACTCCTGCCAGGTACAAAGCAATTCTCTTCATAAACCCCTCCATCAGAGGATTAAATCTCGAATTTCCAGTAATACTTCAAATATGCAGCTTGTTCAACTTTTACGTACATTGAAACACACTGAAGGGAGCCTGCATTTTTGTACATAATCCCCAGGGAAAAATCAGGCATCTATCCTGTTAACTTCAATTTTAAAACCAAATCCGCAGGCCCTAGACCACCTACGCATGAAGTAAACCGATGGATTTGATGCCCATCTCTCTGCCTGGGCTACGGCCTGTTGTGAGATTCCCAGCTTTGCGCCCAATATCCCCTGTGTAAACCCTGAATCCTCCCGAGCTGTCCTGAGCAAATAGCCGGGGATATCCTGTTCCCAGACTGGAAGGCGACCCCAGCTTTTCAGAGCCTTCCACTCCTCGAATGCTCTGGGTCTTGATCTGGTGAGATCAAGGTCCGGTAGATCCACAGTGCGGGACTTCCGTAGCAAGATCCTTCTCATATTATTTTTTGTGTCCATTGTTCGAGAATCTCCTTTGAGGGTAAAGCATCTGGAAACTTTTTGTACAGGTCCTTAACGGATTCAAGCGCTTTTGTTGTTTCAGTTCCTTTTGCACGGTCTCTCAGACGATCATGATCGAGAGTCCCATATTGGGTTTTGTAGAGCAGAAACGCATTGACACCATCCACTGGAGATCTCCAAAAGATCCATGCAGAAAGCCTGTCGACAATTATATCCTCTGGGCTGATAATAATAATTGAATGATCGCCAACTATAACCACGACAGCTTCATCTCCTCCCGTTAATCCATAATCGGGGAATTCAAGAAAAATCTGGCCAACCTTATGAATCCAGTGGCGTCCCTTCTGAATGAATCCGCACGCTTTCAGCTTGTGCTTTACTTCAGGGAAAACTGTTCCCACAAAATCCATATCTCCGGTTGTATATGCTCCGCTGGTATACAGCTCAACAGCACTTCCCCCTACGAGAACAGGTTTATCTTCATTATCAGGATAGAGATTTTGTATCCATTTGCACAGAGCCGCAGTGCGTATAGGTCCTGCTTTCATATCAATAATGTTATTTAATTCAGTGTTCATGAATACAATATATATATTGTATTGTTCGATGTCAACAGATCTGTCTCCATAAAAAAAGGTCCCGCCAGGGACCTCGCTAGAAACTCGAAACCAGAAACTGTTTTACGACAGCCACCTCTTCCTTCTTCGGTAGTGCTTGACATCACGGTAGCTTTTTTTCTCTCCCACCTTCGAGAGCCCCAGGTAGAATTCCTTTACGTCTTCATTGTCTTTTAGTCTTTCCACAGTGTCATCCAGAACCACCTTGCCGCTTTCCATAACATAGCCGTAGTTGGCTATGGACAGGGCAATGTTAGCGTTCTGCTCTACAAGCAGAATAGTCGTTTTCTCTTCGGTGTTTATCTTCTTGATGATGTCGAAGATCTCTCTGACAAGGAGCGGGGCCAGACCCAGGGACGGCTCGTCAAGAAGCATGAGCTTCGGACGGGCCATGAGGGCCCTGCCTATAGCCAGCATCTGCTGCTCACCTCCCGAAAGATAGCCCGCGAGTGTTGTCATCCTCTCGGTCAGCCGGGGAAAATAGTCAAAGACCATGTCCATGTCGCGTTTCGCTTCGGTCCAGTTAGACCGGGTGTGGGCGCCGGCGGTAAGATTCTCTACCACGTTGAGATCGTCAAATACGCGCCGGCCCTCCATGACCTGGAATATGCCTTTGCTTACGATGAGCTCGGGGTCGGTGTTGTCGATCCTCTCACCCATGAAAGTGATAGAACCGTCAGTGACCTCGCCCTCTTCGCTTTTTAATAGACCGGAGATGGCTTTCAGGGTAGTGGATTTACCCGCACCATTGCCGCCTAAAAGAGTCACGATCTGGCCCTCGAAAACTTCCAGAGACATGCCCTTCAAGACAAGAATAACGTCGTCATAAATAACTTCGATGTTATTCAGGGAGAGGATAGGCTCTTTTTTATTTGCAATCGCTGGTATGGATTCACTCATTAAATAATTCCAGGGTTTTCCTGACAGGAAGTATCACTCCGATTCACCGATTCCCCGGTTCACCGTTTCGCAAGGCAATAAGAATAAAAGGGAACCAGGAGGCCGGCATAATGCCAACCTCCTGGATTCAGAAAAAACTAGTTGCCCAACCACTCGGGCTTGCGCTCCAGGGTGGTGCTTGTGACAGGTACCTGTCTGCCCTTGGAGTCGACCTTGTAGATCTTCAGTGTTGTGTTGGGCCTGTGGTCCTTGGATGTGTAGGAAATAGGTGCTGTCAAGCCGCCGGTGTCGTAATTTTTCAGCGTCTCGAGAGCGGCCTTGACACCGGGACCGTCCAGGGTCTTGGCCTTCTTCATTGCTTCCCACATGACCATCATGGAGGTCCATGACTGAACGTAGCGCACGATGTGCGTGTCATTGGGATGTTTTTTCTTGTGTGTTTCCATAATGGCCTTCATCCCGGGAACATCGTCGCCCCACATCGCGAAGGGCGCCATCCCGTAGGCGCGATCGTTAGCCGCTGTTCCAGCCAGTTTGAGGAGGTTCTCGTCAAAGCCCCAGACGTTGATTATGAACTTTGTCTTGAGGCCCAGTTTTGCGGCGTCCTTGATTATGACTGCCGTGCTGGGTGTCGTCCCGCCGATCCACGCCCAGTCGGGGTTGAACTTTTTCATGTTTGTGAGCTGGCTGACAGCCTCAGCAGCACTCAGTGCCACTATCTGGTCCGGGCCGACAGTAAAGCCCAGGGACTTTGCCATGGCCTTACCTGCCGGAATGGGGTTCTTTCCATATGGGTGGTCGGGATAGATGAACACGACTTTGGGCTTGCGGGACATATCCTTCCAGGTTTCGCCCACAAACTGCATGGCCGCCCTGATGCCGTCGCCGTAGCTCGTCCCTACGTAGAAGTTGTATGGTGTCTTTGAGGGGTCGTTGAGGAGCGAGTCGTAGGAGGCGGACATGTAGATCACCTTGTCCTCGGTAATGAACTGCCTCATTGCGTTGGTGTCGCCGGTTCCCCAACCCTGCATCAGGAAAATGTTCTGATCCCTGTAGGTCTTGTAAAGAGAGACCGCTTCCGGGACCTTGTAGGCGTAGTCGTTGGCGATCAGCTCGACATTTTTGCCGTTCACTCCCCCGTGTGAGTTGATGTAATCAGCTGCATCCACTGCGCCCTGGGCGTAGTCCTTACCTACGCCGGACGTGGGGCCGGATGTGTCGAATAGACCGCCGATCTTAATCACATCTGCCCACGCCACTGATGTCAGGGCCAGGACTGACAGTATCGTGATAAGGATCACGACGCCCCTGGTTCTAACAATTCCGTTCCTCATCTCATACCTCCTCTTGCACTGCTGGGTTTCCCCCCCCAGGCTATCCATAACGATTCCCTTTTGTACCACTGCGGACAAAAGGGAACATACAGCTTAATACGAAAAGGGCCACAGCTTCCAGTAATTTTTTATAGTGTTCCAGCGGGCCGCGAGACCGTCCGGCTCGAAGATCAGGAAGAGGATAATGATGAGCCCGAACACTCCCTCCCTCATGCTGTGAAACACTGCAAAGATATTCGGGAAGGCTCCGGTTAAGAAGTGTTCAGGGATTCGCAGGAGCTCGGGGAGAAGGGTCATGAAGATAGCACCGTAGATTGCCCCCATAACATGCCCCATACCGCCGATGATGATCATGGCCAGATACTGTATGGAGAGCCATATCCCGAAATGCTCATCCGAAACTACCCTGACGTAGTGGCCCCAGAGGCTGCCTGATATGCCTACCAGAAACGAACTCACTCCGAAGGAGAGGATCCTGTATAGCCACACGTTCACTCCCATGACCTCTGCTGAAAGGTACCTGTCCCTGATGGCGACAAAAGCCCTGCCCGGGCGGGCCCTTGTGATGTTCTTGGTGAACAGGGTCACCAGTATGACCATCACGTATATCAGATAGTAATATGCTCTGTCCGACTTGATCCTGAACCCGAAGAATACCGGCGAACTCACTACCATGCCCGCACTGCCTCCTGTGAGGGAGGTCCAGTTCCTCATTGCATATTCGATTATGAACTGGGCGGCCATTGTGGCTATCGCCAGGTAAAGGCCCTTGAGCCTGAGAGAGGGAATGCCGAAAACCATTCCCACCATGGCTGTGATAAGGCCTGCCAGCGGCATGGCGATCCAGAAGGGGATACCGGCCTTGACGGTGAGAATAGCAGATGCGTATGCCCCCACGCCCATGAATGCACCGTGTCCCAGGGAGATCTGGCCGGTGTATCCGGTCAGGATATTCAGGCCGTGGGCCCCGATTATGTAGATACCGATGAGGTTGGCCAGGTACAGCACGTTGGTGTTCAGTACAGCGTTCATGGGTTTCGAAATGAAGGGGAAGACGGCCAGAAATACAAAGAGCGCGGCCATCCAGAATTTAATGAACGGCGTCTGGAAGATCGCCATGTCATCCTTGTATTTTTCGTGGAAGATCCCGCACTGCTGCATGATAGTCAGACCCTCTCAATCTCTTCGGTGCCGAACAGCCCGTATGGTTTGATCATCAGGATGATCACCAGGATCACGAAGGGAGCGACCTCTTTTACACCGCCACCGAAAAAGTGGTCCAGGTAACCGCCCGACAGGTTCTCGAGCACTCCGATAATGAGTCCGCCCAGGAGAGCCCCGGGAATGCTGTCCAGACCTCCAAGGATAACAGCGGGGAAGACCTTCAGGCCGACGGCGGAAAGGGTTATGTTGACACCATTGATATTCCCGATGAGTATGCCTCCGATCGCTGAAACCACAGCTGCGACAACCCAGGAGATCGCAAATATCTTCTTGACACTGATGCCCATGGAGAGGGCTACCTGGTTGTTGTTTGCCGTCGCACGCATGGCGATCCCGAGTCGGGAGTAATTGAAAAACAGTGCGAACAGCACCAGAAAGATTATCGAGGCGATAAACGTAAAGATGTGGACCTGTGATAGAACTATCTCGCCGAGCTTGACAGGTGTCTGGGAAAATATCTCCGGGAAGACGTTGATCTGTGTCCCAAAAAATGCAGCTACGGAGGCCTTGAGCACCAGGGCCAGTCCTATGGTTACCATGATGATGGATATGGTCGGTTCACCGATCATCGGTCTCAGAATTAACCGCTCGATGGTTAGTGCAAGCAGCGCTGATATTGCTATTGTAGTCAGAAAGCCAGCCCAGAAGGGCATATGGAACTTGGTCATCAGGGCGAGGCAAACATAGGCCCCGACCATGAGCAGTTCACCCTGGGCGAAATTGATCACTGATGATGCCTTGTAGATCAGAACAAAGCCCAGGGCGACCAGGCCGTAGACGCTGCCGATAGCAAGGCCCTGAACTATGAGCTGAAGAAAATACCAGACTTCCTGCATCAGCTGCTGTCCTCTTCTTCCGCCAACTGCCTTATGGCCACGGTGGTCTTGATACGGGCTGTCCTGCCGTCCTGGAACCTGATCTCGGTGTCTATGGGCACCGAGTCGGAGTCGGTGTACATTGCCTCTATGACCTCTTTATATCTCTCACCGATGAAGCCTCGCCTGACCTTCTGAGTCCTGGTAAGTTCATCGTCATCGGCGTCGAGCTCCTTGTAGAGCAGAACGAACTTTTTCATGACCGAGGCCTTGTTGATCCTGAGAAGGTCTCCGTTAACTTTCCCGGCTTCAGCCTCGATCATGTCGTAGACCTCGGTCTTGGAGGAAAGATCGGTGTATGTTGTATAGCTTATCCTGTTGTTCTCCGCCCACTTTCCCACTATTTCCATGTCTATATTAATGATGGCTGTTATGAAAGGCAGCTGGTGGCCGATTATCACTGCCTCTTTTATGTAAGGGGAGAATTTGAGCTTGTTTTCAATAAACTGCGGGGAAAACATTGTCTTGTCTGCCATCTGCATTACGTCTTTTAGCCGGTCGATGACAACCAGATGTCCGTCCTCCGTGAAATGACCGGCGTCTCCGGAGTGGAGCCAGCCTTCCTTCAGTGTGGCGGCAGTGGCTTCATCGTCCTTATAGTAGCCGTGAAAAACGCTGGGGCTTTTTGACAGGATCTCCCCGTCATCGGATATTTTGATCTCGGTTTCGGGTATCGGTTTGCCGACGGAATCAAAATTGACATCACCATCGTGATGGATGCACGAAATGCCGGAGATCTCTGTCTGGCCGTATATCTGCTTCAGGTTGACACCGAGGGCGTGGAAAAACCGGAAAGTATCCGGACCCAGAGCAGCGCCGCCCGTGGAAGCGGAACGAAGCTTCGAAAACCCGAGGCGGTCCTTGAGGGCCCTGAATGCACACAGGTAGGCTATGAGATACTGGAACCGGAGGAGGGTCGATGGCGGCCTCTTTTCAAATCTGCAGTCGGCCATTCGGTATCCGATGGGCATGGCGCGGTTGAAGATCAGCCGCTTCAGGGGTGTTGCATCCATTATCCTGACCTGGACCGAGGCGGCCAGGTTCTCCCAGATCCTGGGCGGTGAGAACATCACGTTCGGCCCTATCTCCCGGATATCTTCCTGAACGGTCTCCGGCTCCTCCGGGAAGTTCACTGTAAAGCCCACCAGAAGTGCACTGGCAAGGCTCATCATCTGTTCCCCGATCCAGGGCAGGGGCAGGAAGGAAACGAATTCGTCATTCTCGAGTTTAGGGTCCACCCTTATAAGATTGCTGGCCATTTTGAGCATGTTCGTGTGCGTGAGCATGGACCCTTTGGGAAAACCAGTTGTGCCTGACGTGTAGGCGATAAGTGCAAAGTCTTCTCCCCTGACATTATTTACCATTTCCACAAAAAGGTCGGGCTTTTTTGACTCGAGGTCTTTTCCCCTGGCTTCGACCTCCTTGAAATCCATGAGGATGGGATCCCTGTAATTCCGCATTCCCTTGGGGTCGGTGAAAATGATCCTCTGAACCTTGGGAATTTCAGCAGCCAGTTCCAGGATCTTGTCCACCTGTTCCTGGTCTTCTGCAACCAGGAATTTAGCGTCCGAGTGGTCGATCACGTATCCGACTTCCTTGGAGGTGGAGTCCTGATATATCCCCAGCGGAACTGCTCCTGCGCACTGGGCGGCGAGTTCGGCAAAAACCCATTCAGGCCGGTTATCGCCCACGATGGCGATCTTATCATCCTTTTCCAGACCCAGGCTGGTCATTCCGAGGCAGAAGTACTTAACGTGCTCAAGGTATTGACGCCAGGTGAAGGACTGCCAGATACCGAACTCTTTTTCGCGGAGCGCCACCTTATCCGGGAAGCGCCTCGCATTCCTGAGCAGCAGCCTCGGAAGGGTGTCTCTGGATCTGATATCGCTGGAGGATGGAACAGTTGTATCGCCGGCGCTCATCCTCATTGAACCCCTTTGTCGTCGGTCACACCAAGGTAGGCTGAAATCACGTGGGGGTCAGCCTGGATCTCTTCCGGTCTGCCCTCGGATATCTTGATGCCGAAGTCCAGAGCGCAGATGCGGTCGGAGATATCCATGATCACTCCCATGTCGTGTTCAATCAGGACGACCGTGATGTCCCTTTCTTCGTTAATGTCCAGGATGAACCTCGCCATGTCCTCTGTTTCCTCAACGTTCATGCCGGCCATGGGTTCATCCAGCAGAAGTACTTCAGGGTCAAGGGCCAGGGCTCTGCCCAGTTCGACCCTTTTCTGAAGGCCGTAGGGCAGTGTTCCAACGAGTTTCTTGCGTATGTTCTGGATCTCGAGAAAATCGATGATCTCTTCCATGACCTCCCTGTGCCGGATCTCCTCGTTCCTTGCCATCCCGAGAAAAATACCGCCGGTCAGGAGTTCAGTCCTCATGTGGATGTGTCGGCCAAGCATGAGGTTGTCAAGGACAGTCATGCCCCGGAAGAGTTCAATGTTCTGGAATGTCCGTGATATACCGAGCCGCGCTCTTTTGTGCGGGGAAAGTCTGGAGATCTCTTTTCCCCTGAAGGTCATGCTCCCCTTGTCCGGGTGGTAGAGGCCTGATATGCAGTTGAAAATGCTTGTTTTGCCGGCGCCGTTGGGCCCGATGATAGCAAAGATCTCTTTTTCCCTGACGTCGAAGCTGACGCCATTGAGGGCCATGATCCCGCCGAAATGCAGGTAGATATCCCTCAGTTCAAGTATGGGCAACGGGTTAACCTCCGGTATGTTAAAACACAGTTTTATTTGCCGGGGCAAAAAGTCCTATACAGTTACGCTATTTGAAGTTCTCATGTCAAGAATATTACCCCTGAAGTGTTGATTATACAGTCAGAATCAGCAGATGGATCGAATGGTCTTACAGTTAACGTAAGCTGGAGGTTTTGCGTTGACACGCTCTGCCGCGCCTGCTAAATTGCCCACTGAGCCCCATGTCTGAGACTGGAGAGCGGGCGACCTGTTGTCAGGTACCTTCCAGTTACTGCTGAAATTTCCGCTGCCTTGCATTCTCGCCGCAGGCATCAAGCTTCGTGTTTAGCCGGTGAGGTGTCACCCGTCAGGTCCTGATTTGATCGCAGTACTGAACCATTAATCAGTACGAGAGGAGGCTAAAGATGCACGCTGTGGACTACATGACCAAGGCGGTGGTCACGGCCGCCCCAGGAGACCTCGTGATGGATGTGCAGAAGATCATGCAGCAGCAGGGAGTCAGACATATACCCGTTGTCGACGAAGGGGAACTTGTGGGCATTGTCTCGTTGAATTCGCTGCGTGACGCCTCCCCGTCCAAAGCCACCGATCTCTCGATGCACGAGATCCACTACCTCCTTTCCAGGATGGAGATCAGGGATGTGATGAAGACAGAGGTCGTGACCTGCGGACCCCTTGACCACGTTGAAGACGTGGCAAAGATCATGCAGACGAAGCGCATTGGAGCCGTCCCTGTTGTTGACAGGGGCAGACTGCTGGGCATTCTCACAAACGATGACATGTTCGGGATCCTCATGAAGATCCTGGGGATGGATTCACCCGGTCGGCGGATCACAATTCTTATGGAAAGGGGCAGGGGAGAGCTTCTTGTGGACATAGTCAAGGCTGTAAAAGCAAAGGGAAAGTTCATTAAGAGCTTCCTGTCCATGGAAAGCCCGCAGCCTGGGCGCCAGACGGTAATTCTCCACCTTGATGATTCTGAGATGGAAAAAGTAGTATCAGACCTGAAGGAAAAGGGCTTTGAGGTCCAGGCAGTTGACGAGGTGAAGTAGATTGCGAACGCACTCCAAAACCCGGGAGCCGGACACTTATTCCATTAGCGAGGTCGCCAGGGAGACCGGAGTCAGCGCAAGGACCATTCGTTATTATGAAGAGATCGGCCTCATAGACAGCGTCACCAGGGTCGGGGGCGGAAGGCGTGTTTTTGGAAGCGAGGAGGTACGTCGACTCAAGTTCATCGGGAAATTAAAACACCTGGGTCTTGCCCTTTCTGAAATGGTGGAACTGGCGGAGCTCTCCAGGGATCACAGGGACAACACTGTCGTCCTGCCGCGTCTTGTAACACTTCTGGACGATCAGCTTGCCAGGATCGACAGCAGGATCAGCAGCCTGAGAGATCTCAGGAGAGAAATTCGATCCTACAGGAAGAAGGTCGCTGACAAAACGGGAATAAAAAAGGGGAACTGAAAATGTCAACCGGGGCAGGTGAAGTGAAATATGAGATGACCGAAAAGGTTGCTGTAATAACGATCAGCAACCCTGGAAGGCTCAACGCCATGAGTAAAGAGGTTCTCGATGGCCTGAGAGATTGTATTTTCCGCCTCGCCACAGAGAGTAAAGCGAGGGTGGCCGTGATAACTGGTGAGGGTGACAAGGCCCTTGCAGCCGGTGTCGATCTCAACCTGATAGTTGATATGGACCCGGTTGCGGCCAGGGAGTTTTCCATGGATGTTCAGGAAACACTTGTCAGGATCGAGGCTCTCCGGATACCGGTGATCGCTGCCATTGCAGGTTATGCCGTGGGTGGAGGGCTCGAGCTTGCCCTGGCCTGCGACCTTATTTTCGCAGCCGAAAACGCCAGGCTTGGCCTTCCTGAAACTAACCTGGGAATTGTTCCCGGATGGGGAGGGTCGATCCGCCTGCCGAGACGGGTGGGCCTTGGAAGGGCCAGGGAGATGATCTATTCCGGCAGAATAGTTGAAGCTCCGGAGGCTCATATGACGGGTCTTGCCGACGCAGTTTTTCCCGTTGAAATTTTTATGGAAAAAGTCATGGAGTATGCGTTTGCCCTGGCGGGAAAATCCCGGACCTCACTCGCACTGGCAAAGTCCACCGTCTTGAGAGGGATGGATGCCAGCCTTGAGGCGGGCCTTGCCCTTGAGAGGGAGGCTTTTGCGAACTGTTTCGCCTCCCCTGACGCCAAAGAAGGTATAAGTGCCTTCCTGGAGAAACGGAAACCGGTGTTTAAGTAGATTTTGGAAATTGGAAATTGGGCGCTGGGCGCTGGGCGTTGGGAAATAACCTGCGATGTCAAACGAAGGCATAAAAAAGGGCTACACACACGTTTACACCGGCGACGGCAAAGGGAAGACTACTGCGGCCCTGGGCCTGGCCCTGCGGGCAGTCGGCGGCGGCCTGAGGGTGCTTGTCATCCAGTTTCTCAAAAGTGAGGCTGAAGGGTCCGGTGAACTGACTGCGGCGAGAAAGCTGGCACCCGACCTGGAAATACGGCCCAGGGGGGCGGTGGGTTTTGTTGACCCCCGAGAAATACCCGAAGAAGCGTACAGTCTGGCTGGAGCTGCACTTGCAGAATCTACGATGGAAATACAGAGCGGAAACTGGGATCTTGTTGTCCTGGACGAGATAAATGTGGCAGCCGCTTTCGGGCTGGTGGAAACCAGTGAGGTACTCGATCTTCTAAAAGCAAAACCGGATGGGGTTGAGCTTGTCCTGACCGGTCGTTTTGCACCTCAGGAGTTTATAAGCGCTGCCGACCTGGTGACCGAAATGAAGGCCGTAAAGCACTATTTCGATGCCGGAGTACCTGCGAGGGAAGGGATTGAGAAATAACAGGTATCGACGTATCAGAGTTTGGGAGTATGGG
>CAYVSA010000013.1:13138-15153 GCA_964454175.1 uncultured Pseudomonadota bacterium
TTGGTTGAATTGAGGTTAGCCGAGATGAAAAGAATACGGGTACTCATAGCAAAGCCGGGTCTGGACGGGCACGACCGCGGTGCCAAGGTTGTTGCAAGGGCACTGCGCGACAGGGGCTTTGAAGTAGTGTACACAGGCCTTCACCAGACACCGGAACAGATCGCGGCCGCGGCTGTTCAGGAGGGCGTAGATGCTGTAGGGCTGTCCATTCTTTCAGGTTCCCACGGAACATTAGTGCCCAAGGTCGTCCAGGAACTTCGAGAACGGGCAGGAATGGAAGTCCCGGTATTCGTCGGAGGGATCATCCCGCAAGAGGATATCGATTCTCTCAAGGCAGCTGGGGTTATAGAGGTCTTTACACCCGGAACGTCCACTGCCAGCATCGCTGATGCCATTTCAAATGCTGTGAAGAAGGCCTGAGGTTGGGAAAGACCAGATTATCACTCCAGCGAGGGCCGGGTTGGGCAATTGTGAGGCTGTCGACAGGCGACGGTCTCAACAAGCTTGGCAGCACCATCCTGGAAGAGCTGACCGCCGTGGTTGAAGAGTGTGTGGACGACCCCGCGCTTTCCTGTCTGGCGATCAAGGGCGAGGGCGGCTCTTTTGCTGTGGGGGCTGATCTCAGAGAGGTCCTGTCCCTGACATCCCTGAGCGCTCGCACTTTTTCTGATCTCGGAAACAGGCTTTTCAGAGTTCTCGAAAGGACAGATGCGGCGATCGTCGCCTGCATAGACGGATTCTGCCTGGGGGGAGGACTCGACCTCGCCCTGGCAGCTGACTGGCGCATTGCAACTGAACGGTCCATGATCGGTCACCCTGGTGCCGACCTCGGACTCATAACCGGGTTCGGAGGAACGCAGCGCCTGGCCAGGCTGATCGGGCCCAGGAAGACCCTTGAGATGCTCATGTCCGGCAGGAGAGTCACCGCTTCGGAAGCGTACCAGGCAGGACTTGTCCAGGAGATCTGCAGTCTCGAGGATTTTGAGGAAAAGGTAATGTCCAGGGTGGAGCAGTTCAGGAAGATGTCCAGGGAAATTATAGGAGCCGTCAAGGTGCGGCTAGTGGACCTGCCTGTAGTTGGGAATGCGCCCGGGGTGGACTGTGGATAAATCTGCGCGTGAACTGATGTCACTTGCACTGGAAAAGGATTCCATGGCCCTCGGACGGATCTCGAGAATGCTGGATGACCGGGAGGGTGGATACGAAGACCTTCAGCGTGAGATCTACCCATTAGGGGGACGCGCTCACGTTGTGGGCATCACCGGCCCGCCCGGCGCCGGTAAGAGCACACTGGTAAACTGCGTAATTACCTCCCTACGAGAGGTGGGTGAGACCGTCGCAGTCCTGGCAGTCGACCCGACAAGCCCGTATTCAGGCGGGGCGGTTCTTGGAGACAGGGTCCGGATGCAGGGGCATGCTACGGACCCGGGCGTTTTCATCAGGAGTCTGGCCACAAGGGGGCACGTGGGCGGGCTCTCGGGCTCGGTTCGCTCTATTACCGCCCTTCTTGATGCCGCGGGATTCGAGATCATCATCCTGGAAACTGTCGGGGTCGGACAAGAGGAAGTCGAGGTCAGGGGGCAGGCCCATACAACCATTTACATGACCGTTCCCGGTCTGGGAGACGGTATCCAGGCCATGAAGGCGGGGGTACTCGAGATCGCCGACATATACCTGGTCAATAAAGCGGATCTCTCGGGTGCGGATGTAACCGTCAGGGACCTTACCTCAATGCTCGCCATGTCTGAAACTGGTACACAATGGACTCCTCCAGTGCTGACAGCCGTGGCCTCGCAGGCGCAGGGAATCGAGGGTCTTTTAAGGGAAGTGGATCGCCATCGCAAATTCATGACGGAAACAGACGCAATGGACAAGTGGCGTCTCTGGGCCGCTGACCAGTCGATTCGGGAGGCGATCAGGGATGCAGTAGGTGTGTCCGTTAGTGATCTTGTCCAGAAGTGGGATGAAAAGATGACCGAAGATATTGAGAATGTTTCGGCTCGCAAACAGGACCC
>CAYVSA010000013.1:15253-39566 GCA_964454175.1 uncultured Pseudomonadota bacterium
CCGAGGAGTAAAAAGCCGGTCACGGACTTTTTACGACCCATACAAAATGGAGGCCCGAATTGGAGTTTTACGATGTGATAAAAGCCAGGAGGAGCTGCCGCAAGTTCTCCCCCGATCCAATCCCGAAAGAGGTGCTGGGCAGGGTAGTGGAAGCAGCAACGTGGGCGCCTTCGGGCAAGAACAGGCAGAACTGGCGAATATTCGTTGTGACAGGAAGCGGAAAGGACGAACTGGTGCGTATTGCCGATCGTTCCTTCCCCCTCCTCGAGCCGAGCCTGAAAAAGCTCTACGACGACAGGATCGTCTCTTTTACCAGGGGGTTTTTCAAAACACTGGGGGGCGCCCCTGTTGTTATAGTCTTTTATTCTGATGCCACTGAGGAAGGACAGTTTGTGGATACCCAGTCCGTCGCCGCAGCTATTCAGAATGCCCTTCTCGCTGCGACATACGAAGGTCTTGGGTCCTGCTGGATGACGAACCCTGTCCACCTCAAGGAAGATGTGGATCATGTAACCGGGGCTGAAGGTCTTGACCTGATCGCGGTTATTCCGGTCGGGTACCCGGCAAAGGAACCTCCCGTTCCACCCCGCAAGGAGGGGCGTGTTGAGTGGATGGGGTTTTAAGTGCAGTCCAATGTCCCAGGTCCGGGATCGTAGGTCTGAATGGAGACAAAGATGAGTGATTATGAAGCGATAATGAGCACTTACGAGGTAACGCCCGAGTCAGAGATAACTGACAGGATCAACAGGCTCCAGGAAATCATGAAAGGAAAGGGGGTTGCGGCTGCACTCATTCAGCAGCTGATAGACAGGTTCTACTTCTCCGGAACTATTCAGGACGGTGTAATTGTAGTCCCCGCCGAGGGCGACCCCGTCTATCTGTGCAGGAGATCCGTAAGCCGTGCGTCGGCCGAGACTCCCCTTACGGTCGTCCCCTTCAGAAGCCTCAAGGAAATCCCCCCCGTCCTCTCTGATATCGGCGTCGGGGCAGGCGATACCCTCGGGTTTGAACTTGACGTTGTTCCAGCGGCCCTTTTTTTACGGTTCAGCTCCATGCTCCCGGACCTTGAGTGGGCAGACCTCGGTCCAGTAGTGCGGGAGGTCCGGGCGGTGAAGTCCGATCACGAGCTCCACAGGATACGCGCTGCCGGTGTCCAGGTGAATAAGGTGATGGACACGGCGGTCAAGGTGCTCAAGGAGGGCATACGTGAGATCGATTTTGCTTCCAGTCTGGAAAAAAGGGCCAGGGAGCTTGGTCATCAGGGGATACTCCGTATGAGAGGGTTCAACCAGGAGCTCTTTTACGGACACATAATCACTGGCGAGCACTCCGCTATCATGTCCCACATTGATGCACCCTCGGGCGGCGCCGGTGTCAACCCGTCCATCGGTCAGGGTGCAGGTTTCAGAACGATCGGTGCCGGTGAGCCTGTCAGCGTGGATTTCGTGGGGAACGTTGGGGGATACCTGATCGATCAAACCAGGCTCATGGTTGTTGGGGATCTCGACGCTGACCTGGAGGAGGGATTTTACCAGGCAAAATCTGTTCAGGACCGGGTCACGGAGGCAATAAAGCCAGGCGCATTATGGAGCAGTCTCTACGAATTGGCCAGTAAGGCGGCCGAAGAGTTTGGAGTCCAGGATCGCTTTATGGGCCCACCTGGAGAACAGGTAAGATTCGTGGGTCACGGTGTAGGTCTCGAGGTGGACGAATACCCTTTCCTGGCCCCGAGGCTGGACATGGAACTTGTGCAGGGAATGGTGTTGGCGCTGGAACCAAAAATCTTTCACCCGGGCAGAGGTTTAACGGGGATTGAGGATACATTCCTCGTTACAGAAAATGGTTGCGAGAGGCTCACGATCACGGAAAGGGACATTATCAGGACCTGAAATATTTTTGAAAAGCCCGTCCTGGTGAATGACAGGCTGACCAAAGTGACTGCGACCATCCCGACACAAGCTGTCTTCCGCTCGGGATAGTCCTGTTTTGAGGATCTCAACAGTGATAAAATCCTAATGCGGGGCAGTGCTTTACTTACTGAAAATAAAACGTTTTTTCAAAATAACTACTCCGGTATCCCGACTGTTTGAATAAAAGGAACTGGCAGGCCGCACTGGTTCCTAACGATGCCTGAAGGGGCCTTTGTCTGGGCTGCAGAGAACTATTTCTGCCGGTTTTTCCCCTGGACACAATTTCTTGAATTTCACTCCTGTTCCAACTATTATGCTTTTTCCTTGACATGGTTAAAACAGTGTTATAGAACTCCTGTAGGGTGCCGTAATAAAACGGCATATTGGTAACTGAGCGGGCTGGGTCCAAGGGTGTAGAGATCGTCGTCTATACCCGCTTTTTCTTTCCATATTCGAAATAGTTTATTCCTGAACAGCTTTCGGGGGGGCTCTCTGTGACCTTGGGTAGGAGCCTGGACACTTCTGGATATTTCGCCGTACCCCCGGTTTCCTGGCGATTGGGGTGTCACGTTCCTTTTTTGATGGAGGAGATTAGAAACCATGTCAGATGATAGACAGTATTTTCAGCCAGATCTCGAAACCATGCCGGTTGACAAACTTAAAGCCCTCCAGTTGGAACGGCTGCAGGAGGTTGTCGGCAGAGTTTATAACGACAACCCGCACTTTCAGAAAGTCTACAAAGAAGCTGGTTTCGAGCCCGGCGACTTAAAGTCCCTTGATGATCTCACCAAGGTCCCATTTATGGAGAAGAGCACCGTAAGGGACGGCTACCCTCTCAAGATCGTTACCGGAGAGATCGGCAGCATGAGACAGATGCACAGCACCTCGGGTACCACCGGCAAGCCGGTCCTGATCTTTGCTTCGGAGCAGGATATCGCACACTGGGCCGATCGCAACGCCCGCGAACTCTGGATGGTGGGACTGAGGCCTGGCGACATATTCCTGAATTCCTTCGGCTACGGTCTGCCAACGGGTGGATTCGGATTCCACTACGGCGCACAGAAGATGGGCGCCTGTCCGATCCCTCTTTCCGGTGGACAGTCCGACAGAATGGTCGACCTGCTCGTTGATCTTCCGATCAAGGCGTTCTGCGCGACCCCGTCCTTTGCCCTTTACGTGGGTCAGAAAGCGCAGGAAAAGGGATTTGATCTCGCCAAGGATTCCACCTGCGAGATCAGCCTCCACGGTGCAGAGCCGTGGCCATGGTCCACAAGGGAGAGGATCCAGGAACTGTTCGGCGTCACGGCCTTCGACGAATTCGGTATGACCGAATTCCTCGGACCAGGCATGACCTGCGAGTGCCCGGCAAGGACCGCGGACTCGCCCATCCGGATGCACATCTGGTCTGATCACCTCCTGGCCGAATGCATCAACCCCGATACCGGTGAGCCGGTGGGGGACGGTGAGGACGGCGAGATGGTCTGGACAAATCTGGTCAACACGGGAACGCCCCTGATCCGCTACCGAAGCCGTGACCTGGCGGCCATGACGTGGGCGCCCTGTGCGTGCGGCAGGACCCACCCGAGGATGGCGGCCATCAAGGGCCGGTCCGACGATGCCGTTTCCATAAGCGGGCTTATAGTTTTCCCGAGTCAGGTTGAAGAAGCGCTTACCCGTTTCCCGGAGATGGGCGCCAACTTCCGGATGATAATTGAGACTGACAAGAGGGGCATGGACCACTTCACCCTGAGGATCGAGCTCAAGGACAAGGCTCTACTGGACGACAAGGGCCTGGTGGACAACCTCAAGCAGAAGATGAAGGAAGCTGTAAAGAGCGTGACCGATGTCAACCCCAAGGTGGTTGATCTCATAGGTCCTGATGAGCTGCCTCGTGCCACGGCAGGCGAGGGCAAGACCGCCAGCGCCAGGGTTGAGGATCGGAGGAAAAAGTAACGAATCAATGGTTTGTTATGTAGGTCATTGATTCGAGAGGAAAGCGAAAACCACGTTTTTCTCTTTCCGAGGAGTAAAAAGCCGATCACGGACTTTTTACGACCCGGTTAACGCGCTCATCAGGAGCGCCCCGAATCCATAGCATGAGATGATAGGTATGGATTCGAGAGGAAAGCGAAAACCACGTTTTTCTCTTTCCGAGGAGTAAAAAGCCGATCACGGACTTTTTACGACCCATACTATTAACAAACAAACATACTAGCCAAACGGAAGGAGGTGTGAGTATGGAGCGAAAACGCATGAGGGCTCGAATAACGGCTGAAGACCTGCGTCTATCAGAGCATGTTGAGCCCAAAGAGGTAACGGAAACCTGGAAGAAGATCATTGACGCTACATGGGATATGACAATTGTTGCCGTTGCCTACAACGACATGCGGGTCCCGCTGTCGCGGGTTCCCGAGACCCTCTCGGTATTGGACAAGCAGGTAGCCAATGTTGCCGAGGAGAGCACCCTGGATATCATCGAAGAGGAGATCAAGACCGGAATACGGCATTTCTCCGATATCGTTGAGAAGGCTCAGGCGAGCAAATCGGAGATGGAAAAGATTCTCCGCGCCACCTGGAACCGCAGGGTCAAGATCAAGACGTAACTTTTCCCGCTTAGCAAAATCACTTCAAGCAGGAAGAAAGGAGACAACGTTATGGCAGAGGCAACAATCCCGACCTTTATGAGAGGAAAAGACAAAATAATGTCCCTCTCAGAGGCGGTAAAAACCTTCGTCAAGCCTGGCACCTGCATTTGCCCTGGAGGGTTCAGCTACACTAAAAAACCCTTCGCGCTGGCTCGTGAGATCATCCGGCAGAAAATCGGTGATCTCTTTGCCACGATGAACGGCGGTGCGTCCATTGTCGATTTCTGGGCCGGTGCTGGTCTTGTGAAGCTGTTGGATACAACTTACATCGGACTGGAGGGTATCCAGCCGGTGGCCTACAACATCCGCCGCTCCATCCAGGACGGCACCATCGATGTTGAGGACTACTCAAACTACGGCTTCGGCCTCAGGACAGTTGCAGGGCGCTACGGCTGGCCCTTTGCTCCGCTTATGTCCGAGTTCGGAACAAGCCTGATGGATCACGATACCTTCGCCAAGATGGGACTGCGCGGTAAGAAAAAGGATGGGTCCTGGATCCATCCCTCCGTCGCTCCCGCAAGGGCCGCGGTCATCGAGGATCCCTTTGACGGTTGGGGACTCCGCCCGCACGCGTTCACCGACGGCGATGCAACCTCCAACAAGACCAACGCTTTAGAGCAGGTACGTGAATCAACGGCCTACACCGGCAATAAGGGTGTCAAGGTCATCCTGGTTCCCCCGATCCTTCCCGAGGTGACCATTATAATGGCCCAGAGGGTAGGTGACAAAGGTACCTGCAGGATCGAAGGTATCTGGGGTCCTGACAATGAGCAGGCCATCGCGGCCAAGAACCTTATCGTGCAGGCTGAAAAAGTCGTCAGCGAAGATGAGCTCAGGGCGCAGCCGTACTCCAATACCATATCCATGATGTTCCCTGATGCCATCGTCGAAATGCCTTTCGGTGGTTTCCCGGGCCAGGTGCCGTACTACTATGACTATGACTGGGATTTCTGGAGGTCATGGGCACAGCTGAACAGGAAGCCTAAAGAGGAAGTCAATGACTTCATGTACGATTGGGTAATGGAAGATGAGTGGACCTTCCTGTCGACCCGCCCGGGTGACGGATATCCAACCATCACCGGTACCAAGGGAATGCAGAGGCTCTTTGAGCTTCGCGCTGATTCCATGTATGGCTACAAACCTGGATTGGCCAGGCCTCTGTAAGGGCTGCGGTTAAATCTTCATGTTAAGTGAGGAGGTAAAATATGTCTGTAATTAGACAGAACGATCCCGGTGCCTGGACTCATGTTGATGATACTGAGTACGAGGCATACTGTAAGGAAAAAGGGGTCGATCCACAAAGTTATACTACAATGGAGCTTCTGACCATCGCGGCAGCCCGGCAGACTTACGACTATTCGTTTATCTTTGCCGGTACCGGCCTTCCGATGATCGGCTGCATGATGGCGCAGCACACCTACGCCCCCCATGGAATGATCATCATGGAGGCGGGGATCCTCGATCCAAAACTCATCGAGGTTCCGATCTCCGTTTCCGAGGCCAGGGGTGGTTATATGGCCGGCGGCCTGTCCAACATGGCCGACACATTCGGTACCTATGCCCAGCGCGGTTTCTGCACATTCGGGATGCTGGGCGGAGCTGAGTGCGACAAGTACGGCAACCTCAACTCCACTGCCATGGGCGGCTACTATTCCAAGAGCGCCCGTGACGACGGCAAACCCGGTCCGGCGGTTCGTTTCGCAGGTTCCGGTGGCGCCAACAATATCGCTTCTTATGCAGACGTGGGCCTCGCAATGATGGTCCAGGAGAAGAGGCGATTCCCCGAAAAGAACGAGTACAACACATCCATCACTGGATCCCGTGGGCCTATCGGTTCCCCCGAGGACAGGTTCCACATGGGCCTGTTCCGCGGCGGTTCAACCACGATCGTCAGTGATCTCTGTATTTTCCGCAGCAACCCGACGACTGGCGAGCTGGAGATGTCCGAGATATATCCAGGCGTCGAAGAGGCTACGGTAAGGGAGAACGTCAGCTGGGATATGAAGGTCGCCAAGGACTTCAAACCTTTTGACGAGCCCAAATTCGAGGAGATCAAGATCGCTAGAATGGTCTGTGATCCCAACCGTATCTATCTTGGCCGCAAGACCAAGAGAGAGCTGGCTGCAGAGGGTTAATCGACCCGGGCTGGGGGGAGCGTTCTGCTCCCTCCAGCTTTTCCGCTGACAGTTTTTACCAGGTGGATCTCGTGTCCTGGCAGGCCGGCTGCCTTCATGTTCTCGCCCAAGAGCTGGGTCCTGGGTCTGGTAGGAATTGGTGTTACTTGCGGCAACAGAAAATGGCAGGACTAACTTTATTTGAGGGGGAGGCACTCAAAAGATGTTTGATGATTTCAACTATAAGGTTCTGGAGTTCGAAAAAGCTCTCACTCTGGACGAGATCGAGGAAAGGTTAAAGACCCTGAAGGACGTTCCGGGCACTTTCAACAGGCTTGGAGCCCGTGGAGCCCGGTTTGTTCCTGATAATTGGGAGATGCCGACAATGTATTTCGGGTCAAATGGAAAAACTCTGGAGGTTGTTACAAAGGATCTGGACATCAGCCAAGTTGAAAATTACCTGTGCGACCTTGCTCAGGCCATGGGATGCAAGATTTTTTCTGAAAATTTGGAATACTTCTGAAACTTTAGAACACTATTGATGTTAATTAAGAATTCGGGCTGCTGGTTTAAGAAGCCTGGAGAAATAGAAAAACAACAGGCGGGGGCAAAATAACGATGAAGGATAGATTTTCCAAAAACGCTACAGCTCACGATCACTGGAAAAAGGGTGATCAGCTTTTTGATCAAAAAAACCTGGGCGCTGCTATGGAGTACTTCGGTAGGGCCATCAAACTGGATCCGGAATTTGCCGAGGCGTACAACAGTATGGGCCTTGTTCACTACGAAGGTAAGAATTACGCATTGGCCCTCGAGTGCTACAAAAGGGCGGTCGTACTCAAGCCGGACTTCGTAGAGGGTATGATCAATCTCGGAACTGCATTTTTATTTCTGGAACGTTATCCGGACGCTGCACTTGCCTACGAGAAGGTACTGGAAAGACACCCTGACATGCCGGAGGCCCACAATAATCTGGGCCTTGCCTATGAGCAGATGCATCGGACAGATGACGCACTGAAGCACTACAGGAAGTTTATCGAACTCTGGAAGGGGATACGGCGGTACAAGTTGGCTACCCAGGAGAGAGTCGACCGCCTCGAACAGGGCAGGAAATCAGGCGTAAACGAGCCAATCAGGTACATAAAATAGAGGTTTCCCAGCAATGGGAAGAAGGGGGTGTCCCTCTAGCTTGCCCCCCCTCCTGGAGGGGCACTCCCAATTTTTCAGGGCAGGCATACATCTTTCCTTGTTCCCGCCGGGCCACCGGCTGAAGAAGAAAGCTGATTACCCGGGGGAAGCTGGTTAATGGTTAAGAGGAAAAAAAGCGACTACGTCATTCACTCTGTTGATCACGCCCTGGATGTTTTGGAGGCGTTTCGCGCTAACGAGCCGGAGCTTGGCGTCACCCAGCTTTCCAAAATCCTTAAACTCCATAAAAATAACGTTTTCCGTATTCTGGCGACCCTGGAGAGCAGGGGGTACATCGAGCAGAACCCCAGGACGGAGAACTACAGACTCGGTCTGAAAGCTTTCGAGGCAGGGCAGGCGTACCTGAGGCATGTCAGCCTTCTTTCTGTGGCCAATCCGGAGATGGTTCAGCTTTCGGACAGCCTGAAGGAGAATTCCTACCTGGCAGTCCTGAGGGGGGATTACGTATTTTACCTCGATGAAATAATTGCTGACCAGACTATCCAGGTTGTTTCCAGGCTCGGCACGAGGGTGTCTCCCCACTGTACCGCAACGGGAAAGGTCTTCCTGGCTTTTTCGGCAGTGGATCAGGCCGAGTTGATCCTTCAGCACCTGAAACTGGAAAAGATGACTCCTAACACGATCATTGACAAGGAGCGCCTGAATAAGATCCTCCAAAAAGTCAGGAGCAGTGGTTGCGCGGTTGATATGGAAGAGTGGACCATGGGGCTCAGGTGCGTCGCTGCGCCAATACTGGATTATTACGGAAAGATACAGGGGACCCTTTCAGTGAGCGGTCCTGCGGAAAGGATGTCCGAAAAGCGAATAAAAGAGGAGATCGTACCCTCTGTAGTAAAATGCGCGACCGAGGCATCCAGAAAAATGGGGTTTGAGACAGGTCGGTCCGTGGAATAGTTCCAGGTTCCAGGTGACAAACCCCGGATTCTCCCCCAACGAACATCGAAGTTGATACCAAGAACCGGTTCATTTCCATATTAATCACTTCCTTGACTTATCCTCCGCTCATCAATACAATTCCCTGTCATTCTGACGAGAAGTCGCGGTTGTTCTTGTAGAGCTCTACGGCCGTTGGCTTTTGCTTGTTCCAGCCGTCTTCGTCAGGCACGATCCTGCAGGCGGCCGTGGGTCAGGGTGCGTTCAGGAGGAATTACCCGGAGGTTGCAGATGACTCAAACCAGAAGAAAGAAATCGGATTACATAATTCAGTCGGTTGACCACGCCCTGGATGTCCTTGAAGCGTTTCACGGTGATGAGGATGAGTTGGGAATAACAGAACTCAGCCGCCGCCTGAAGCTCCACAAGAACAACATTTTCAGGATCCTTGCAACCCTGACCAACAGGGGCTACATGGAACAAAACAGGACCAATGACAATTACCGGCTGGGACTCAAGACTCTTGAGCTTGGTCAGACCTACATTCGCCATGCCGGTCTTCTAAAGGTAGCCCGACCGATAATGGAGAAACTGGGCGAACAGATCAACGAAAATATTTATATAGGCATTTTAAAGGGCAAGTTCGCATTCTACCTGGATGTTGTGGAGTCCGATCACACGGTTCGTGTCCTTTCCAGGGTCGGATGCAGAGTTCCAACCTACTGTTCAGCTATCGGCAAGGCGCAGCTTGCATATGAGTCTATGGAGAACATCCTTGAGGTCCTCAACAAAAAGGAACTTAAAAGCTTCACTCCCAACACGATCACTGACAGGGACCGGATTCTCGATCACCTTGAACTGATCAAGGAGCTTGGCTACGCCGTTGATGATGAGGAGTGGGATGAGGGAGTGCGGTGCGTGGGGGCCCCGGTGTGTGATTACACGAGGAAGGTTGTTGCAGCCCTTTCCATATCAGCCCCGTCGGTGAGGCTCAGCACAAACAAGATCAAAAAGGAATATGTTCCGCTGCTTAAGAAGGCAAGTGCAGAGATCTCGAAGCAGTTGGGCTTCAAGGCTCTTGAAGACCTGGATAGCTGAGGTCTCCAAAACCCCTGTCAGCGAGGAATGCCATGATAGAAAAGATGAGACTCAACGCAAAGGACACCCTGCTCCTGATAGTGGATGTTCAGGAACGGTTGGCCAGGGTCATGGAGCGCAGGGAACAGGTGACCGGACGCATTAATGTCCTTTTAAGGCTGGCTGACTTAATGGATATGCCTGTTGTACTTACACAACAGTACACAAAAGGGCTGGGTCCTACTGTTGAAGATTTGTCTGTGAACCTCGAAGGTGTGGACCCCGTGGAGAAGATTCACTTTTCCTGCTGCGGAGAGAATTCCTTTGTGAGGCAGATGGACGCTTCCGGGCGCAAGACGGTTCTGCTGACCGGAATGGAGGCCCATGTGTGTGTCCTCCAGACGTCCCTGGATCTGCTGTCTGCCGGTTACAATGTCCATGTCCCCTGGGACGCCGTATGCTCGCGCGACGACGGTAACCGCGAATGGGCGCTGCGTTTTATGGAAAGAGCCGGGGCCACGATAACCTCTTCCGAGACCGCCGCTTTTCAGATCCTGGTGAAGGCCGGGACGCCGGAGTTCAAGGAAATTTCTTCAATGCTGAGATGATAAGTTGGGATCCAGGTCCAGAGTCCCCTTCGATCACGCCTATGGCGTGACTCAGGGCAGGCAATATCCGAGGTCTTGTGGAACATCAATTGTATCTATTTACAAAAACAGGTCTATTCAACATGGAATTGAACAGCTCTAGATGAAATCACCCATCACGATCGACAGCCCCGGCAAGGAAGTGCTCTTTTCCGGGAATGAAGCCATAGCCCGCGCCTGCGTTGAGACAGGCGTTTCTCTTGTCACCGGTTATCCTGGTACTCCAACATCCCCGGTTATCGAGATACTCAGACGTGAGAAGGCAGGCCTGCATGCCAGATGGGCCGTCAATGAAAAAGTTGCCATGGATGTCGCAACCGGCAATTCCTGGGCGGGTCTGCGCTCCATGGTCACAATGAAAATGTCAGGGCTTAACGTGGCTTCTGACACCGTCCTTTCCGTGGCAGCTTCGGGTACCGTCGGCGGTCTCGTGATCTATGTTGGTGACGACCCGAATGTGTATTACGGCATGGTGGAGCAGGATTCTCGATACTATGCGCTGCTTGCCTCAGCTCCGATGCTTGTACCTGCTAATCCCCAGGAGATGCTTGAATATACAAGGTTCGCTTTCGAGCTGTCTGAAAAGATCGGCGGCCCCGTATTCCTCAGGAGCACCACCGTGCTGTCATACACATACAGCAAGGTAACACTCGGGGAGATAAGAAGGCTTCGTCAGAAAGCCCATTTTTCTTTCGATGTGGACAAATACACAAAGGCGGGCTCCCTGAGGTGTCTGGCCCAGCACCAGGAGGCTCTTGACAGGGTAAAGCTGGCATCGCTGGAGGCGGACTTTCTGAATGTACTTACTGAGACCGGCAGCGATGTGGGGATCATAGCCTCTTCACTCGCCTGGGATTACCTTATGGAGGTGATGGAAAAGCACGACCTTGACCTGACCCGTCTGAAGGTTTCCACTGCCCACCCGGCCCCGAAGACCAAGATAGGGGTCCTCATTGGCTCAGTGAAAAAAGTCCTGGTTCTCGAAGAACTTGAACCCGTTATCGAGATGGCAGTCCGTTCAGAAGCCACCAGGACCGGAGCCTCTCCGGAAATTTTCGGTAAGGAGGACGGTCTACTGTCAAGGGTGGGTGATCTGTCCCCGGATATTATCAGGGATGCTCTTTCAAAAGTGCTGGGTAAAGACCTGGAGGTCTGCGCCGGCATGGATGTTGATGTACGCGCAGAGGGCATGAAGGTGAACAGGCTTCTGACCTTCTGTGCAGGCTGCCCCCATCGAAGCTCGTATTTTGCCCTGCAGAAGGCTATGAGAGGGCTTGGCCTGGATCCGGCAAAAATACCGGTAACCGGCGATATCGGGTGTACGATCCTCGGGATCAACGAGCCATTCAATATCTGCTGGACCGAAGTCTCCATGGGCAACAGCATAGGCCTGGCCTCCGGTTTTGCTGGAGCCGGGATCGAGGGGCCCGTGGTCGCCGTCCTTGGAGACGGCACTTTCTACCATTCTGGTATTCCGCCAATTATCGATGCCGTTACCGCAGGCAGGGACCAACCGCTGGTTATCCTGGACAATAACTGGATGTCCATGACGGGTTACCAGGAAAACCCCGGTACACGCGATGGCGGGTCGCCCCCTCTTCCCATCGAAAAGGTGCTGACGGGAGTTGGAGTACGGAAGATCTGGATCCAGAACCCCTATAAGCTCAAGGCCACCGTAAAGGTGTTTAAAAAACTCCTGAAAGCAAAAGGGGTGAATGCGGTTATCCTCAGGGCGCCCTGCGTGGCCAGGCAGCCAACCCCTCTGGATATACCCGTCGTGGTAAAACAGGGTAAGTGCACCGGATTTTCCGGATGCGAAAAAACCTGCATCGAGGCTCTCGCCTGTCCGGCAATTGCCCGCGACGGCGATACAGTTCATATCGAGAGGGACTACTGCATGAGTTGTGGGCTCTGCCGACACTACTGTCCTGAGGGGGCGATAAAAAGGAAATGGCTGTCGACCCGAAGGAGGAAAGTTGGAATTTAACATAGTCGCTGCCGGTATTGGCGGGCAGGGTATTGTCCTGTTTTCCGAGATCCTGGCCAAAGCCATGCTGGAAGAGGGGATGAATGCCAGCTTCTACGTCCACTCCGGGTTGGCCCAGCTGGGAGGGTCCGTTAGAAGTCACATTCGATGCGGGGACAGGATATGCCCGAAAATATCCCATGGCTGTGCCGACGTTATTCTATCCCTGGAACTGTCCGAAATACTTCACACGATCCCTTATATGAAGAAGGAGGGTGTTGCGCTCATCAGCCAGCAGACCCACCAGCCCTATCATTCAAGGATGGATCCCGCCAAATACCCCGACACAGAAAAAATTCAGGAACTTTTTACCGAGGCCGGATCACGCTGTACTTTCGTTCCGGCAGATGAACTTTCCAAAAAAGCCGGTCATTTGCAGACTCTGAACATGGTGATGCTGGGGAGCCTTGTGGGCACATCCGGCATTGTGGACACGGAGAGCGTTGTCAGTGTTATACGTAACTGTCTTGATAGGGGGCAGGATGTTAATGTGGAGGCTTTTTGGAAGGGGTTTGAATTCATCAAGGGTCAGGATTATGTTTAACCGGGAATTGGGGTTATGCGGCGGTGAAAACGGGCAACCTTCTGCGTTCTCAGTCGTCAGAAATCCTCGACGTATGTCCCATATACGACTCCGGTTTCTTCCTCCCTGCGGCCTTGAATCTCACCCGTTTTCCCTCACCTTTATTGCAAATGAAACTCTATAGTACACTTTGAACCTCGGACCCGTTATTTTCGTGTGGATCGCGCCACGTAACTGACACCTTCTCGAACCTCTGTTACAGGCCTTCGGATATAAATAAATATCCCGGTTTTAAGATCAAGGGTCGAAACAGACAACAGGATCACTCTAAACTAACTAAACCCTTTTTGTGAGCCTTGTTTTAATCTGAGGGCCTTTTTCCCATCGTTCATCCTCTATTTTTCCCGATAAATTATTTCTTTATTACATGGAATCTGGAACCTGGAACATGGAACTGCAACCGCCAGGCTGCCACCCGTTTCCCCTCGCCTTTTTAGCAAATGAAACTCTATAGTACACGTTGAACCTTGGACGTTGGGCGTTGGGCGTTGGACATTGGATGTTGGACCCGATAATTTGTGAGGATAGCGAACCCATCGAAATACAACATCATTGTTGTTATGAGCCAAATTTTGTTATACTTTTTTCTTTTACCTACCAATTAAGAGAACAATTCAATCCTTCGAACGGAGGCAGCAGATGTCACTGAAAGATGTGTTCGACAGGCTAGAAAAACAGAATGCCGAGGCGGAGCTGGGCGGAGGAGAAAAGCGTATAGCCAAACAGCACGAGATCGGGAAATTCACGGCTCGGGAGCGGATCAACCTCCTTCTGGATGAGGGCAGCTTTGTTGAGATGGACAAGTTCGTAACCCACAGGTGCCTTGATTTCGGGATGGACAAGCAGAAGATCCCCGGCGACGGCGTTGTCACAGGGTACGGTACTGTTAACGGCCGCAAATTATATATATTTGCCCAGGACTTTACGATTTTCGGCGGCTCACTTTCAGGAGCCTATGCCGAGAAAGTGGTAAAGATAATGGACCTTGCCATGAAGCACGGTGTTCCAGTTATCGGCCTTAACGATTCGGGGGGCGCCAGGATCCAGGAGGGTGTTGTCAGCCTGGGAGGATACGCTGACATCTTTCTCAGGAACACCCTTGCCTCGGGGGTGGTGCCTCAGATCTCGGTCATTATGGGCCCCTGTGCCGGCGGCGCTGTCTACAGCCCGGCTATTACCGACTTTATTATAATGGTCAAGAAAACAAGCTTCATGTTTATTACCGGACCGGAGGTCATAAAAGCGGTAACCCACGAAGAAGTTACCATGGAGGACCTGGGTGGGGCTATTGCACACTCAACAAAGAGCGGTGTTTGCCACCTCGCTGGAGAGGACGAGAAGGAATCGCTGGGGATGGTAAGGGAACTCCTCTCCTTCATCCCGCAGAATAATGCCGAAGATCCACCTTTCGAGCCTTCCGATGACGACCCTCTCAGGGAGGATGAATCCCTCAACGAGGTAGTCCCCGACAATCCCAACAAACCTTACGACATCCGGGACATAATCAATGTCGTGGCCGACGACAGGCACTTTTTCGAGATACAGGAACATTATGCCCCGAACATCATCATCGGGTTCATGCGCCTCGGGGGACATTCGGTTGGGGTTGTCGCGAACCAGCCTGCCTACCTGGCTGGTGTTCTTGACATCGATGCCTCCATCAAGGGCGGAAGGTTCGTAAGGTTCTGCGACGCTTTCAACATACCCCTGATAGTATTCGAGGATGTGCCGGGATTCCTGCCGGGTCTGGATCAGGAATACGGGGGGATAATAAAGCACGGTGCCAAGCTGCTTTACGCTTTCTGCGAGGCCACCGTTCCCAAGCTTACAGTGATTACCAGGAAGGCGTACGGCGGTGCCTACTGCGTGATGAACTCGAAGCACATCCGGGCGGATTTCAACTTTGCCTATCCCACATCGGAAATTGCAGTTATGGGACCTGACGGCGCTGTGAACATCATCTTTAGAAACGAACTGAAGGAGGCCGAGGACGCGGCCGTTCGCAAAGACGAGCTGGTTGCCGATTTCAGGGATAAGTTCTCCAATCCGTACAAGGCGGCAGAGCTGGGCTATGTCGACGAGGTTATACTTCCTCAGCAGACAAGGCCGCGCCTTGTCAGAGCCCTTGAGATGTCCCTGTCCAAAAGAGACAGCAACCCGCCGAAAAAACACGGAAATATACCGCTTTGATTGAAAGGCGAGCTGGTTTCAAGTTCCAGGTTCCAGATTGAAATAATAATAAAGATATACATGGAACATGGAACATGGAACCGGGTCAATACTACTCCGCAGGAGGATAAATGATGTTCAAGAAGGTGCTGATAGCCAACAGGGGGGAGATCGCGGTCAGACTGATCCGTGCCTGCAGAGAGCTGGGCATACCCACCGTAGCAGTCTACTCAGAGGCCGACAGAAATTCCCTCCATGTCAGGTGCGCAGATGAAGCCTACTGTATCGGCCCTGCGCCTTCCTCCGAAAGTTATCTTGTCATGTCCAGGATCATGGATGTTGCGTCCAGTACTGGTGCAGATGCGGTCCATCCCGGCTACGGATTTTTGGCTGAGAACCCCGAATTTGCCAAGCTTTGCAAGAAATCTGGAATTTCATTCATAGGACCTTCCCCTGAAGCCATAGAAATGATGGGGCACAAGACCGTAGCCAGACAGACCATGCTAAACGCGGGTGTCCCCGTGGTACCGGGAACTGAAACAGTGGACGACGACGATGTTTTAGCCAGCCGGGCCTTGGAGATGTCGTTCCCGGTAATGGTCAAGGCAGCTGCCGGCGGCGGTGGAAAAGGGATGAGGGTCGTTCGCGAGGAAAAGGAAATTGAGGGTGCGATCAGGGCGGCCCGATCAGAAGCCAGATCGTCTTTCGGGAACGATGCGGTTTATGTTGAGAAGTATCTCGAGGAACCCCGACATATCGAGTTCCAGATACTTGCTGACAAACACGGAAATGTGGTCCACCTGTTCGAGAGGGAGTGCTCTATACAGAGACGGCACCAGAAAGTTATCGAGGAGGCGCCTTCAATGGCCCTGGACGACGACCTGCGCCGCCGCATGGGCGAGTCTGCAGTACTGGCGGCAAAGGCAGCGGGATACTGGAGCGCAGGCACTGTGGAGTTTCTACTTGACCGGGAGGGGAACTACTACTTCCTGGAGATGAATACCCGTCTTCAGGTGGAGCATCCCGTTACCGAGATGATAACGGGCGTGGACATTGCCAAGGAGATGTTCAGGATAGCCAGTGGTGAAAAGCTTTCAATCTCCCAGGAAGATGTGAAGATGAACGGCTGGGCCATGGAGTGCAGGATATATGCTGAGGATCCCTTCAACAACTTCATACCCTCACCCGGAAAGATCTTTACACTTCGGGCACCATCCGGACCGGGCGTACGGGATGATTCCGGTGTATTTGCCGGCTATGAAGTTCCGCTTCACTACGATCCCATGATCTCCAAACTGTGCACTTGGGGAGCCACGCGGACAGAGTCCATCAACAGGATGAAGAGGGCCCTTGGCGAATATGTCATCAAGGGCATCAAAACCACCATACCCTTCCATCTGAGGGTGATGAACAATGAACAGTTCCTCTCCGGCGAGATACATACCGGATTTATAGGCGATGGGTTCATTATGGAGTCAACCGTGCAGTCAGAAGGGTTCAAAGAAGTTGCTCTTGCAGCAGCAGCTTTGCACCTTCAGAGAAAGACGCGTGAACATGTGGGCGAAGCGGGGCCTGAGGGCAAAACGGTTGATGCGTGGAAAATGATGGGCAGGAGGTCGCGATGGGCTACGTAGCGGTTATCGACGGCGAGGAGTTGCCGGTTACCATCGTCAAGGAAGGGGACCAGCACAGGATCAGGGTCGGGGACTGCGAATTGGTCGTGGACGACTTCTGGACCAGGACAGACCTGGTGTCTTTTATCATGGATGGAAGATCTTTCCAGGTGGACATTCACAGCGATGGTGACCATTACGGTGTGATGATAGAAGGCGAGCAGTTCGAATTCGAGTTGTACGACGAGCGCAAGGCCATGCTGAAGGTTGGTGCGGCGCTTGGCACTGAAGGTGTCCAGGAGATAAAGACCTCCATGCCGGGAATGATAGTCAAGGTGCTGGTTAAGGAAGGGGACGAGGTTTCGGAAGGGGACGGACTTGTGATCGTCGAGGCTATGAAGATGGAGAACGAGATGAAGTCGCCTAAGGATGGGGTGGTTGTTAAAGTCGGAATTGGTGAAGGAGATGCGGTGGAGGCGGGGGCGCTTCTTGTCGTCGTCGAATAATGTTTGCCGTAGAGCCGGTTCAGAGTCCCGATAAGAGGCCATCTACTTTGTTGTCGGTCCTCGGTAATCCTCGACGTATGTGCCATATGACCCCTCCCTTGATGGGAGGGGATAAAGGGGAGGGTGAAATATTACCACCCCCTCCTGACCTCCCCCATCAAGGGGGAGGTATTCAACCTTCAACTTTCAACATTGAACAAGGCTTAAACCGATGACAGACATAAAAAAAGCAAAAGCAAGGTGGGAAAAGGAGACCTTAAAGCCCGCGCTGGAAAAAAGCCCGGAACGCAAGGAAGAGTTTTCCACCCTTTCCGGGATGGTTCTGGAGCCGGTGTACGCGCCGGGGGACATTGAGGACCTCGACTACTCTGCCGATCTCGGATTCCCTGGAGAGTACCCCTACACCCGCGGGGTCAGGCCCACAATGTATCGCGGGCGGTTCTGGACGATGCGCCAGTACGCGGGGTTTGGAACGGCCCAGGAATCAAACGAGCGCTACCGCTATCTCCTGGACCAGGGGCAGACTGGCCTTTCCGTGGCTTTCGACCTGCCTACACAGATGGGTTATGATTCGGACCACCCCATGTCTCAGGGCGAAGTGGGGAGGGTAGGGGTTGCCATTGATTCATTGGAAGACGTGGAAACTCTCTTTTCAGGCATCCCCCTCGAAAAAGTCAGTACTTCCATGACCATCAATTCAACTGCCTCAGTACTGCTGTCACTTTACGCAGAGGCGGGTGCCATCCAGGGGGTTGATGCCGACAGGCTCAGGGGAACCATCCAGAACGATGTCCTGAAGGAGTACATCGCGAGGGGCACGTATATTTTTCCTCCCACACCCTCAATGCGGATAATTACAGATATATTTGCTTACTGCAGCGATCAGATGCCGCTCTTTAACACCATCAGTATCAGCGGCTACCATATGAGGGAGGCGGGTTCCACGGCAGTCCAGGAAGTGGCCTTCACCCTGGCAGACGGCATCGCCTATGTCCAGGCGGCCATTGATAAAGGTCTTGATATTGATGACTTTGCAGCGCGCCTTTCGTTCTTTTTCAATGTCCACAACGATTTTCTCGAAGAGATCGCCAAATTCAGGGCTGCAAGGAAGATCTGGGCGGACATAATGCGGAACCGCTTTGGAGCAAAAAAGCCTTCATCATGGATGCTGCGCTTCCACACCCAGACCGCAGGCTGTTCGCTGACGGCTCAGCAGCCGGAAAACAATGTGGTGAGGGTCGCCTTGCAGGCGTTGGCGGCGGTTCTGGGGGGGACCCAGTCCCTCCACACGAACTCAAGAGACGAGGCCCTGGCACTCCCCACTGAGGAGTCCGTGAGGATAGCCCTGAGGACACAGCAGCTGATAGCCCACGAGAGCGGCGTCACCGGCACAGTAGATCCCATGGCAGGGTCCTATGCTGTCGAAGCTCTTACCAGTACGATCGAAAGGGGTGCCGCGGAGTACATCCGCCGCATCGATGAGGCAGGGGGCGCCGTGAATGCCATCGAGGCGGGTTTCCAGCAAAGGGAGATCGAGGAATCAGCCTACCGGTACCAGATGGACATAGAATCGGAGAAGCAGATAGTGGTGGGTGTAAACGCCTTCACCGTGGAAGATGAACAGCAGGAAGGTGAGCTCCTGCGCGTTGATCCGGCAGTCGAAAAGGCTCAGGTGGAAAGACTCCGGAGTCTGAAAACCCGGAGGAACGAAAAGGACGTCCAGTCAGCACTGCGGTCACTAAAGGACACAGCCTCCGGCGATGGCAACCTGATGCCGGTTATCAGGGAGGCGGTCAGGAAGTACGCTACGTTGGGGGAGATCAGTGATGTGCTTAGGGAGGTCTTCGGGGTGTTTCGGCCGCATTAGATTGTTGGGGGGGCGTCCAGTAACGGGCTATCTACGGCGTTCTCAGTCGTAGCCAGTCCTCGAAGTATGTCCCATATACGTCTCCGGCTGGCTTCTCCCTGCGGCCTTGTAGCTGGCCCGTTCTTGAACGCCCTGGAAAAACATTCATGGAGGAATCGAATGAACAATCCCACACTAGATCATATAGGGATAGCGGTAGATGATCTCGATGCTGCCATCGAGCTGTATCGCGACAAGCTGGGTTTTGAAGTCGGAGGCGTCGAAGATGTCCCCGGATTTGGTGTGAAAGTCGCCTTTCTTCCAATGGGGGAGGGTCAGGTGGAGCTGGTCATGCCGATAACACCAGACAGCGCCATGGCAAAGTTTCTTGGCAAGAGAGGCCCCGGCTTCCACCACCTGTGTTTCGAGGTGCCGGATATCCGCGCTGAGCTTGCCAGGCTAAGGGATCTGGGTGTCGAGGCTGTGGACAGCGAGCCCAGAGAAGGTGCCCACGGTACTCTCGTAGCGTTCCTGCACCCGAAGAGCACGGGGGGAGTGCTGATAGAGTTGGTGCAAAAAAATGACCTCGTCTAATGTCCAACGTCCGATGACCAACGTTAAACATTGAACATTGAACGTTAAACGCGATACACGATCACAGTCATTGACAAATCTCACAAAATCCTGTTATCTCAATAGCTTATGGAAACTGATGCCAGAGCAGGTGTTGAGATATCTGTCGTTGTCCCCGTCTACAACGAAGTGGAAAATGTTCCTGAACTGGTGGAAAGGACGCTGGCCGTCCTGTCCGGGATGGGACGCCCTCACGAGCTGATCCTTGTAGATGACGGCAGTACTGATGGCAGTGAAGCCCTTTATTCTTCTCTGGCACACTCCCTAAAACCCCTGAAAGTTGTCCGTTTCGCCCGTAACTACGGCCAGACAGCTGCTTTTGCAGCTGGATTTGACCTGGCCGAGGGCGAAATTATTGTGACGATGGACGGAGATCTCCAGAATCCTCCGGAGGAGATCCCGAAGGTGGTGGAAAAGCTCGAGGCCGAGGGACTGGATATGGTGAGCGGATGGAGAAAAGACCGCAAGGACAGGGCCCTTTCCAGGAAACTGCCTTCCTTTGTTGCCAACAGGATAATAAGCAGGATAACCGGGGTTAAGCTCAACGATTACGGTTGCTCTCTGAAAGCTTACAGACGAGATGTCCTCGGGCGGGTTCAGCTTTACGGTGAGCTTCACAGGTTTATACCGGTGCTGGTGAGCATGGAGGGCGGAAAAATTGCTGAAGTCCCGGTCAGGCATGAAGCCAGGACCAGGGGTCAGAGCAAATACGGCATCATGCGTACCTACAGGGTGGTAATGGACCTGCTGACTGTAACTTTTTTGAAACAGTACGGAGACAGACCCCAGCACGCATTCGGTTTCTTCGGTGTGCTCCTGCTCGTTACCGGTTTCCTTATAGACGGATATCTGGCCCTGCTCAAGCTCATCGGAGGGGTGGATATCGGCACAAGACCACTTCTTCTCCTGGGCACCCTGATGATAATAGCCGGGATACAGCTCCTGTCCATAGGGCTGCTGTCAGAGGTCCTTGCCCGCACCTACTATGAATCCCAGGATAAATCCCGTTACAGGATCAAGGAAATTGTCGGAGGTAAGTAGTAAAAAGACAGCCCTGTTCCTGGCAAAAGTAACGGTCAGTGCCCTTGCGGTGGGATTTCTTCTGTCAAGGCTCGATCTGGGCCACTCCTTCGGTTTCCTTGTCGACAGCAATAAGGCCCTGTGGTTGGGGGCCCTTGCGGCCCTCATAGCCTCACAGGTTATTAGCACGCGCAGGTGGCAGCTGCTCATGGAGCCCCTGGATTTTAACTTCGACTGGTTTCGCGTGTTCAAGATCTATTTCACCGGGATGTTTTTTTCCCTTTTCCTGCCCACCGTAGTGGGTGGCGACGCGGTCAAGACGTACTACATCGCCGAGAGTATGAAAAGGGCGCCAGCGGCATTTTATACAACCCTGGCCGACCGTGTCATCGGGATGGCTGGTCAGCAGGTATTCACCCTGGCTGGACTTATCTTTGTCTGGGGATATCTGCCCCTGTGGCTCGGAGCAGGGCTGGCTGGTTTTGTCTTTGTGTTCTACTTCGTCCTTGTATTTTTACCCTGGTTCATTAACCCGATCCTGCATCTGGTAAAAAAGTTAAGGGATATACCCAGGGAGAAGCTTTTCGTTTACTGGAATAGACCGCAGGTTGCGGCAAGAGCCCTGGGGCTGTCCCTCGCAATTCACGCAGGTGTTGTGATCTCACACCTGCTGATGGGAGCCGCACTGGGTCTATCAGTCCCCATGGCGGCCTGGATGGTTATCTACCCGGTGTCGGCAATTGCCGCAACGATTCCCCTGAGTCTCAACGGTATAGGTCTGCGGGAGGCCGCCTACGTGTACATGCTGGGTTTTTTCGGTGTTGCCAGGGAGGAGGCATTCGCACTGGCAGTCATGTGGTTCTCTATTGTGCTCTTAAACGGTGCCCTGGGAGGGATACCCTACGTTTTCGGGGGCCGTCTGAAACCGGAAGTTCTGAGAGAAGACCTTTCCTGAGGTGTGCATCATATGAGCAGCTCTTTCGCGACAGTTCAAAGGTTCATGAGCAGCACAGTGATAAGGATGTCTGCGGCCCTTCTTGGAGCCGCGGGCCTTGTCTGGCTCCTCAATAAGCCGCTTTTCTCTTTACTCAATGGTTCCTGGGGTGCGGTTCCCGACAGCGTTATGCTCTCTGTGACCCACTTGGGAAATGGCGTTGTCGCAGCCCTCATTTTTTGTCTCCTGGCGCCTTTCAGGAAAGATATCACCGTAAGGGCCATACTGGCGATCATCCTTGCCGGCATCATCACCAGCATCGTGAAGGAACTGGTGTCTTCTCCGCGCCCCCCGTCAGTATTGGGTGAAGGGGCATTCGTCCTTGGGCCCGTACTGAGGGGCAACTCTTTTCCATCAGGTCACACAGCTACTGCTTTTGCGGCTGCATTTTCCTTAAGGCCCCTGGCGCCCTGGTGGGTGTATCGCCTGGCAGTGGGTGCAGCAGCAGCGGTGGGTTTTTCCAGGATCTATATAGGGGCCCACTTTCCCCTGGACGCGTTTTTCGGCGCGGCTGCAGGGTGGATCGCTGCCTGGGCAGTACTCCATGGATTTGAGGGTATTTCAGCCAGGCTGGAAAGGACTGGAAGGGTTGGGGACAGAGTCTACCTGGCCCTGGCAGCGGCCTCAGGCGTATGGCTTTTACTTTTCGAGCCCATGACAGCGTATAACCCCTATGTATTGAGGTCTGCAGGGGCTGCGGGCATTATCCTGGCCTTAATAATGCTTGCCATGAACCTCAAGAGTGCAAAGCGGTGAGATCCATCCAATATCATATTTTTCTCACAGTTTTGTGTCTGGCACTGTTCTTTGCCGGGCTGGGCTCAACCCCGCTGTGGGATATCGATGAGACGAGTAACGCCCGTGCAGCCGTAGAGATGGCAGAGCGAGGTGACCTTGTTGTGCCGACTCTGAACGGCGAGCTTCGCACTGACAAGCCGCCCCTGCACTACTGGCTGATGATGGCGTCTTTTTCAGTTTTCGGCCAGAATGAGTTTGCCGCCAGGTTCTTTGCTGGCCTGTTCGGGCTCTTGACAGTACTGCTCGTGGCCGAGGTGGGAAACAGGATCCTTGGAACCACCGGGGGGTTCGTTTCCGGACTGGTACTTGCCGTGTCTTTCCTCTTTACCGTCTCGTCAAGGTCGGCCACCACGGATGCTTTTCTTGTCTTCTTTACGAACCTCGCAGTTCTTTCGGCTTTTTTTGCCCCGCGAAAGCCCATTATGGGAGTAATTTCATGGGCAAGTATGGGATTTGCCGTCCTGGCCAAGGGACCGGCCGGGATCGTGCTTCCTCTCGGTGCCCTGGTTGTGTTCTGTCTCCTGGACAGGAGTGGGGAATTTACGCTGATGAGGCTTTTTAACCCGGTGGGCATCCTTATCTTCCTTGCCATTGCTGTTCCCTGGTATGTGATTGCATCGGCCAGAACGGGAGGGGATCTTGTTGCCGGGTTTTTCATGAAACACAACGTGGCAAGGTTCTTAAAACCGATGGAAAGCCACAGTGGACCGATCTACTACTACGTGCTGGTCCTCCTTGCGGGTTTTTTCCCGTGGGCAGGATTCCTGCCACAGGGTTTCAGGTCAACTCTGCGGCTGAAGCGCGCCGCAGGCGCTCACGCCGGGTTCGGGGTGCTCCTTATCACATGGGCCCTGACCGTGATACTGTTCTTTACAGCTGCCAGGACCAAGCTTCCGACTTACATACTGCCGGTTTTCCCTGCCTTAAGCCTCATGATCGGCGCTTTGGCATCCTCCCTGGAGGGTTCCCGCACTGGTCGAAACAGAGGCCTTTCAGCCTCCTGGTTTTCTGCTTTTCTGCCTGCAGTCTTCTACCCGGCAGTGATATTTTATCTTTTCAATGCACGCGTCCCTGAGCTTTCGCCCTATTTTCTGGCTGGGATCCCAATGCTCCTGGCACCCATAATGGGGACAGTGTTGTATTTGAGGGGCACCCCCGTTAGAGCATTCAAGTGGGCTGCCTACGGCGCGGCGATCGGAGTGCTGGGCATCCACCTGGTGGCGGCACCTGCCCTGGAGGGTGCCAGAATGGCGCCTGCAGCGGGAAAGGCGGTGGCACAGGCTGCGTCAACCGGCGATGCCATGGCCGTTTACGGATACTTCAGACCGGGGGTGCTGTTTTACGCCGGGCGCAACTCGGTGTGGATCGGCAGCGAAACTGACCTGGCCGAATTTGTTGACCGGCCCGATGGCAGGTTCCTGGTGGCCCTGGAGGAGAAATACAGCGCTTTACCCGGAACGCTGAAGAACAGGTTCCGGATCCTGGAGCGCGGTCTCGACGCAGCTGACTCTAATAAGGTAATAGTCGTTGCGGAGAGGATAGATGGAGTGTAGGTTCAGTCCAAGGTCCAAGGTCAACAATCGATTTGGATATTGGATTATTGGTAATTGTTCATAGGCCATGGGTCCTGGGACTTTGGACCGCACGCAT
>CAYVSA010000014.1:0-36214 GCA_964454175.1 uncultured Pseudomonadota bacterium
AAGCAAGATAAGGGCCAAAAGACTAAAAAAGTAAGAAAGTGAGGTCTGACCCCAATGACCAAATAATTTTTTACTTGAAACTTGGAACCTGAAACCTGAAACTGGGCCTGATGCGAATTGGAAAGTGGCTCCTCATACTTGTGATCGCTTTCGGGATTGTTTCTGCCATCAAGGTGGGCACGCCCTACCTGCGCTACTGGATGTTTGAGAACGAGATGGAGGAGCAGGCAAGGCTCCTTTCGGTAAACAAGGTAGGGCGGGCAAAGAGCAACCTGATGCAGGAGGCGAGGGGCTACAATATCCCCATTACCGATGAGCAGCTGATCGTCCGCAAGGATCCTGATACAGGCCAGGTCCTCATCGAGACAGAGTACAGCATCACCGTGGAGATAGTGCCCCGCTATTCGTATACCTGGAACTTCCATCCCAGGGTGGAAACGAGGGTAGGGGTGGATAAACGATTGAACTTATGACCTCGTCCAAGGTCCAACGTCCAACGACCAGCGGGTTTTTTGTAATGCTCTAATTTCTAATGCTCCTATGCTCCACTACCAGTAGCTTGATTGTGTAACTATGCGAAGGCGAAGGGGCTGTTGCAGGAACCATGTGATCCTGAAACCGAAGCCAACTACTTAAGAATGCAAGGGAAACAAGCGACACTTGACTTTGCGGCCTGAGCGGATTATATTACGCATACACTAACCCTTTAATCTGATCCGGAGAGATCGGCAAGGGACGAAGAATGAATACGGCACCACTCACATAACTTACGCAAGCCTCTCTGCCCTCAGGCGGAGGGGCTTTTTTTTTAGCGAGGTGACCTTATGCAGGGCAGAAGAAAGAGGCAGATACTGAACTCAGCGGAGATAACGAGGTCTTTGCTCCGCATCTCCCACGAGATCCTGGAACGGAACAAGGGCCCGCATGATCTGGCCATAGTGGGCATTCCAGAGCCCGGACCGTTCCTTGCGGCCAGGATCTGCGACAATATCAGGAGCGTTGAGGGGGTGGACGTCCCCCTGGGAAGGCTGGATATCACCTTCCACAGGGATGACATTGATGCCAAACCACCGCCTGTTCCCAAGGGCACTGATCTGCCTTTCGACATCCGGGGCAAGACCGTAGTCCTGGTGGATGATGTCCTTCATACGGGCCGAACAGTGAGGGCGGCATTAGACGCCCTAATCGACCTCGGCCGCCCTGCCAGGGTGCAGCTGGCAGTCCTCGTGGACAGGGGGCACCGGGAGCTTCCAGTAAAAGCAGATTTTGTGGGGAGGAACATCCCCACGGGACAGTTCGAACAGATCCAGGTCCTGCTGACAGAGATGGGCGAAGGGGAAGACGAGGTAGTCATTACGGAGGGTGAGTTATGATCGGACAGAGCAGACACCTTCTGGGCCTCGACGGCTACTCGCCGGAAGATATATCAAAAGTCCTGGACGTCGCAGTGGGGATGAAGGAGATCTCCCGGCGCAAGATCAAAAAGGTTCCCACCCTGAGGGGAAAAACGGTCATCAACCTTTTTTTCGAGCCCAGCACAAGGACGAGGACCTCCTTTGAGATCGCGGCCAAGAGGCTGGGTGCCGATGCGGTAAATATTTCGGCATCGGCCAGCAGCACTGTCAAGGGAGAGACGCTCATCGACACCGCCAGGAACATCGAGTCAATGGTTCCGGATGTAGTCGTGATCAGGCACAAGTTTTCAGGGGCGCCCGAACTCCTGTCCAGGATCCTGGGCTGTTCGGTGGTCAACGCTGGAGACGGCTCACATCAGCACCCTTCGCAGGGGCTTTTGGACCTCTATACAATACGCGAAAAAAAGGGCCGTATCGAGGGCCTCAAGGTCTCAATCATAGGTGATATCTCCCACAGCCGAGTAGCAAGGTCGAACATCTACGGTCTTACCACCCTTGGTGCCCAGGTAACGGTTGGCGGTCCAGCGACAATGATCCCTCCGGGCATTGAAGATCTGGGGGCGAGAGTGGCCACAGGGCTGGAAGATGCCATCGACGGTGCTGACGTCATAATGATGCTTCGCATACAGATGGAGAGAAAAAGCGGGTCCCTCTTCCCGACGTTGAGAGAATACTCGCGTTTCTTCGGGCTGAACGCGCAGAGGCTTACCGGCGCCGCTGACGATGTTCTTGTGATGCACCCCGGTCCCATTAACAGGGGCGTTGAGATCTCCTCGGATGTGGTCGATGGGCCTTACAGCGTTATACTGGACCAGGTGGAAAACGGTGTTGCGGTCAGGATGGCGATACTTTACCTTCTCGGCGGAGGCGGCGATGAATTGGCTGATTAAGGGGGGCAGGGTAGTTGATCCCGGCTCGGTAACTGATGAGGTGCTCGACATTGCCATTTCTGACGGTGTCATAACCGGGATCGGGAAAAAATTGGCCACTCCTGATGGTGCTGAAGTGATCGAGGCCCGAGGACTGGCGATTTTCCCGGGATTCATTGACATGCACTGTCACCTGCGGGAGCCCGGGTTCGAGTACAAGGAAACTGTTGAGTCAGGAACGGCCGCTGCGGTAAGGGGCGGGATCACTTCGGTGATGTGCATGGCAAACACAGAACCGGTCAATGACAACGCTTCAATTACCAGCTATATCCTGGACAAGGCTGCAGAAGCCGGGTTTGCCAGGGTTTATCCAGTCGGCTGCCTCAGCGAGGGTATGAGGGGTGAAAAACTTTCCCAGATGGGAGAACTTGCCGCCGCCGGCTGCGTTGCAGTGTCGGATGATGGACTGCCTGTCACCAACGGCGATCTGATGAGAAGGGCAATAGCCTATTCTGACCATTTCGGTCTCCTCGTAATAGACCACGCCGAGGACCTTGCCATAGCTGGAGACGGCGTGATGAGAGAAGGCTCCGTGTCTACCAGGCTGGGCCTGGAAGGGATACCGTCATCATCGGAGGCATCAGCAGTAGCGCGCGATATCGCACTGCTCAGGGAATTCGGCGGCAGGCTGCACCTGGCACACATCAGTACATCTGGTTCCCTTGCCCTGGTGAGGGCTGCAAAGGCAGATGGGCTGGAACTTACCGCCGAGACGTGTCCGCACTATTTTACACTGACAGAAGATGACGTGGCCCGGTACGATACCAACGCCAAGATGCGCCCCCCACTGGGGTCGGCCGAAGACCTGGAGGCAGTAAAAGAAGCTCTTGCTGACGGTACCATCGATGTCATAGCAACAGACCACGCGCCCCACCACCAGGATGAAAAAGACCTGGAGTTCGATCTGGCGGCCTTCGGGGTGTCCGGCCTTGAGACGGCCCTTGCCCTGACACTGAAGCTTGTGGATGATGGGCTCCTTAATCTCCCCGAGGCTGTGGCAAAGTGGACCTGTAATCCCGCGAGGATAGCGGGACTCGAAGGGGGGGGGATAGTGCAGACGGGCCCGGCTGACCTGACACTGGTAGATCTTGCGAGAGAGTGGACAGTAGATCCGGAAAAATTCGCTTCAATGGGTAAAAACACGCCCTTTGCCGGAATGGAATTGAAGGGGCAGGTATTATACACCATGGTTGGCGGCAAGATGGTCTACAGACTTGAAGAGGATGCCTGAAATGCTGAGCCTGTCCCAGATGATCAGGTCGGGAAGGCCGCGGGCGCACCTTGGCCTTGCCGATGGAACCATATTCGCCGGCTGGGGTTTCGGGGCTCAGGATGTCAGCGTCGGCGAGGTGGTTTTCAACACCTGCCTTGCAGGCTATCAGGAGGTGCTGACCGACCCTTCGTACCACAGACAGATCGTAATGATGACGGCTCCCCAGATCGGCAACACGGGTACTAATCCCGAGGATTCGGAATCGATCAAGCCATGGGTCGCCGGCTTCGTCGTTAAAGAGAGTTCTCTTGTGACCAGCAGCTGGAGGGCCCGTGAGGATCTGGACGTATTCCTTGACCGCAGTGGCATAACCGGTATTGAAGGCATTGATACAAGGGCCCTGACACGCCATATCCGTGACAGGGGTGCCCAGGCCGGGGCAATCGGCATCGGAGACATCAATCCGGACGAGCTGGTTGACCTCGCCAGGGACTGGGGGAGTATGGAGGGCAGGGATCTGGTCGCTGAAGTGACTCCGGGGAAGGAATATTCCTGGGAGGAGGGCCCTTATCATCCCCTGACGGGGTTTTCGGAAGTTGATCTCAGATACCACGTGGTAGCTGTCGACTACGGTATCAAGCGAAACATTTTGAGGGAACTGGCCGGCGTGGGCTGCAGGGTAACAGTAGTCCCTGCAAATACGGGCGTCGACCGCATATTGGGGCTTGCTCCAGACGGGGTATTCCTCTCCAACGGCCCGGGTGATCCTGAACCGGTTCAGTACGCCGTTGAGACGGTTCGGGGCCTTCTGGGAAAAGTTCCAATATTCGGGATATGTCTGGGGCATCAGGTACTGGGCCTTGCCCTTGGGGGCAGGACATCCAAACTGAAGTTTGGTCATCACGGCGGGAACCATCCGGTCATGGACCTGACAACTGAAAAAGTGGAGATAACCTCCCAGAATCATGGATTCGTTGTCGAGCCGGATTCCCTGGCAGGGACTGACAATGAGGTCAGGGTGACTCACATCAACCTGAATGACAGGACAGTGGAGGGCATCGAACACCTGAAAATACCGGCTTTTTCGGTACAGTATCACCCGGAGGCTTCCCCCGGACCACACGATTCCAACTACCTGTTCGGCAGGTTCGTCGAGTTGATGAATAAGGACAGATCGTGACCAACGTCCAGAGCCCAAAGCCCAACGTCCAAAATCCGGAATCAAGGATCAACCTTGAACGTTGAACTTTCAACCTTGAACACAACATTATGCCCAAACGCGATGACATAAAGAAAATACTCCTGATCGGTTCGGGGCCTATCGTAATAGGACAGGCGTGTGAATTCGACTACTCAGGCACCCAGGCCTGCAAAGTCCTCGTGGAGGAGGGGTTCGAAGTGGTGCTGGTAAACAGCAATCCTGCCACCATTATGACGGATCCCGAGCTTTCCCACAGGACATATATCGAACCCCTAACTGCCCAGTTTCTGGAATCGATCATTGAAAAGGAACGGCCCGACGCGGTTCTTCCCACCCTGGGCGGGCAGACAGCCCTCAATCTTGCAGTTGAACTGGACGAGGCTGGAGTGTTCGCCAGGTACGGTGTTGAGATGATCGGCGCCGACCGGGCAGCTATCGAGAAGGCAGAAGACAGAGACCGGTTTAAGGAAGCCATGACCAGGATCGGCCTGGACCTTCCAAAAAGCGGTTTCGCCAACTCCTATGAGGATGCAATAAAAACACTGGAGGAAGTGGGGCTGCCGGCGATAATAAGGCCGTCTTTCACCCTGGGTGGCACCGGAGGGAACATCGCCTACAACATGGAAGAATTCGACCGCTACGTCCAGTGGGGCCTGGACCTCTCGCCCACGGGCGAGATACTCGTCGAAGAGAGTATTGTGGGTTGGAAAGAGTTCGAGCTGGAAGTCATGAGGGACCGGAAGGATAATGTGGTCATCGTGTGCTCTATCGAGAACTTCGATCCCATGGGTATACACACGGGGGATTCCATCACAGTCGCGCCGGCCCTGACGCTTACGGATCGGGAGTATCAGGAGATGAGGGACGCATCTCTGGCCATCATTCGTGAGATCGGAGTGGATACCGGCGGCAGCAACATTCAGTTCGCCGTATGTCCCGAAACTGGCAGGATGGTGGTCATAGAGATGAACCCGAGGGTTTCGCGCTCCAGCGCCCTTGCCTCCAAGGCGACCGGTTTTCCTATAGCAAAGATTGCCGCCAGGCTGGCTGTGGGCTACACTCTCGACGAGATCACCAATGACATAACGCGGGAGACGCCTGCCTGCTTCGAGCCGACAATAGACTATGTAGTCGTCAAGTTCCCCAGATTCGCCTTTGAAAAATTCCCCAAGGCAGACCAGCTGCTGACGACCCAGATGAAATCGGTGGGTGAGGTGATGGCCATCGGCAGAACTTTCAAGGAAGCCCTTGGCAAAGCTGTGTCGTCATTGGAGATCGACACCGCCGGTTTCGAGGAAAGGGAAGAGGCCAGTGAGGAAGAGCTTCGTGAAAAACTGAGGGTACCTAACTGGGAGAGGATGTGGTACCTGGCTGAAGCCTTCAGGAGGGGAGTGGATTTTGCCGAAATACGAGAGCTGACAGGTATTGACCCGTGGTTTCTGGAACAGGTCATGACCGTTGTTCAGGCCGAGAAATGGCTTGGCAGCAGGTCTCTTGAGGACCTTTCCACCGAAGACCTGTTAACTGCAAAACAGCTGGGATTTTCTGACCTGAGGCTCGCCCAGCTTATGAGAACCGGACAGGAGCGGATCCGGCAGAGACGGACCGGGGACGGGGTCAAGGCTACCTTCAAGACCGTTGACACCTGCGCAGCCGAGTTTGAAGCGCACACTCCCTATCTGTACTCGACCTATGAAAAAGAAGACGAGTCGGCACCCTCCGGGAAAAAGAAAGTGATAATCCTTGGCGGGGGGCCCAACAGGATAGGGCAGGGCATAGAGTTTGACTACTGCTGTGTGCACGGTGTCCTTGCGCTGGCTGAAGAGGGTTATGAAACTATCATGGTCAACTGCAACCCCGAGACGGTCAGCACCGACTATGATACCTCTGACAGGCTCTATTTCGAACCCCTGACCCTGGAGCACGTACTGAATATTGTGGATGTGGAAAAGCCCGACGGCGTAATTGTTCAGTTCGGCGGCCAGACCCCCTTAAAGCTGGCCCTGGATCTGGAATCGGCTGGCGTTCCCATTATCGGCACAAGTCCTGACAAGATAGATCTGGCTGAAGACAGGGAAAGATTCTCTGGTATGCTCAGGAAGCTGGACCTGAGACAGCCTCCCAACGACGTTGCAACTTCGGTGGAAGAGGCGCGCCGCGCCGCCTCCAGGATAGGTTATCCTGTGGTGGTAAGGCCTTCCTACGTGCTGGGAGGAAGAGCCATGGAGATCGTTTTCGACGAGGAGAGCCTCGACAGATATATGACGGAGGCAGTGACTGCCTCCCCCGAACACCCGGTCCTGATCGACAAGTTCCTGGAGGACGCTATCGAGATCGACGTTGATGCACTTTCCGACGGCGAAAGGGTAGTTATCGGCGGTATTATGGAGCACATAGAGGAGGCTGGCGTGCACTCCGGCGATTCGGCCTGCAGCCTGCCGCCCATTTCTCTAAAACCGGACATGATAGAGGAGATAGGAAGACAGACTCGCCTCCTGGGAGAGGCCCTTGAAGTCCTGGGACTGATGAACATTCAGTTTGCCATAAAGGATTCTGAGATATTCATCCTGGAGGTCAATCCAAGGGCGTCCCGTACGGTGCCCTTTGTGAGCAAAGCTATAGGGGTGCCGCTTGCCAGGCTGGCCGCGAAAGTTATGGTTGGAAGGAAACTGGACAACCTTGGTTTTACCGGGGAGATCGTTCCGAAGCACATCAGCGTCAAGGAAGCTGTTTTCCCCTTTATTAAATTCCCCGGTGTTGACACACTTTTAGGCCCTGAGATGAGGTCTACCGGCGAGGTGATGGGAATTGACGAAAAGTTCGGTCTCGCCTTTGCCAAAGCACAGCTTGCCGCGGGATTGCAGATACCGGTGGCGGGAACAGCCCTCCTGTCCATCAAGGACGGCGATAAGGATGGTATCCTGCCCGTTGCTCAAAAGCTGGCAGAGATGGGATTCAGGATGCTGGCGACCGGAGGCACACGCAATTACCTTGAGGGATGTGGAATATCTACCGAGTTTGTCAGGAAGGTCAGAGAGGGGCGTCCCCATGTTGTCGACGCCATAATAAACAGGGAAGTCCAGATAGTGATCAACACAGTTGAGGGGGCACAATCCATTGCGGACTCTTACACGATCAGACGATCCGCAGTGGACCAGAACATAGCCTACTTCACAACTATACCAGGGGCCAGGGCGGTGGTTCTGGGCATTGAGGCCCTTATGAGGAAAGATTGGGACGTAAAACCACTGCAGGATTACTATTCATCCTGATAGCCGCCGCCATGGCCACTCCGGCCTGCAGGTCTGCCGGGAAAAAAGTTCAGGACCCCGGATCGTATTTTTCCGTTTCGGGTGAGGTTACGTCCCGTTCGCTTGGGATATATTCAGGTTCGATAAGGGTAGGTGACTACAGGTTTGAAAAAGCTGCAGGACGCTGGAGTAACACCGGTGAAGGCCCGGCTGTGCGGGTTGCAGAAAAGCTGGAAATGAGACTTTCCTTCATGGGCGAAAGCATAAAGCTGGCAACAAGTCAGAGGGCCTACTTCAAGAGCGATCTTACTTTACTGGGAAGTGTGAGTACTGTTGACTTCGGAGGCGGCAGGTGGAACACGAAATGGCTGCTCATGGGGGACGGCAGCTATCTGAAAGAAGAGCTCATGGGGAAGAGTGCCAGGAGCAAAAGGGTGAATGTGCCTGAGGGGGCTGTCACAATGGAGTCGCTTTCGCTCTATATTTCAGGCCTGGGCTTTCCCGATGAGGGTTACAGGGAGGTACAGCTCTTCTCACTGACCCTGGGCAGGAAGATCCCGGTGAGGATCCACTACATGGGTAAGGAAGATGGGGACAGAAAGTTCTCCATCTCCATGTGGGGTATGGAGGAAGATATGTGGATCGACCCTGCAGGCATGGTTGTAAAAGAAACGATGCCCTGGGGACTCAGGGCTGACAGTACCGGGAAGGACGACACTTACGGGGCTCTTTCCCTGGAAAAGATATTTACTACAACAGCAGTGCCCGCAATAGATATTCCCCCCGGACTGGCTGACCGGGGATCTGCCCTCCTGAAGGTTGAAGGACTGCCGGCGAAATTGCCTTCCGGCCAATGGCAGGAGATCGAGCCAGGGGAGAGCCTGGTCACCGTTCGCCTGGAAAAACCGGTGGTGCCGTCCATTGCGCAGAGGTTGCGATCCAGGCAGCCTCAACAGGAAGAAGGGTTCGGGCTCAACCTGGACTCGGAGCGGATCCAGGAGCTTGCCGGTTCCATCGTATCGGGGATAGAGGACCCCTGGGACAGGTCAGAAGCTATCGGCAGGTGGGTCTACGAACATCTGGGAAAAAGCATGCGGGAAGGTTTTTCCGCTCTCGAGGCTCTCGAGGCCGGTGAGGGTGAGTGCCAGTCACACAGCCTCCTCACGCTGGCGCTTCTTAGATCCGCAGGAATTGAGTCACACTTTGCCTACGGCGTTGTTTACATGCCAGATCGGGGTATGTACCTTTTCCACACATGGGTGGAGGTGAACGTGGGCGCCTGGATACCCATGGATCCCACATTGGGCCGCTTCCCATCCGGCGTTGATCACCTGACGCTCGCAACAGGGGAGTACATGGACCAGTTCAAACTTTTTCCCTTCATACAGGGGGATGGAAAGTGGCGTATTTCATATGCGGGGCCGGTAGATTGATCTTTTCTAACCGGGACATATATGTGTAGCGGACACGAAGTATTTCAAGAGACATCCCTTGTCGGGGCAATGGTAGTATCAAACAGCCGCGAGGCCGATGGCCACCGGCGGTTGATACTTGAGGTCCCTGCCGGCCTCTCAGTCAAACCGGAGCCGGGTAGATTCATAATGCTTCGCATCTCAGCCGAGAGTGCCCCTCTACTTGCGAGGCCCTTCGGGATTGCGGGGTTCTGGAAGGTGAATGACGGGGACAGGATCGAAATATTTTACAGGATTGCGGGACGTGGGACCATGGCTATGTCCAGCTGGTCTGTAGGACGCAGAGTGTGGTTCCTGGGGCCCCTGGGCAGTGGATTCAACCTGCCTCCCGAGGGCAGCCGGAGCTTGCTTATCGCCGGGGGCATAGGTCTGCCTCCACTCCTTGCCCTTGCCCGGGAGATGGCCGCCAGGGGGAGACATGAAGAGCTGGCCGTCCTGTACGGCGGCCGGAGCAAAAAGACGATGGTGGCCCTTGATGTTATTGAAGAATTGGGGATAACGGTTAAGACGTGTACTGAGGACGGAAGCTGCGGCAGGTCCGGCATGGTTACCGGGCTGCTGTCGGGTTTTGACGGCGGGAAAGGACACCACCTCTTCGTGTGCGGTCCCAACATGATGATGGCCGAAGTTCACCGGCTGTCCTCGGCCCTGGCGGAGTCATCACAGTTCAGCCTGGAATCGAGGATGGCCTGCGGTTTTGGTGTGTGCATGGGGTGCGCGGTGCGTGTGGCAGGCAGACAGGGAAACGAATACAGGCGGGTCTGCCGCGATGGGCCGGTTTTCGATGGCAGGCTTCTTGTGCCGGGTTCATTTCCTGGTGGACTCTGATCCAATGGCTTCAGGAGGCAGGATGGGTGCGGATAAAGTTGATCAACGTGTTGATCTTGGCAGGGGTTTTGTTCTGAAAAATCCGGTTATGACCGCTTCGGGGACCTTCGGGTACGGAGAGGAAGGGTCAGAATATTTTGATCTATCCCGTCTGGGAGCGATCGTAGTCAAGGGGATCTCGCTGGAACCGCGCGAAGGCAATCCGCCGCCGCGAATAGTCGAAACCCCCTCCGGGATGCTAAACTCTATTGGGCTTCAGAACGTTGGTGTCGAAAATTTTCTCTCGGAAAAACTGCCTTTTCTTGAAGATGCCGGGGCTACAGTGGTTGTGAATGTCCTGGGAAGCTCCACACAGGAGTACCTTGAAGTTGCGGCCAGACTTGACGGACACAAAGGGATAAGCGCCCTGGAGCTAAACATATCCTGCCCAAACGTTAAGGAGGGCGGAGTCCAGTTTGGTCTGGACCCGGACATGGCATCGGGGCTTGTGGAATCCGTGAGGAAGATAACGGGTCTGCATCTGATGGTCAAACTCTCACCCAACGTGGGAGACATACCCCGGATAGCCAGGGCTGTGGCTGATGCCGGTGCGGATTCGATATCCCTCATTAATACCCTGACCGGTATGGTTATTGACGTGGCTGCCAGAAAGCCTGTCCTGGGATCGGCAGTGGGTGGGCTCTCCGGGCCGGCCATCAGGCCAATCGCCCTCAGAATGGTGTTTGAAGCTGCGCGGGAAGTGGACGTTCCGGTTGTGGGTGTAGGAGGCATATCTTCGGTCGATGATGCGCTCCAGTTTCTGATAGCCGGGGCAAGTGCAGTGCAGGTTGGAACGGCCTCCTTCGTGGATCCATCCGTTACACTTCGGATCGCCGAGGGCATCGAACGCTACATGATCGAAAACGGGATAGATTCCCTTAATAAGCTCATTAACAGTATCACTATCGGTTAAATGGCATATTTGGTTGATTTAAAGATCCTTTGTTGTTAAAAATTTTAAAATAATTACTTCCTGCCGGATCTTGTGGAGAACTGATGAGTACTGGACTGATGGTTGCGCTGGACATGGACGATGTTGAAGAGGCGGTTGCCCTGGCTGGCGAGCTTGGTGAAATGGTGTCTGCATTCAAAGTCGGTTCCCAGCTGTTCGCCCGGTGCGGCCCCGATGTGATAGACAGGATATGCGATGCGGGAGGGAATGTGTTCCTCGACCTGAAATTCCACGACATACCCAACACGGTTAAGAAAGCGGTGGAGGGTGTTGTGGACCGGGGAGTCGCTTTCCTGACGGTTCACGCCAGCGGGGGTAGTGATATGATTCGGGCTGCAGCCCAGGCGGCGGGGGAAGCCAGGGTGCTTGCCGTTACCGTCCTGACCAGCCTCACCCAGGAAGATGCGGGCAATATAGGTTTTAGTGAACCTCTTGGTGTGCAGGTCAAGAGACTGGCCCGTCTTGCCAGGGATGCTGGTGCCCATGGTATAGTGTGCTCTCCCCTCGAAGTTGCAAGTCTCAGGCAGAGTCTGGACGATGCCTGTATACTTGTCACGCCGGGTATTCGTCCGGCAGGTTCCGCGAAAGACGACCAGGCACGGACGGCCACACCTTCACAGGCCGCCATTTCCGGGGCAGACTATATAGTGGTGGGGAGGCCCATCGTAAATGCAGTGGACAGGCGGGCAGCTGCCGAAGCTATACTGAACGAATTGGGGATATCATAATAAAAGGCCAAACACGGCCTGACCAATATAAAACGGCACGAAACCGGGGAAAATATGGTAGAATGCGAGGCTGATTTATGGAATTTTCTGATGACTTTGTACTGGGGAGGTCCAAATGGCTCACAAACTTCTCATCGTTGAGGACAACATTGTTATCCTTACCATGCAGAAACAGATATTCGAGATGGAAGGTTACGATATCATAACAGCTCAGGAAGGGATGGACGCGCTTAAAAAAGTTCACCAGGAGCGCCCGGATATCGTTCTGCTTGATGTAAACATCCCGGGTATGAATGGTTTTGAGCTCTGCCGGCAGATCAAGGAAGATCCCGCCCTTTCAGACACGGTTGTTGTTATGATCTCAGCGGTTTACTACTCGGACGAGGACGCAAAAAAGGGTATGGCCATGGGGGCGGATGCATATTTTACCAAGCCTTATGAGAATGAAGCGCTTCAGAGCAAGATAAAGGAGCTGCTGGACAAAAGCGGTGTCTGAGGGTCTCCTCAAGGTCTTTCGTGACAGGGAAGCCCTCCTCGACGGGCATTTCGGCCTTAGCTCCGGTCGCCACAGTCCGACATATCTGCAGTGCGCCATGGTACTGCAGCACCCTCAAATTGCCAGAGATCTCGGGAAAAAACTCGCGGCCATGGTTGAAGGGGAAGTGGACGTAGTCGTTTCCCCTGCCGTCGGGGGGATTGTGATCGGTCAGGAGACCGCCTGTTTTCTGGGAGCAAGGGCGATCTTCACAGAGCGCGTGGAAGGCAGGATGACTTTCAGGCGCGGGTTTGGTGTTAACCCCTCCGAAAGAGTGCTGGCTGTAGAGGATGTTGTCACGACTGGTGGCTCCATAAGAGAATCAGCCCTCCTTGCGCAGGATATGGGCGGTGATCTCCTCGCCACTGCTTCCATTGTTCATCGTTTTGCACAGGAAGCGGTTCCTCCAACAGACAGACCACACTTTTCTCTGCTTCAGATACATGCTCCTGCATACGATCCTGGCGAGTGCCCCCTTTGTAAAAGCGGGATCCCCGTTACAAAGCCTGGAAGCCGTACTTTAAGATAGCCGGTAAAACCCCTTGACAAATATAGAATTTTTTTTTTAAACTAAAACCGTAAGCGCAAATTAACACTTAACACTTATTGCTGGGGGTTACCATGGCCTTGCTTGTCAAGCGAAAAGACATTTGCCGGATGCTTGGGATATCGCCCTCCAAGGTAAACTTCTACACGACGCAGGGGCTCTTTCCCGTCGAGGGGAGGACCCAGGGTGGGTATGGTCTGTATGATCCTGACGTCATACGGTCACGGTTTGGACGGATCTCCGAACTCAAGGACGAGAGGCTGACCATCGCCGAGATACGGGATTTGATCAGGGATGAGGAGAAGGAGCGGGGATTGTTCCTGGAGCTCCAATTCGATGAGTAAAAGCCATCTATCATCCGGAAGGTCCAAGGCCGCTGTTAAAGTTCTCCTGAGGGAGAGGTCAGCTGACCTGACTGAAAAGATCCGCAAAGTTCTTCCCCGGACGCTCTTTGATATCGAGGTCGTTCAGGGAGGTGCAGATCTTGTGCACCGGCTCGCTGTGGCCGAGGTCGACGTTGTGCTCATAGATCTTTCTGTTCCTGCCATAGACAATAAAAGGTCCTTTGACGCAGTACTGAGCCTGGATGTTCCACCACCAGTCCTGGTCTACGGCCAGCGAGAAGCTTTTACGACGATGACAAAGTTCATCAAACACGGCGCCCACGGGTTTTTCTGTATTGATGATGATCCGGACATTGTTGTCCATGCAATAAGGCAGGCGGCCAGCCATCACAAGGTTGCAAGGGAAAACAGTTTTCTTCGGGAGTCCCTTTCTAACAAGGCGAAGACAGTGGAGGTCCTCGAGCGTCTCGGCGAGGCCATGTCCACAGTTTTCGATGTCAAGAAGATACTCAAGCTTACTCTCAGGGTTGTGCGCAGGGCACTGGACTGCGAGGTCTGCTGTCTCTATCTTGTGGACAGCGACTCTGGTGAACTGGTTGATACGAGCGACATGGGATACGAAGACCGGGAACCCCAGCTGGAGCTCTGGGGAACAGACGGTTCCAGGGTAAGGAGGAACATTCTCGACAAAGCTGCCGATATAGCAATGACGGAAGCCAGGTTGCTGAACTTGAACGGAGCTGATGAGATCTCCTCTCTTTATGAAGGCGACGAGGGTCCGATCAGGGGGGGGGAACTCAAGGGGATCATCGCAGCGCCGCTGACGATCTGGAATTCAACCACCGGCGTGCTGGTAGCGGCCAACAGGTTCGGACCCGAAAATTTTTCACAAGAGGATGCAGAGGTCCTTCAGTCCGTTGCCAGGCAGACAGCCTTTGTCCTGGAGGGGCTTCGAACCCGGCACAGGGAAGACTCCTTCCAGGAGCAGCTTACGGACCAGGTTTGCATCGCCACAAAAAAACTCAAGGAAAACAACCTCGAGCTCTCACACCGGCTTCAGGAAAAAGAAGAAGCAAACCGGAAGATCCAGATGATGGCCGAGGAGATCAACGAGAAGAATTTGTCTCTCAAGGCCATGGTGGACCAGTTCAGGGTGATTCACGATGTAAGTCAGGTGATCGGGTCCGAGCTGGAAAACGAGAGTCTCCTCAAGAAAGTTATTTCCGAGACGGCATCACTCCTGAAGGCGCAGACCGTTTCACTTATGCTCATAGACTCTGAAGGAAGTTTCATTATCAAGCACGCGCTGGGTCTCAGTAACGAGGTCATAAAGAACACCCGGATAAGATCGGGTGAGGGAATTGCGGGCTGGGTCGCGGAAGAGGGGAAACCTATTCTTGTACGGGACGTAAAAAAGATAAAGAAGGGAAGGACCAACAACACCAATTACATGAGCGACTCACTGCTTTGTGCTCCGCTCATGATCAAGGGGGCTGTCACGGGCATTCTGAACGTTACCAATCGCAAGGGAGGCGGATCCTTCGATGAGAGGGATCTCTTCCTGCTGACGATCCTGGGCAACCACGCTGCCATTGCAATTGAGAACGCCCGTCTTTACGGGACAATAAGTGAGAACTATTTTAATACGATCAAGGCCCTGGTGAACGCTGTTGAGGCCAAGGACAGCTGGACCAGAGACCACTCGGAGAACGTCACCAACTACAGCCTGAAAATGGCAGACTTCCTGGGACTTTCGGACAAGCAGAAAGATGTGATCCGGTATGCGGGCGTACTGCATGATATAGGCAAGGTCGTTATAAGCAGCTCCATTACCGACAAACCAGGGGTGTTGGACGACAACGAGTGGGAGAAGATGAGGGAGCATCCCCTCATCGGCCAGAGGATCCTCGACCCCATTGAATTCCTCGAGCCGGTTAAGGTGTGTATTCAGACCCACCATGAGCGCTGCGATGGTTCCGGCTATCCTTTCGGGCTGCTGGCACACGAGATCCCTCTGGAAACCAGGATCATTTCAGTTGCGGACGCATACGATGCAATGACGCATTCAAGACCATACAGGGAGGCACTCACAGTACCAGATGCCGTTGATGAGTTGAGAAGGTCATCGGGTTCCCAGTTCGACCCGAAAGTAGTTGACAGTCTCGTCAGGATCATCGAGGCGGAAAGTCTCGCGGGGATGAAGGAGCAGTAATAGTGACCGAAATATTGGGGAAAGGATAAAGCGTATGTCCATAGCTGTAAGGTGGAGCAGGAGAAGGAACTTCTTCGTCAAACAGTGGCTCCAGATGCGCTACATGCTGCTTCTCGTTGGGGGTTCTCTTTTTGGTGGATTAGTTTACGCGGTGATCCTGCGAAGGATCGTGAAGGGCCGTCTCGTTGAGTTGATGTATCAGAGCCACTCGCTGATGCCCAACACCTGGGAGGGGTTGTATCCCGTGGTTATGAAGGCAACGCTTATCCTTTTCGTGGGGTGTGTGTTCACTTTGTTCGTCCTGCTCCAGCTGTTTTCAAGGCGGGTCACCAGGGCCGGTGTCGCGTTGGAGGGCATCCTGGAGTCCCTGGCCCATGACGGCGAGAGTGACCCTGCCAGCCCCTTCGCCGGCCTCAAGGAGTTTGGAACCCTGGCTGAAATGGTCCGTGGTTTGGTCGGATCCTACAAAAGTCGCTGGAAGGGCCTGGACGAGGAGGCAGAAAAACTGTTGGAGCTGGTCCGGCGCCTGGAAGTTGAAGGGGACCACAAGGAGAGGCTAAAACTCCTTCTGGAGCTTGACGACGGCCTGGAGGAACTGAAGAGAAGGGCCCGGAGCTACGGGCAGGAGGCAGGCAGATGAAATGGTTTGCGCTTTGTGTCCTGACGATCCTCGTCTTTTTTGCCGCATGGTCCGACATCATCTCCCTCGTGCGGTTTGACGATAACCCTCACACTTTTCTAAGCGATCCCGGAACCTGTGTAGACTGCCATGCTACAGACTCCGATGGACAGATAGCTGAAGATGATTTTACTGAGCCGATCATCGATTACTGCTACGGCTGCCACCCTGCCGACAAACTGGGCAGGTCCCATCCCGTAGACGCGGACCTGAAGCGAAACAGGCGGTTCCCTGAGATGGAAGTGCCTGATGAACTCGTGGTGGGATGGGACGATGTCCTGACCTGCGCGACATGTCACCGCATCCACATGCAGTGGAAGGATACAGTCAAGGCCTATCCCAGCGAGACAGCCATTAATCCTGGTGAGTCACCTCAGTACTTCAAGACATTTTTTCTCAGAATTCCGGGTGATCCAGTTGGCGGTTGGGCAAAACTTTGTGACGCCTGCCACGGTTTACTTTAAGGGAGATCGATATGAGTCGGTTTATAAAAGTCAACTTCATTCTTCGGAACATGGTCGCCTTCTCATCTGCGGTCCTGATCGCCTGCTTCATTGCATACTATTGCCTGTCTGTCACTCTTTCCAGGAAGCTTGGCCAGTCCTTTTCCGGCGCCTACTTCATGATGAAATCCCTCAACGAGAGTACGGGCCTCATAGTCTGGTTTGCAATCGTCCTTTTCGGGATAGTCGTGTCTATCTCCCTCCTTGCGATAGCTCTTTTTGCCACCCACAAGGTCGCCGGTCCCCTCTTTCGACTGGAAAGCCTGGTTGACTCTGCCTCAATGGGAGACGTTCCAGAAAGCATTAATTTCAGGGCCAGGGATCAGATCAAGCCCCTTGCGAGTGCCCTGAGCCGGGTTTTTGAGGTCATCGGCAGCAGGGAAGGCCGGGTTTCCCGGCTTCTTCTGGAGATCGATGCGGTGGAGCAGAGACTTGGCAGCATGGTTGTTGAACAGGATACAGGCTGGTCCACCCAGTCCAGAGCACTTGCCGAGCTTCTGGAGCATTTTGAACTCGAAGTTTCGACAATGCGGAAGGAAGGGTAGTGGCCAGGAAGGAACGTAAAAGGATAGGCGAGGTCCTGTTGGAGGCAGGCCTCATCACCGAGGACCAGCTCAACCAGGCCCTTGATGAAGCCTCCAGGACGGGCACCAGGGTTGGTTCTGTTTTCGTCTCGAAGGGCTGGATAACCGAGGACGATCTCACCGACGCTTTGTCCTCGCAGCTCCGACTTCCCAAAGTATCACTGAAGACGCAGCCTCCTGATAAAAAGCTTTTCGACCTTCTTCCCATGGGTCTGGTGCGCCGTTACCAGATAATACCTTACCGTATGGAAGACGATGCTCTTGTCGTTGTCATGACAGATCCGCTCAATGTGTTTGCTACCGATGCGCTGAGGCGAATCGTTGCACATCCGATAAAAAAGGCGATCGCTTCTTCTGGTGAGATAAGGAGCTGGATCACTGAGCAGTACGGGCTTGACAGCCCCCTGACGGCAGCTCTCGAAGATGCTGGTGCCGAGCCGATGGGGATGGTGCTTCCCTCTACCGAAGAGAGTCCCGACCGATTAAAGAGAATGGCGGAGGAAACACCCGTCGTCAGGCTGGTTAATGCCCTGCTCACCCAGGCTTCAACGCAGCGGGCAAGCGATATTCACATCGAGCCTCAGGAAGGTGATGTAAGGATCAGGATCAGAGTCGACGGTGTGCTGGAAGAAGCTGCCCAGGTCCCTGTCCACCTCAAGCTGCCCCTGACTTCACGGATCAAGATCATATCAGGTATGGACATTGCTGAAAAGCGGCTTCCCCAGGACGGCAGGTTCAGGTGGACCGAGGGAGGAGGCCATATTGACGTTCGAGCCTCTACCCTGCCCACTGTATACGGTGAGAAGATGGTACTAAGGCTCCTGGACAGGGGAGGAGAAGTCTTTGACCTGACCAACCTTGGTTTTGACAAAGACGTCGTTGGAACCGTACGGCAGCTCATTAACAGGCCCTTCGGCGTGATCCTCGTAACCGGGCCCACAGGAAGCGGCAAGACCACTTCACTTTACGCGGCCTTAAAGGAAATAAACGAGATCGGTCGCAATATAGTCACAGTAGAGGATCCGGTTGAGTACGAGATCGGCGGATTGAGCCAGGTTCAGGTGGTGCCGTCCATCGGGCTGTCTTTTTCCTCCGTGCTAAGAAATATCCTCCGGCAGGACCCGGACGTGATAATGATCGGGGAGATAAGAGATCTGGAGACGGCCAACCTGGCGGTCCACGCTGCTCTCACCGGGCACCTGGTGTTTTCCACTCTCCATACAAATGATGCGGTCGGCGCCATCCCCAGGCTTCTGGACATGGGCGTCGAGCCCTACCTCATCAGGTCCTCTGTTGCGGGTGTCATGGCCCAGAGGCTTGTCAGGCGGGTCTGTACTTCGTGCAGGACCGAAGTCGCGCCTCCCGAAGAGCTGGTGCCGTCACTGGAGGGGACGGGTTCTGAAACTTTCTACGTGGGCAACGGCTGCAGCGAGTGCAGGGAAACGGGCTATTCCGGAAGGGTGGGTATCGCTGAGCTATATCAGATCGGGTCAGTCATCAGGGATTTGATCAGGGATGACGTTTCAGCAGACACTGTTCTCAGCGTGTTGAGAAAACAGGGTTTTGTGACCATGAGGGAGGCAGGGATAAAAAAGGCGGCCGAAGGGATTACCAGCCTGGAAGAGGTCTTCAGGGCTACCCAGGATGTGGATCTTTGATGATGTCTGGAGAAAATAGCTGATGCCGCAGTTCAGGTACAGGGCCCGCGACCGTGAAGGAAATGTCGTCCAGGGCAATATTGAATCCCCATCGGAGGCCATAGTGGCCAGCAAGATCCTCGAGATGGGCTACTACCCGGTTGAGATAAATTCACTTGAGGGTGGACGATCGCCGAAGACCTGGCTTCCTGGAAGGCGGATACCTGTCTCAGAGATAGTCGTGTTTTACCGGCAGCTTGCCACAATGAATGATGCAGGGCTGCCCCTGATATACAGTCTTGTCACGCTGGCCGATGGCACGACCAACAGGCAGTTCAGTGAGGTGATCAGCGACATCAGGGCCCAGATCGAGGGTGGTGAGACCTTCTCGGGCGCGATCTCGGCGCACCCTGACGTCTTCGACGAAGTGGGAGTCAACATGATCAGGGTGGGGGAAACCAGCGGCAACCTAAGCAATGTTCTTGAGCGGTTGGCCGATTACGGTGAAAAATCGGCCGAACTCAAGTCCAGGGTCAGGAACGCCCTGGCATACCCTGTGGTCCTTTCCGTCGTTGCATTAGGTGTAGTAATTTTCAGCCTCACCGTTGTCATGCCAAGGTTTGCCTCCATATTCACCAGGCTCAAAGCCCCCCTGCCCCTTCCGACAAAGATCCTCATGGGTATGAGCGGCATTATCAACCGGCATGGCTGGATGATCCTTCTAACCCTGTTTTTATTGATCCTTCTTCTAAGGGTCCTGGTAAATACCAGAAAAGGGAGGTGGGTCTGGGACGGATTTCTCTTCCGGGTTCCCGTTTTAGGGCAGCTGCGCCTTAAGAACCTGACAGCCCGGTTTGCCAGGAACTTCGGGACCCTTCTGGAGAGCGGTGTGGATATTCTGTATTCTTTTGAAGTTTGCGAGAGGACGCTGGCGAGTGTTCGGCTTGCAAAGGCCCTTGCTGTCACCCGCCAGAGCGTGAGGGAGGGCGAGAGCATAGCCCCGGTCCTGGAAGAGCAGAAGATCTTCCCACCACTGCTGACAAGGATGATCGGTGTCGGGGAGGAGACGGGCCGACTTGGACAGCTCCTCGAACGGGTGGCCGGCTACTATGAACTGGAGCTGGAAGTTACAGTCAAACGTCTGACAACCCTCCTGGAACCGATGATGGTGGTGGTCATGGCAGGTGTGGTTGCCTTTGTGGCTGCGGCTACCCTGCTTCCCCTGTTCAATATGGTCAAATACATGCGGTAGTGACAAATAATGTCATAAGTGACAAATAATAGTGACAAAACTGTGAAAGGAGGTTTGAGGCGAAGCTAAGTATCTGTAATGGTTGGTTATTAATATAGCTGCTGCTGGCGTTAATGTTGCATGAATCCTCGCCGTGCAGAACAGCGAATTGCAAGGCGAACAAAATCAACTATGCAATAAAGGAGGAGAAACAATGAAACTGAGAGGGAATAAAGGTTTTACACTCATTGAGCTGCTGCTGGTGATACTCATCATCATCGGCCTTGCGGCCATAGTGGTGCCGAATTACATGAAGGTGTCTGACGAGTCGGATACGGCGGTGGATTCAGCCAACCGTGAGGCCTTGAGGGCCGCGGCCAGGCTGCTTGTCCTGGATGCGGGGCTCACAGCGGTAGCCGGATCTAACATTAATGGGACGCTGTCAGGACCTGACCTTGCCGACAGCGATACCACCACCTACACGCACGGACCGTATATCGAGGGTGGCTCTTTCCCCACACCCCCAGCCAGCGTGGGTACTTCATACTCGGTTATATTGAGTGCGTCCACAGGTGCGATCGCAATTACAGTAGTTCCTTAAACTGACCCTATTAGCCTGCGGGCTCTGTCTGTTACCGGGCTCGCAGGTTGGAAAGCTGGTTCTGCACATTGAAGGGGTTTACTTTAATCGAGCTGCTCGTGACGATCGGGCTTTTGCTCGGCCTTGGTCTTGTCGTTTATTCGTCTTTTTTCGCCACCTCTCCTGCCACCGTTCTGATGGCGGCTGTTGAGCAGGTAGCAGGCGACATAAGGTCCGCGCAGGACCTTGCCATCAGCCAGAGGGCAAGGCATCGCATCGTTTTTTCTGCCGGTTCATCCACCTACATCCTGGAAAAAAGAGACCCGTCAGCGGGGACATGGGGTCCTGTGCCTGGATATCTGGACCTGACAGCGCTTCCGGATGACGTAATAGTTCAATCTGTTTCCGATCTCACCGGGGGCATCCTGATCTTCGATTCCCTGGGGTCACCTTTTGAGAGCACCGGCGCAGGAGTTCCCCTTACCGGCAGCGGAGCAGGGAGTCTTGACCACATAGTACTGAAAAACAACAAGAGCCAGAAGACCGGTGAAGTGACGGTTAATCCGGGCACCGGGCGTGTGGAAAGGAATTGGTAGCTCCAGGACGAAATGAAAGGGGCCTGACGGCTCCGGAGGCCACGGTTGCACTGGTAGTGCTCATGGGCATGTTCGCGGTCATGCTGGCGGTCTACGGTTCACAGATGAGGAGGATAAACGAGGGCATAATGACAGCGCAGCTCAGGGCGATGAGAACCCAGGTCAGGGTGTTCAGGGCTGTCAAGGGCAGATGGCCTGAAGATATCAAGGAGCTCGTTCACAGTCCCTGGAACATGTTCCCGCTGGGAGCTTTTGACGTCGAAGAGGAACCGGTGACCAGGATACTGAAAGAAGAGATAGAGATTAATTATGCCGTGGATGAATTGGGTTTCCCTGTGGATCCATGGGGGGGCAGGTATGCGTACGACCCCGAGAACGGCAAGGTGGGGTCTGCCCAGGAAAGGTACTCCGATTGGTAGGGCAGAGCAAATGAGCGGACCCGGCAAGGGTACAATATCCCGGGAAGGCATGAGGGCGTTCACACTCCTCGAGATCCTCCTTTCCCTGGCGATCTTTGCAGTTGCCCTGCCTATCATGGCCAGTCTGTTTTCCGGGGGCATGAAGCAGCCGGCCATTGCACGGGAGCAGGCCCAGGCTGTTTTCCTGGCTCAGGAGCTCATGGAGGAAGTGTTGACGCGCAAGTGGGATGAGAATGCAACCCCCCCGGGTAAAACGAACATTCCCAGTACTATCGGGACTGATTCGGGGGAATCGGCCGTCAGCAGGCAGAGTTTTGACGACATTGACGATTACGACGGTCTCATCGACAACCCGATGCATGGAGCCGATGGAGTGACAGTTGTCATGACCAAACCGTTCTGGTCCCAGGTACAGGTCAACTACGTTGGTTCGGATACGACTACTCCCGATTTCCAGACTCTGCTTGCCAAGAGCGCAGGCTCAGCCTTCAAGAGGGTTGATGTGACAGTGAGCTGGCCCGATGGCGGTCTCACCCTGACCACCGTGCGAGGCAACTTCTGATGAGGTGTACCAGATTATCAGGGCTTCACTCGTGCCAGAGGGGCCTGACCCTTATCGAACTGCTCCTGGCGGCTGTGATAATGGCCGGGATAGCGGGTGTGTTCTTCATGATATTATCCTCGGGCCTCGACCTCTGGGAGTCGGGCACGGCACAGTCGGCCGCCGACCAGGAAGTCAGGATGGCGCTCGAACGGGTCTCCCGGGAACTGAGGGCATCACGAAATAGTGCCGGGCAGATCACCATAGGCGCTGGAGGGGCGAGTATTTCCTTTCCACTGGACAACGACAACGACGGGGCATATGAGATAACTGTCAGCTACTTTCTTTCAGGATCGGAGCTTCGCCGCCAGGAGAACGGCCTGCCGGCAGGGGGGGACCTGATGGCTGCAGATGTGAGTTCTGTTGCCTTCGACACGCTGAAGGGTTTCGAGCTGATCGGAATAAACATGGCAGTAACCCGGCAGGTCGAGGGTGAGAAGGGGATCGGGTCCGTGGCAATGAGGACGGCGTCGGCGCCGAGGAACAATTGACAATGATGGCAGCTTTTTTTCACAGACAGAATGGATCTACCCTGGTCCTTGTCATGGGGCTGGTATTCTTCCTGCTCGTTGTGGGATCGATATTCGTCAGGCTTATGGGAACGCAGGCGATGGTGGCAGAAAACCTCGAGACGAGGGTCAAGGCGCTGTATTATGCCGAATCCGGTGTCCATGCAGGCATTCTTTACCTGCAGGAAAATCCGGCCTGGCCCACCTATCTTCCAAAAGCGCAGGTGGATATCCCCCTCGCAGAAGGGACTGCTTCCTACAGGATAGATACAACAGCAGCGCCCAACACAGTCCAGGTAGTGGCAACTGGGAAACTGATGCTCTCAGAGCGGGAACTTAACGTAACGGTGACCAAATGAAACGATTAGTTATCGCATTAGGACTGGTCATTGGTTTTAGTGTGCCCGTCCATGCAAAGGTCATAGGGAGCTATACACTCACCCTTCCGGCAGCAAGCGGTGTGGTCATGGGCGATGCGGGAGGGACGCTGACCTTTACCCTCACAAACACCACCGGCTCGGGCAGTGAGACCATCGACGAGTTCAGCCTCCGGTTCGATCCTCAGGTATATTTCATCAGCCAGGCGACCCAGGCTCCTGCCGGCTGGGAGATCAAGGACCTTGAGAACAAGAACGACAAGGCCGAGATCAAGTTCAAGGCAAATAACAACGGTACCGGCCTCGCTCCGGGCCAGAGCCTGACTTTCAGTGTTGTGCTGACAGGCAGGAACTTCGGCCCCATCCCGGCCGACACGAACAACCTCACCGACGCGCTGGTAGAGGCGAAGATAGAGAGCAAGAAGGGCAAGAAGGGGACTTATTCCGGAACACCGGACACCTGGACCCGCTACAGCTTAAAAGTGCAGCTTTCGGCATCACCGGTCTCCGTCGGTGTGGGGGACAACTTCTCCATCCTTATGGCAGTGTCCAACAGGTCCACCGTGACCCAGACATCCATAAGCCCGAGAGGGCTCACCATGTCAGGTACTGGAAACGCCTCCACTGTTTCCGGCCCGACTCCGGTAAGCGTAACCCTGGACCCGGATGTTGAGCAGATATTCATATACATCATGCAGGCGACCTCTTCAGGAACTGTGCGATTCGACGGATCGGCCTGGAATGGTACGGTTAACGTGACCTCGCCAACAGTGAGATCCAACGATGTCATTATCGGTGATTTTACAGCCCAGGTGAGCATGTCCTCTGCCCAGGTGACCTCCGGTCAGGACGTTACCGTGACCCTCACTGCATCGAACAACGGGAACCAGACCCTGGCTGGTATACAGCCCCATATTTCCACGGCTGGCTCAGCTACCCTCACGCTCGTATCCGGGCCAACACCAGCGAGTATGGGCTCCCTGACACCCGGATCAACTGCCTCCTTTTCCTGGGTCTACACCGTGACCGGAAGCGTGGGCAATACGTACCAGTTCACCTGCTCTGCCTCTTCCAACACGATTTCAACTAACAGTGCCACAAGCCCGACAGGTTTAATATCGGCCTACTCCGCGACCGTCGTCCCAGGTACCATTGCTTCGGGGACGACAAACGTTTCACTGTCCTTTACGATCTTTAACAACGGAGGTTCTTCACTGGAAAAGGTAAAAATACAGACACCTTCAGGCTGGGGGTACCAGAGCGCCTCGGCCCCTGCCGGGTGGCAGATAAAGACCAAGAACAACCCGGTACTGGTGGAGTTCAAGAACAAGAACAACCCTATTCCACCGGGGAGCTCAGAATCCTTCACCCTTGTATTCTCAACGGTTCCTACGGTAACTAATCTGACTCCCTACGATTTTCCCATTGAGGTTAAACCCAAGAACGGGCCTGATGGCTTTATCGGTGTGGTCGTTAACGTAACACCCTACCAGTTGGTCCTCTCCTACTCAGTGCCTGTATCCTTCCCGACACCTCCCATAGCTGATGGATCCCAGTACTACGATATCACCGCGACTCTTACCAACGCTGGTAATCCTGTACAGGGAGCGCCGGTGCAGTTCACGACCGATATAGGGACACTGGGGAGCGGGTCAGTTTCGAGCGATGCTCAGGGAAAGGCCGTCAACACACTCACAGGTCCCCTCAGCGTTACGCCGGTAAGCGCCACGGTGACGGTCACATATCTGGGAGCTATGGACAGTGTGGTTCTTCCTTTTTCATCCTATACCGGTATGTCCCTGGATTATGTTCCCGGAACCCTCGGGCCAACGACCGTCTCACCGGGGGCCACCGGGAAGATCTTTGCTGTAACGGTAACGAATACAGGTGCCTCAACGGTTACGCTTGACGCTTCTTCATCATTCAGTTTTTCTGATACGGGCGCTGGAGGCTCGAGTGTTTTCACTACGACCCTGGGCAGTTCCAACCCTGTCAGTATAACGCCCGGAACCCAGGCGGTCCTGACGTTTGTTGCCGCAGATGTTCCAGCAGGTTTCCTCGCTGGCGATTACTTTCCGAGCCTTGCCCTAACAGACGGCATCACTTCCGGTACACGACCGGTAACCGATACGGTGACTGTCACGGGGGGAAGCGGACCTGTCCTGATAATACGCTGGAAGGAATCGATCGAATGACAGTGGGGATTTATTTATGAGCGGATTATACCTTGATAAATTCGGTCTCAGGGAGGAGCCTTTCCGGCTGACTCCCGATCCAAAATATCTCTATAGAGGGCAGCAATACGAAAGGGCCCTGGCTGAGCTCAGATACGGGATCGAGCAGCGGAAGGGGTTCATGGTACTGACAGGGGAGGTTGGGACCGGCAAGACGACGACTTGCAGGGCCCTCCTTGATTCACTCGGGATGGAGACGAGGACAGCACTTGTCCTGAACCCGAGCCTCTCCACCAGGGAACTTCTCAGGACGGTCATTCAGGACTTCGGTTTGACTGAGCTGCCTCATTCGGCCAGCAAGAAGGAGCTCATGGATTATCTCAACGGGTTCCTCCTGCGGGTGGCTCTGGACGGTGAAAGTGCTCTTCTCATTGTCGATGAGGCGCAGAATCTGTCGACAGAGCTTTTAGAGGAACTCAGAATGCTCTCTAACCTCGAGACTGAACGCGAAAAGCTCCTCCAGATCCTGCTTATCGGACAGCCGGAACTTACTGAAAAACTCTCATCCAGGAAGTTGCGGCAGCTTAAACAGCGCGTGGCTGTATGGACACATCTAGCTCCCATGAAACTCAAGGACAGCTCGGCCTATATCCTGAGAAGATTGACCGTGGCGTCCAGGGGGTCTCTTTTAGTGAGTTTTTCCAACGGGGCTTTTAAAAAACTCCACCAGTTCAGCAGGGGCTACCCGAGAACCCTGAATCTCATCTGCGATCGTACCCTCATTGCAGCCTACGGATCGGACACAGAAAGGATCGGCGCAGGCATTGTGCGCGCTGCTGCAAAGGAGATCCAGTCAGGCTCAGGTAAAACCAGGCGTAACCTCATAGGGCTGACTTCTGCGGCCGGCCTTGCAGCGGCCCTTCTCCTCTTCATGCTATTGCCCCTTGTTGTAAACAGGGACAGCGGGCAGGCCGCCGTCAGCGAAGGGAAAAAAGAGGCGGTAATAGAACCCGCTGCGCTTAACATTAAAGCCGCGGGGCAGGTACCCCGAGTCCTCTCCAGGTACTTTTCCCTCGCCGGTTTTGAATACCTTGGCAGGGAAGCACTTCTCTGGAGGGTCAGCGGCGCCAGAGTAGAAGACCTGGAGCTGTCCATCCGGATCCTGGACATAGACAGGCAGTTTGGTATAAAGACGGCCGTTGTACCCGTCGATGAAGAGCTCTGGCGAAAGTCAGCTACGGTGGGGATTGTGCAGGGTGCCAGGGAGGATGGGCTCTATTTGATACTTCCTTCTCTCGACGGGGAGGGTCTCTGGCGTGTGATCGCACCCGGGGGAGAAGAACAGTCTGTAAAGGATAAGGACCTGCGCAAAACTGTGACTTTATCCGGTGCCCTTGTCCTCTACAGGTCTCTTAGCGGTCTTGACCGGGCCCTGGCAATAGGGGACAGAGGTGCCTCGGTCTACGCTTTACAGGATTACCTTTCCAATGCGGGTGTGCTAAGGCGAATGTCAGTAGACGGTATTTTCGGGAGCGAGACGGAACATGCGCTCACGAGGCTTCAGGAGAGGTGGGGTATCGATCCTACGGGAATGCTGGATACACGCACAAGCTATTTTATTTCCGCCATTCCTCTCAGGGAGCGGGGTTAATTAATGAGCATTATCCACGACGCGTTGAAAAAGGCTCAGACTGAAGAGAAAGCTTCTGGTGAGCACGACGGCGCTTCCGTTAGTGGATCAGCTCTCGAGACAAGGAAGCCCTATACCCTGATAATGGTTCTGGCCATTGTTGTCGGTGTGATGGCATTGGGGACCCTCGTGTGGCGCTTTGGGCCCTTGCTGATGGCAAAGAAACAGTCCAGAAACAGTAATGCGCCCGCCTCGACCGCTTCAGCGGCCATGTCTTCTCCCAGGGTAACTGCACCAGGAGTTAACCCGGCAGAGTCAGAGGCTGCAAACCTGGACCAGAAGGTAAGGAACGCCGAGAGGTTCCTGCGTATCGGGGATTTTGCGGCAGCTGAGAGTATTTTCAGGGCTGTTCTGGCGTCAGGGGAGGGCAATCGGGCAGAGCTGGCAAACAACCTGGGCCTGACCCTTAAAAGAAGGGGTCGTTTGAAAGAAGCCTTGGGATATTATGATCAGGCTCTGGAGTATGAACAGAATATGGCCGAGGTCCTCAATAACAGGGCAGTCCTGTTCAGGAAACTCAAACGATACACTGATGCGGAGTCTGATCTTAAATCGGCCCTCAAGATAAAACCTGGATACCCCGAGGCCCTCTTTAACCTGGGGGTGGTTTATGAGGCTTCTGGTAAAAAGCTTGCGGCCCTCGAGGCATACAGAAAATATCTGGAGGATTCATCCCACGAGCCGGGCCTCGTGGCTCCCCGGATCAGGCAGAGGATCTCCTATGTCGAGGCCGAACTGGCAGCGACCGAATGGAAGAGCAGGCAGCGGTAGCAAGCTGTAGCCCGGGAGGAAATAATTTATGTTTGCCGGCACCGGCAGGACAGTTGGAATAGACATCGGTCAAAGGGACATCAGGGTGGTTCAGCTTAAAGGCGGCCGGCGGCCGGTCATGGAGTCGTGGGTCCTTCTGGAAAAAGAGAAGGGCAACTACGAGGCTGGCAGGTGGAGGCCGGACCTGGCACAGGAAATGAAGCTTGCATTTCAGATAAACGGTATCAAGGGCAAGAGGGCAGCAGTTTCACTCCCGGATGCCATGGTCAACCTTTATTATCGAAAGCTGCCGTCCATGCCTGCCCATGAGCTTGCTAACGCAGTGCTCTGGGAGGTCAGAAAGGAACTCACCTTTCCGGCGGACGATGTTGTTGTTGACCACATTTCTCTTGGCAGTGTCTCGGAAGGTTCCGGGACCATGATGGCCTACCTTGTTGCGGTAACCAGGAAAAAGCCCCTTGAGGATTTGTGCAGGAGTCTCGCCGGGCTTGGACTTAAACTAAACTGTCTGGAGTTTTCCACAATGGCCCAGATCTCATGTCTGAGGGTCCTTGAAAATACTCACGGTACGATCGCCCTGGTGGACATTGGGGCGTCGCAGACAAATCTCGTTGTTTTGAAGGAAGGTGAGGTCCGCTTCCTGAGGGTCATATCCCAGGGCGGCGACTCCATAACAGAGAATATTTCGCACGCTACAGGCCTTTCGTGGTGGGAGGCGGATAAACTCAAGCTGTCGGGAGTGACCCCGGGAAATGATGGAGATCCTGAAGTGGTCCGGGCGCTTCAACAGGGCCTTGAGTCAATCGTGGATGAGGTCTACCAGACATTTCACTTCTACTCAGCCGAGAGGCGTGAAGGAGGAGTAGACCGCCTGGTGATATCCGGCGGCGGGGGTATGATGACCGGGATAGCTGGATTTTTCCAGGAGATCCTGGGCCTTCCCACCCAGGTGATAGATCCTTTTTCCGGTGTCTCCGTATCAGGAAAGATCAGGGACCGTGATCGGATGGAAAGCTCTGGCGCCAGGGTCGCAACAGCTCTGGGCCTTGCCCTTAAGGAGTGATCGAAGATGAAGTACAGGTTCAACCTGCTTCCGGACAGCTATATGCCCAAGGGTGCAATGGATATCGGCCGCACATTTATCATCATGGTGCTGCTTGTCTTTTCCCTGCTGCTGGTGGCCATGGGGATCATGTATGAGAAACGGTTCATTGATATTCAGAACGGCATAACCAGGTTGAACTATCAAAAGAATCAACTGCTGTTCGATGAGGGACAGGCCCAGAAGGTCCTGGACAGGATAGATGACATCCAGTTAAGGGACGCACGGGACAGGCAGATCCTCAAGGTCCTGGACTCACTGGTCAACGATCGAATAACCTGGTCGCGAAGCATGGCCCAGATCACCTATATAGTGCCGGACGGGGCGTGGCTTAACAGCATGAGCAGCAGCGGTTTGGGATCTGAGAGGCTGCTGAAGTTCAGAGGCACTGCACTGTCGAATAAATGGGTTGCCCGGTTTCTGTTCTATCTGGAAAATCACTCTGATTTTTCAGGTGTTCGGCTTGAATACAGCCGGCTTGTCAAAGTGGGCGACAGGGAGCTCTACAATTTTGAAATTGGTGCCAGGCTTCATCCACCTGCGGGGAGGATCTGAATGGACCGTCTCCTTCAGCTTATGAGAAGACTTTTTTCGGGGCGCAAGCTGATAATGAACCTGCTGCTTTTCCTTTGTATGATCATCCTTTTTGCCGTCTTTCAGAATATGTACCTTGTTCCCAAACAAAGAAAGATCACCAAGGCCAGGGAGAGCTTGATGGTGCTGACAAATGACGTCAGCGCTCTGCAGGTCAAGGTGGATGACAAGAAGATGAGGGCTCGCCAGGAGGCTGCCGTACTCGAAAAATACAGGAGCCTTGGAGAGCGGCTTTCCCGCGCAAAGGAAATGCTCCCATCCAGAGAGGACGTGTCGGGACTTCTCGACGGTCTTACCGAACCTGGGCGGCGGACGGCAGTCTCCGTCCTGAGCCTGCTGCCCTATCCCCCCGAAGACTTGCCGAAATTGACGCGTTTTTCCTTCAAAATCCAGGTAGAGGGCCGGTATCGCAACATCGGGAGGTATCTGGCATCCCTGGAGAACATGGACCGCCTCGTTGTTGTTGATAACGTGCAGCTCTCAGGCGGTGATGGTGATAACAGGAAGGTTCAAGCCCAGATACTGGCCTCGACCTATATTTTCAAGGAGGGCGGATGAAGATCAGCGGGCGGGCTCGATACTGCTGTGCTTTGATCATTGCCGTGATGCTTTCTTCTGCCACGCTTTACGGCGCTGCCGTATCCGATATGGACCTGGACTGGTTCAGGGACCGCCCCATGGAGATGCAGTGGGGCCCTGACCCCTTCCTGCCTAAAGTGCCCATGGGTGAGCAGTCCTCATCAGATCGGAAATTCGATCTGTCCGCCGTCATATTGGGTGGTGAAAGGCCTGCCGCGGTTATGGACGGAAAGGTTGTTCACAAAGGAGACGTGATAGGGTCTTATCATGTTCTGCGCATTCTTACCGACACTGTGGTCTTGAAGGGGCAGGCGGGTCTCGTTGCAGTACCATTGAAGCCATTGTTTTCTTTAGGGGGCGATCTTCCCTGAAAGAAGGGTGTTATCATGAGAATGAATATGGCAGTTTTAAGAAGGTTGAGCGTAATTTCCCTGCTGCTGGCATTTGCCCTCGTAGCAGCGGCACCGGCGAGTGCCGGACAAAAGTACGATCTGGAATTTCGCGATACCGATGTCAAGGACGTGCTCAGGCTCCTCAGTGACCAGGAGGGGATCAATATCCTGATCTCTGATGGAGTGTCCGGCAATGTGACAGCAAGTTTCAGGGGAGTTACCTTTGATGAGATCCTTGGCTCCGTTTTGAGGATGAATGACCTCAAGGCAGTCCGGGATGGTAGCATACTCAGAGTTGAGAGCAGGGCAGCCCTGGTATCAAGAGGAGAGACCCTCTCCGGAAGGCTCTATCACCTCAACTTCGCCAGGGCGAGTCTGCTGGCCAAGACTGTGGAAAAAACACTGACCACCGACGGCACTGTCACCGTGGACGAAAGGACGAACAGCCTCCTTGTACGCGACACGGAAAATTCTCTCCTGCAGCTGGCGGCCCTGGTAGAAGAACTGGATCGCCCCACGCCCCAGGTGATGATAGAAGCACGTATAGTTGAAGCAACAACCAACTTTGCCAGGCAGCTTGGCATCAGGTGGGGGTTCGATTATACACACACCGGATCAGTGAACCAGGTGGAAGTTTCAGGCACCGCAACGAACAACAGTCTTGTGAACCTTCCGTCGGATACTGTTCACGGCGGTGTAGGGCTCTCCCTGGGCCGGCTTTCAGGGACCCTCGATCTTGACCTTGAGTTGACCGCCATGGAGGACAACGGATGGGGAAAGATCATCTCGAGCCCCAAGATCGCGACCCTGGATAATAACGAAGCGCGTATAAAAAGCGGAGTTCAGATACCTATTCAGGAAGTCACACTCCAGGAGGGCGTTGGAACAACGGAGACGAGTTTTGTCGAGGCTGTGCTCAGCCTGACTGTAAAACCCCAGGTCACTTCTCAGGGCCGGATAATCCTTGAAATAGTTGCCGATCGCAGTGTGCCCGACTGGGGCAGAGTCATTGACGGGTTCCCAACAATACTTACCAGGGAGGCTGAGACTCAAGTTATGGTCAAGGACGGTGAGACGGTCGTCATCGGCGGCCTGCTTCAAGAGACCGAGGGGCAGTCCAATAGCCGGGTTCCTGTGATATCGGACATTCCGATCATAGGGTCAGCTTTCAAGAGCAAGAGAAAAACCAGGGATACCGAAGAGCTGCTGATCTTCATAACCCCCAAGCTGATCACGCTGTAGGTGCCGGAGGAATTTTGTCCAACGCCCAATGACCAAAATCCAATGTCCAGGGTGTATTGTTCGATAACCTGTTAACATGGGTCCCGGGCTTTAGACTTTGCCCCGAGGTTTGCGGGTGTCGGTGCAGAAGATGGGGGATTTGATGGATGATACTCTAACAGGAACAATAAAATGACCAGACAAGAGCAGGTTGACTCAAAGGAGATCGGACTGGCAGCAGGGTTGATCTTCGGGAAATATTTTCTCGGGACCGAACAGATGCACTATGGTTTCTGGCCGGGCGACCTGCCCCTTGATATTTCCAACGTGGCCAGGGCCCAGGACCTTTACACTGAATTTCTGTTCTCATTCATACCAGAGGGAACTGTATCTGTTCTGGACGTAGGCTGCGGAACCGGGGCAAACGCGAAAAAACTCGTAGATAGCGGGTTTTCAGTTGAATGCGTATCTCCCAGCCCCTTCCTGACAGGATATGCGCGGAATATTCTCGGAGAAGATGTCCCCATACACGAGAGCACCTTCGAGAAACTTCAGATTGACAGACAATTCGACATGCTGCTGTTCTCAGAGAGCTTTCAGTACGTTGGCCTCGATGACGTTCTGAACAGCGCTGCCGGGTTCCTGGAAGGTGAGGGCCACATCCTGATATGCGACTTCTTCAGGAGGGGCGGAACGCAAAAGAGTTTTATGGGAGGCGGACACAACATCGATGAGTTCCACAAAAGAGTACAGGCTTCGCCCTTCGAGATCGTTGCAGACGAAGACATAACAGACAGGACAGCTCCAAACATGGACCTTGTGGACGATCTCCTGGTAAATTTTGCAAAACCGGTCTGGGAGCTTTTTAATTACGCCCTGGACAGCAACCGTCCCCGAATCAGCCGGTTCCTCAAATGGAAGTACAGGCGCCGCATTGAAAAGATGAACACAAAATATTTCTCCGGACTGAGAAACGCTGATAATTTCAAGGCAGATAAGGTGTATAGGCTTTTTCTGCTGAAAATGAAGAGAGATGGGAAATTGGAAATTGGAGATTAGAGCATTAGATATTTGAGCATTGGAGATTAAAATCGGTAAACTTCTGACACCCCTCAAGGGGCAGAGGTATGACCGGAACAATTAAATAATGAGTGATTCGCAAAGAGCCAGGATTTTCAGAACCGAGTACAGGGTCCCCTACGCTGACACCGATGCCGGAGGGGTCGTCTACTACGGCAGCTATCTGAGGTTTTTTGAGATAGGCCGGACCGAGCTCATCAGAGATGCGGGTTTTTCTGTGCGGGAGTTTGCCGGAAAGGGCCTGCTTTTCCCTGTGGTGAACGTTACGGTTAACTATAAAACTCCTGCAGTCTACGATGATCTGCTTCGTATTGAAACCGGGGTGACCGCTGTAGGGAGGACTTCCGTGACTTTCGCCAGCAAAGTCTTCAGGGCGGAGGATGCTGTACTCCTGGTCGAGGGGGAGGTAACAATAGTCTGTGTCGATGATGGTCTTAAACCGAAGAGGATGCCGGTGGAGATAAGGAGCGTACTCGGAGAGGTGCGTAAGTGAGGGGATTGGGGTGGCGGTTTGGAACATTGGACGTTTGACATTGGAGGCGATCATCTCATCACGCTGAACGGAATAAATGAACAACACAGATAAAGTCAGCGAAGCCTTGAAAATTACCAAGACCGGGGCCGCGATCAACATCGGTCTCGTGATCCTCAAGATGGTTCTGGGCTATCTTGGTCACAGCCGGGCACTCCTTGCTGACGGTCTCCATTCGATGACCGATCTTGTATCCGATGGTGCAGTGATGATCGGCATCGTACAAGGTTCGAAGCCCAGGGACGAAAGTCACCACTACGGTCACGGAAAGGTTGAGATCCTTGCCGAAATGGTGTTGGGCCTGCTCCTTGTAATGGCTGGGCTCTTCATTGCTGTCGACTCCATAAAGACTTTATTCATCACTGATATCCCTGTGCCGTCCTCTTTCGTTCTGCCCGCGGCTGCTGTCAGCATAGTTGGCAAGGAATGGTTGTACAGGGTTACAGCCAGAGTGGGTAAAAAACACGACATGCCTTCCCTCATTGCCAACGCCTGGCACCACAGAAGCGACGCGCTGACTTCCGTTGGGGTCCTCATTGGTGTGTCCATGTCAGTTTATTTCCCGAAATTGGCTGTGGCCGATGCTCTGGTCGGATTCGTGGTTGCCGTTCTGATAATTCGGATCGGTGTCTCTATCGGCTGGCAATCATCCCTCAGGATCATTGATACTGCACCGGGCGAAGATTACGAGAAAAGGATCGAGGGAATGATCCTGAATGTGCCCGGGGCACTGTCAGTAAGGGAGATGAAACTCAGGTATGTGGGAAACATGATCGCTGTTGAAGCTCACCTGGGAATGGATCCTGGTATATCCGTGAGGGAGGGGCACGATATAGCCACGCTTGTCAAGAAAACTGTTATGAGAAATGATGCCCGGATCTTCGATGTCCTTGTTCATATGGAACCGGAGGAGTGAGGTTAGAACGGGCTCCACGTTCCAGGTTCCAAGATCCAAAGTCCAGGGTAAAAAATCGGGGTCCAGGGATCACTCATGCATATATTGCTTCACATTAATCTTTGTAGAGGTCCGATCCGGGATGGATCCCCTTCCACACGAACCAGTAGACAACTACATGCGGGATCTCGTTTCCCCCTGAGTCCGTGACCAGAAGCAGATCGGTATCACGGTCATATTCAAGCGTTATGTCATTGCCCTCCAGTTTGTCGGTGAGTGTGCCATTTTTTCGAAGCGTTTCCACAGGGTAGGCTTTCACTGCGTCTCCGAGCTCGAGGCCTGCTACGAGCTCCTTTTCCTCTTCCCCCGGACCAGCCTTGAAGAAGGATGAGAAAAGGCCACTCCTGCTCTTGTAGTAGTCCTCATATGGGTCCAGGCTGTAGTCTCTTGCGAAGCCGGTGTCGAAGGACAGTACCAGGGTGTCAGGGTATCGCCTGTTCCATTTTTTCCAGGTAGTGACCGAGGAGGAGAGTATCTTGAGTTTTGTGCCGGTCATGGGACCGGTGACAGCCCTTCTTTTCACCTGAAGCCACAGTGATTCCGTCTGGTGGTCGTACATGAGGACGTTGGACCTGTAAAGCAGGCCGGAAACCCCGAAAGTCATTTTCCTCTGGCCCACTTTACGGGAGTACACGACTCCCGAAGAGGCCAGGGGTCACCAACTTACGAGGATAGGCTGGCCGTTGACCTCGTCGTTGACAAGCTCGTGCCAGGAGAGGATCCTGATCGGGTAGGCTCTGGCCTGGTTATCTGAGACAAAGCCAAGGACCCGATCGTCAGGATCCAGCCCGGCATCTGCAGGTTCCACGAATTTCGGGGCAAGTAGAGCTGGGATCCCGTCCCTGGGCGGTCCTCCGGAAAGGATCTGGTCGGTGGGTATGTCTGTCTTCGAAAAATCCCAAGCTGCGGCCGTTTGGACCGCAGTAAGAGAGAGAAGGATTGCCAGCAGTGTTTTCAACATGGAATATTACCTTGTCCGGCAGATCAAAATGGAAAATTATTAATGAAGGTGCCTGTTAAAATATAGCACAGCCTGTGGTTAACGTTGAAAGTTGTAGAAAGGCAAAAGTTGAACATAAGGGTTCATCTCCCAATCAGTTGGCTGGATTCAGGCATGGTGCATTCATCATGCCGAGCTTTATGATCATTCATTACATACAGTCTGGCAGGGATGAAGGGGATACAGGGGGTGGATTAAACCAACACCGATACGTTCATTCCATACGGCCTGGAAGGGATGAAGGGGATAGAGGGGGTGGGTTAAACCAACACTGATACGTCGATTCCCCATTGTTTGGCTGGGATGGATTGATCTTTTTCATAAACCCTCACCCGGATTGCTGCTGCTCCTTGATGCCCTGGATGAAAGTGAACTTTTATCCAGGGTACAAGGATCCCAGCTGATTTCAGGGAAATCCCGCTCCTGCAAGGGAGCGGCCGGGTGAGGGTTTCTAATCCAGGCTATTATCCCCTGCATCCCCTTTATCCCTGTTAAAACCCTTACCACGTCGCGTACGTTATTGATCCTCATTTTACGAAGGCCAGGGATCAAGCCAAAATCACACTTTTCACTTTCCGAGGAGTAAAAAGCCACCCATGGACTTTTTACGATCCTGTCAACGTCAAACCTTGAACGTTGAACACCTACTCAATACGGACCCTGATTGTCCGGAAACGCTCAACCCTCACCTGTCCGGGTTTGCCTCCCTTGATCTTCCTGACCCATTTTCTTTGAGTGACCA
>CAYVSA010000015.1:0-15649 GCA_964454175.1 uncultured Pseudomonadota bacterium
TCTTGCTCGAGAGTTGGTCAGCGGCTGCCCGGATCGGTAGTCGTGTGGGCCGGGAAGGTCTGTAGAAGTGGTAATGAAGAAAGTCCTCATAGTTGATGACGTTGCGATATTCCGTCATCTCATCAGTACCTATCTCGGCCGCAGGTCTTTTGACATATACACTGCACAGACGGGAAAAGAGGGGTTTGAAAAGGCACTTAAGATCCTGCCGGACCTGGTGATCCTCGACCTGGTTATGTCTGGCGGTACCGGAGATGAAGTCTGCGGTATACTTAAAAACGACCCCAGGACCAAAAAAATACCTGTTATTATAATTAGCTCACTGTGGGGTGAATCTGTAAAAGACAGGTGCATGAAAGCCGGATGCGACGCATTCTTGTTCAAACCGATCAGGCAGGACACACTCATGGCCACTGTGACCCAGCAGCTTCAGATGGGAAGCAGGGTAGAGAAACGCTCAAATACCTATATGCCCTGCACTGTCTGCCACAGGGAAGGCGAGAAAGAGGCGTGGATCCATTCCCTTTCAAGGATCGGAGCTTTTCTCGAGTTGGCTGAGCCATGTCTCCCTGGAGATAACCTCCAGGTCCGCTTTACTCTTCCCCATTCCCAGTGGGAAGTGGACCTGGAAACCGAGATCGTGTGGGCTGGCAGGATGGGGGAAAACGGCCCTGAGGGGGTGGGGGTAAAATTTGTCAACATCGACCACATAGCTGAAGAGATGATAAGTCGTTATGTTAAAACCCAGACAGTGCTGACCCACACTCAGGGATCAGACATAAAATCCAGGACAGGCGGCACCCGGTAATAACAATGGGCAAATGCCCGGCATTGATGTGCTGTTACCAGGTATTAGATATTTGAGTATCAGATTGAACGTTTCGAATCCCCGTCATCGGCTATCCGCGCAATCCGAATTATACATTTGAAACTTGACAGTCAGTACCTAAAATTCTATCTTTAAAAATTAATTTCTGATGGTGCAGAAGTACCTGAAATAGTGATCACAACCCCGCTTGAAGCGGGGTTTTCGAGATCAGAATCTGCCGCGTTCATAAGCCGCTTGAAAAAGGAGAAGACCATGCTGCCCGAGAAGATCAGACAGGGGCTGACTTTTGACGATGTCCTCCTCCTCCCCGCCAAATCGGATGTGATCCCGTCCGAGGTTGAACTGGAAACCAGGTTAACCCGCAACATCAATCTTAGTGTACCGCTGCTCTCCGCCGCGATGGATACAGTGACCGAGTCAAGGACCGCTATTGCGATGGCCCAGGAAGGCGGGATCGGAATAATTCATAAAAACATGGACGTCCATGAACAGGCAGGAGAAGTTGACAAGGTCAAGAAATCGGAAAGCGGCATGATCGTTGACCCCATTACCATGCACCCGGATCAGAAGATCCACGAGGCTCTGGAACTGATGAGCAAATACCGAATTTCAGGATTGCCCATAACAGCGAACGGGAAAAAGAGGGGCAAGCTTGTCGGGATACTCACCAACAGGGATCTCAGATTCGAAACCAACCTCGACAGGAAGGTCTCGGATGTCATGACCAGGGAAAATCTGGTCACCGTTTCAGAGGGAATAGACCTGGAAAAAGCAAAAAGCCTGCTTCACGAGCACAGGATAGAAAAACTGCTGGTTGTGGATGACAAGTACAATCTCACCGGTCTTATTACGATCAAGGATATCGAGAAGTCCCGTAAATATCCCAATGCATGCAAGGATGCCATGGGTCGCCTCCGGGTAGGCGCGGCAGTTGGAGTTGGAGCTGATCTGAAAGAGAGGTCAGAGGCTCTGATCGCCGCTGGAGTTGATCTGCTGTGTGTTGACACGGCCCACGGCCATTCCGAGGGGGTTATCCAGGCAGTCAGGATCCTCAAAAAGAGACACCCGGATATGGATCTCATGGCCGGGAACGTGGCCACAGGGGAGGCTGCGAAAGCCTTGGGAGACGCAGGCGCTGATGCAGTTAAGATAGGTGTCGGACCGGGGTCAATTTGTACAACCCGGGTAGTCTCAGGAGTGGGAGTACCACAGATCTCGGCAATAAACGAATGTGCCAGGGCTGTTGAGGGAACAGATATTACGGTTGTTGCGGACGGAGGCATCAAGTTCTCAGGGGACGTTGTAAAGGCTATCGCTGCCGGTGCCCACTCCGTGATGATAGGCAGCCTGTTTGCCGGGACAGATGAGAGTCCTGGTGAGCTTGTCCTTTTTCAGGGGCGCTCTTATAAGGTTTACCGCGGCATGGGTTCTATCGAAGCGATGAAACTCGGCAGTTCGGACCGTTACTTCCAGGAATCCGGTGTAATGGATGGCAAGCTTGTTCCGGAAGGGATCGAGGGCCGAGTCCCGCACAGAGGACCTCTCTCGGCAACCGTATTCCAGCTTGTGGGGGGACTTCGCTCTGGTATGGGATACACCGGGAGCAGAGACCTTGAGGAATTGAGGAATGATGCCAGATTCCTGAGGATAACCGCAGCCGGGTTGAAAGAGAGCCATGTCCACGATGTCATTATTACGAAGGAAGCGCCTAACTATTGGCTTGAATAGCTTGAATCATGGCGGATTTCAGGTCTTATCGACCAGTTCCCGGGCCTGGCCTGCAGAGCTGACAAGACCTGATGCCGGTCGAATGTCTCTGGAACTGATCCCGAAATCACCTGCCCGGAGGTTTACCCTTGCCTGACGTTGACATCCATCAGGAAAAGATCCTCATCCTGGACTTCGGAAGCCAGTACACTCAGTTGATTGCACGACGCGTGCGAGAGCTTAAGGTGTACTGCGAGATCATGCCGTGTACGGTTAAAGTGTCCAGGATAAAGGAGTTCAGGCCAAAAGGAATAATCCTCTCCGGGGGACCGGCCAGCGTGCTGGACAAAGGTGCGCCGCTCCTTGATGCGGCTGTCCTTGAAATGGATGTTCCCTTACTTGGGATCTGTTATGGAATGCAGCTTATAACTCACCTGATGGGTGGCGAGGTGGCGAAGGCGCCGCACAGGGAGTACGGGCCTGCTTCTCTCCAGATTGATGATACTGAAGACCTTTTCTCCGGTTTCGAACCGGGCCCCGAAAACCGTATCGACGTCTGGATGAGTCATGGTGACAGGATCGAGGTGCCGCCCACTGGATTTACTCCCATCGCTCACACTGATAACTCCCACATCGCAGCCATGAAAGACAACTCCTCGCTCCGCTTTGCCGTTCAGTTCCACCCCGAGGTCGTGCACACTCCGAGAGGCCTGGAGGTACTGGGAAATTTTCTCTTCAGAGTATGCGGTCTTTCTCCGGTGTGGACCCCTCGGTCCTATATCGATATGGCGGTGGAGCATATACGCGAGACAGTCGGTGAGGGCGGAAAAGTGCTGTGTGCGCTCTCGGGTGGGGTGGATTCATCTGTTGTGGCCGTATTGGTCCACAGGGCAATAGGTGACAGGCTGACGTGCGTCTTTGTGGACAATGGCCTGCTGAGAAAAGACGAAGTAGAAAAAGTCAAAAGTGTTTTCACGGAGTATTTCCACATTCCTCTCGTAGTCGTGTCGGCGGCCGACCATTTTGTTTCAAGGCTCGCCGGCGTTACAGACCCCGAGGAGAAAAGGAAAATAATTGGAAACGAGTTCATCGTCCTCTTTGAAGAAGAGGCGAAAAAACTCGGTGACATCAAATACCTTGCCCAGGGTACTTTGTATCCCGACGTCATTGAGAGCGTGTCCTTTAAAGGGCCGTCGGCAACCATAAAGACCCACCACAATGTGGGAGGTCTACCCGAGATTATGAACCTGGAGCTCATAGAGCCATTAAGAGAGCTGTTTAAAGACGAGGTCAGGGAGGTTGGCAGGGAACTGGGCATGCCGGATGAAGTTATTATGCGGCACCCCTTCCCAGGCCCCGGTCTTGGGATACGGATCCTGGGAGAGGTAACTGAAGACAGACTGGATGTGCTCAGGGAAGCCGACGCCATTATGCGTGAAGAGATACTGGATTCGGGTCTGCATGATTCGATCTGGCAGACCCTGGCAGTCCTCCTGCCGACCAGGACGGTAGGGGTTATGGGCGATGAACGCACCTATGAGAATGTTGTAGCTATCAGGGCTGTTCACAGCCTGGACGGGATGACTGCTGATTGGGTGAAACTTCCCTACGATCTGCTGGGGCGTATATCAAACAGGATCATAAACGAGGTTCGCGGTGTCAACAGGGTCGTTTACGATGTGAGCTCCAAGCCGCCTGCCACAATTGAATGGGAGTAAGCCGGCAGGATGAAACACGCTGATTTTGTTCACCTTCACGTCCACACATCATATAGTTTACTGGACGGTGCGTGCAGGATCGATGATCTCACGAAACTGGCGGCAGACATGCGATTTCCTGCTCTTGCCATCACCGACCACGGCGGGATGTTCGGGGTGGTGGATTTTTACGAAAAAGCTCTGGCCGCTGGTGTTAAACCCATAATCGGCAGTGAATTTTACGTTGCTCCTGGAAGCCGGTTCGAAAAGCGGGCTGACAGCAGCGGCGAGACCGCTTACCACGTACTGTTACTGGCCAGGAACCTCATCGGGTACAGGAATCTCCTGAAGCTCTCATCCAAGGCATACATCGAGGGATTTTACTATAAACCCCGTGTTGACAGGGTGCTTCTTGCCGAACACAGGGAGGGAGTCATTGCGCTTTCTGCCTGTCTGAAGGGGGAGGTTGCAAGAAGACTTATGGTGGGCGCCGAAAAGGAGGCTTGCGAGGCAGCCAGTTGGTATATGGAAACTTTTGGTGACTCCTACTACATCGAAATTCAGCACAACGGCCTGAAGGAACAGGAAGCGGTCAATGAGCGGCTGATAGAAGTAGCCGGGGAGATTGGAGCCCCGCTGGTGGCCACCAACGATATTCACTATCTGAAGCGCGACGACTACCGTATGCACGACGTTCTCCTTTGCATACAGACCGGTAAAACGATAAACGACGAAAACAGGATGCGGATGGAATCCCATGAGCTTTATTTAAAGTCTGCAGAGGAAATGGCGGCCCAGTTCTCCCGATATCCCGAAGCGCTTGAAAATACGCTCAAGATAGCCGAGGAGTGTAATCTGGAGATCCCCATCGGTAAAACCCAGATGCCCCAGTTCCAGGTACCGGAGGATATGTCGGCGGAGGCCTACCTCGCCCGTGAGGTGAGAAAAGGCTTTGAATCAAAGATGGAGATCCTGCGAAAGAGCGTTCCAGAGGGCCAGTGGGAGGAGACTCTGGAACACTATCAGAAGAGGCTCGGCAGTGAGCTGGAGACCATAACGGAAATGGGATTTGCCAGCTACTTCCTCATCGTCTGGGACTTCATCAGGTATGCCAGGGAAAACAGGATCCCTGTGGGGCCCGGCAGGGGGTCGGCGGCGGGTTCTCTCGTCGCATTTTCCCTTTCCATCACGGATGTGGATCCCATAAAGTACGGGCTCTTGTTTGAACGGTTCCTGAACCCCGAGAGGATAAGCCTGCCGGATATAGATGTAGATTTCTGTATGGACCGCAGGGATGAGGTCCTCAAGTACGTATACAACAAGTATGGTGAGGACAAGGTAGCCCAGATCATTACCTTCGGGACCATGGCGGCCAGGGGAGCAATCAGGGACGTGGGCCGCGTACTTGATATGAGTTATGCCGAGGTGGACAAGATCGCTAAACTGATCCCGGACGTTCTCAATATCAAACTGGCAAGGGCACTTGTTCAGGAACCACGCCTGAAAGACCTTGCAGACAAGGACAAGAGGGTCGGAGACCTTCTTGATCTGGCCCAGAAGATCGAAGGCCTGCATCGCCACGCTTCGACCCACGCAGCCGGTGTAGTCATCAGCGCTGACCCCCTCAGTGATAAAGTGCCCCTCTACAAGGGGACCAAGGGTGACGAGGTCATGACCCAGTTCGATATGAATATCATCGAGCGGATAGGTCTGGTCAAATTCGATTTTCTCGGTCTGAGAACGCTTACGATGATCGATTACGCTCTGTCTCTGGTAAACAGGCGTCGCCAGCTCGAGGGGGAAAAAGACCTTGTCGTTGATGATCTGGACCTTGATGATCCCGTTACTTATGAACTCCTGTCCGCAGGCCAGACAACAGGTGTTTTTCAGCTGGAGTCATCCGGGATGCGCGACCTGCTAGTCAAGATAAAACCTGCAACCTTTGAGGACCTCATCGCGCTGGTAGCACTTTACAGGCCTGGGCCCCTCGGAAGCGGAATGGTGACGGATTTTATCGAGAGAAAGCATGGCCGGAAGGCGGTCGTCTACGACTTTCCCGAGCTTCAGGAAATACTCGGCGAGACTTACGGTGTGGCCGTTTATCAGGAACAGGTCATGCAGATCGCACAGAGGCTTGCCAATTTCAGTCTTGGTGAAGCGGACCTGCTTCGGCGGGCGATGGGAAAGAAGAAGCCAGAGGAGATGCAGAAACAAAGGGAGCGGTTCATGAGCGGCTGCCTGCAAAACGGCATATCGGACCGGAAAGCCGCCAATATGTTCGAAAAGCTCGAGGACTTTGCCGAGTATGGCTTTAATAAATCTCACAGCGCTGCCTATGCGCTCATCTCATTCAGAACGGCCTATCTGAGATCTCATTACCCGTCAGAGTTCATGGCGGCACTGCTGACCAGTGAAATGGATAACTCGGATAAAGTAACCGCACATTTCGGGGTCTGCAGGGAGATGGGGATAAAAGTTCTTCCTCCGGATATAAACGAATCGGGAATACGCTTTACCGTCAGCGTTGAGGAGATCAGATTCGGTCTGGGCGCCGTTAAAAATGTTGGCATGTCGGCTCTGGAGGAGATCTTGAGGGTGAGGACAAATGACGGCCCCTTCAGATCCCTTGAGGATTTCTGCAGCCGGTGCGACCTTCGGAAGGTCAACAGAAGGGTGGCCGAGAGCCTTGTAAAAGCGGGGGCCTTCGACAGTTTTCCCGGCCACAGGGCAAGATACCTGTCGGGTCTTGACAGAGCTATTGAGATGGGCCAGAAAGCAGCCAGAGACAGGGAGAACGGGCAGATCACAATGTTTAACGTGCACGAAGAAACTTCCTCACCGCAGGACCTTCTTGATATGGAGCCCTGGACCGAGCAGCAGAGGCTGAGCTTTGAAAAAGAGAGCCTCGGTTTTTATATAACGGGTCATCCGTTGGAAAAATACCGGGGTGAGATGGAAAAGTATGTCACTACCGATCTCTCACACCTTGGAGAGCTTTCTGACGGCGCCCTCGTAAAAGTTGCTGGAGTCGTGCAGAATGTCAAGGAGATCAACACTAAAAAAGGTGACAGAATGGCATTCATAAGTCTCGAGGACCTCCACGGCGGTACAGAGGTCATCGTTTTTTCGGACGTGTTCAAGGAATCTTCGTCTATTATAATGTCCAGTGACCCCCTCCTGGTAGAGGGGACACTGGATACTTCCGGCGAAAAACCGAAGGTAAAAGCACAAAAGATATTCGATCTTGAGGACTACCGGAAGAGAGTGACCAACGTGGTCCAGATCGATCTAAGTACTCTGGGCCTTTCAGTAGATGATCTGGATTCCCTTAAGGGCATTCTGGAAAAGCATGAGGGGAAATGCAGAGTTAAACTTAAACTGACCATACCGACCAAGGCCGAGGCCCATATCAAGCTTGGGGAAAAATACAGGATATCTTCCTCTGAACGGGTCGTTCAGGACCTTGAAGAGTTGTTCGGAAGCGGCGTCGTTACCTTCCATTAAGGAGTCACCATGGTAGAGTTCTATCTGGATTTTGAAAAGCCGGTCGTGGAGCTTGAGGGCAAGATAGCCGAGCTGAAGCTCACGAGTACCGGCGAGTCGAGCGTAGATCTGACCGATGACATTGCCAGACTCGAAAAGAAGCTTGATAAGTTGCGCAGGGATGTTTACTCAAAGCTCGACCGGTATCAGAGGACCCAGCTGGCAAGACATCCCATGAGACCCCATACGCTGGATTACATCAAGCTGCTCCTCACTGATTTCATAGAACTGCACGGCGACAGAAACTTTGCCGACGACAAATCCATCGTGGGCGGTGTGGCAAGGTTATTCGGCAGGGCTATTATGGTCATCGGGCACCAGAAGGGAAGGAACACAAAGGAAAAGGTCATCCGGAATTTCGGTATGGCCCATCCCGAGGGTTACCGGAAAGCACTCAGACTGATGAAGATGGCCGAAAGGTTCAATATACCGATACTGACTCTGGTGGATACTCCGGGCGCTTTTCCCGGCATTGAAGCCGAGGAGAGGGGACAGGCAGAGGCAATAGCACGGAATTTGATCGAGATGGCGGATCTGAAGGTACCCCTCATCACTGTTGTCACCGGAGAGGGCGGCAGCGGTGGCGCTCTTGGCCTTGCTGTGGGAAACCGTGTTCTGATGCTGGAAAACAGCATCTACAGCGTCATTTCTCCGGAAGGATGTGCTGCGATCCTCTGGAAGAGCCAGGATTTCGCCAAGAACGCAGCCGAGGCAATGAAGCTGACAGCAACAGACAGTCAGGAAAACAGTATTATTGACGAAATTATTCCGGAGCCCCTCGGAGGAGCCCACCGAGACTACGAGATAACAGCCCGGGCCATGGGAAAAGCGATTATGACCCATCTGGCAGAACTGGAAAAACTCTCTCCAGAGCAGCTGGTGGAAGACAGGTGGGTGCGGTTCAGAAATCTTGGTGTCTACTCAGAGCCTAAGCGATAATGGGCATTGACCTGACCATCTCATACCTCGGTCCTGAGGCGACATTCACCCATCAGGCGGCGTGGAAGGCTTTCGGTCAGGAGGCACAGTATTCGCCCGCGGATACTATTGATGAGGTGTTTTCGGCTGTAAGGGAGGGCAAGGCTCAAAAGGGTGTGGCTCCAGTTGAAAACTCCAATGAGGGAGTCGTCTCCTCGACGATGGATCTTCTGGTGGACACCGATCTCCTGATCTCCGGCGAAATAATTCTTCCTATCCATCTGATGCTCCTTTCGAAGGAGAAGGATCTTTCCTCTATCAGTACCGTCTATTCTCATCCTCAGGCACTGGGGCAGTGTCGGAAATGGCTGAGAAAGAACCTGCCTGGCATCGAGTCAGTAGACACCAGGAGCACTACCGAGGCTGCAACCATTTGCAATACCAGGACCGGTTCTGCAGCCGTGGCAGGCGAACTGGCAGGAGATATCTATGACCTTGATATCGTAGCCGAAGATATTGGTGACTGGGCGGAGAATCTGACGCGTTTTCTGGTTTTTTCAAGAGATAGAGCCGGACAGACGGGTGAGGACAAGACTTCTATTGTATTTTCCATTAAAGACAGGGTTGGCGCGCTTTACGAGATGTTGATCCCCTTCAGGGAGGGCGGTATTAACCTGACAAAGATCGAATCGCGTCCATCCAGGAAAAAAGCCTGGGACTATCTCTTCTTTGTTGACTTTGATGGTCACCGCGATGACAAAAATGTCAAAAGGACGCTGGCAAAGCTCTCGGATTCGTGCCAATTTATCAAGGTCCTCGGTTCGTATCCGGTTGGGGATGTTTGAGGCGTGTGGGAGTTAGGGAGTATGGGGGTGTGGGGGGTTAATGGGTATCGAGGTGTCGAAGTGACGAGGTATCGAGGTGAATCTGATATTGGTGGTATTAAAGTTTGGACCTTGGACTTTGGGTCTTGGACCCTGGATCAGAACACACAGGACTGAAAAATGACAGAGAAAAACCGGCACAAACAGTTCAAACCGGTCCATGCATCGGTGGAGGAGCTGATCCCCTACCAGACGGGAAAGCCGATAGATGAGCTGGCAAGGGAGAAGGGCCTTGACAGGATCGTGAAACTGGCTTCCAACGAAAACCCCATGGGCTCTTCCCCCGCGGCCATGGACGCAGCAGCCGGTGTACTGGGTGACTTGAGCAGGTACCCTGATGGGGGTGGTTTCTACCTCAAAAATGCCCTGTCCGGGGAACTGGGAGTATCTGAGGAAATGATCATCCTGGGGAATGGCTCTAACGAAGTTCTGGAGCTCCTTGCCCAGCTCATGCTGACCGATGGCATGGAGACAGTCTACGCCTGGCCGGCATTTATTGTTTACCGGCTGGCAACGCTTGCCCACGGTGGGAGGGGTTCTGAAGTTCCCTTGAACGGCATGATGGCCCACGATCTCCGGGCAATGGCCGATGCTATTACAGAAAGTACGAAGCTGGTGTTTATTTCAAACCCCAACAACCCTACTGGTACTTACGTTAAGAAAGGTGAGCTCGAAGCTTTCCTCGACCGTGTGCCGGACACTGCCCTGGTAGTGCTCGATGAAGCCTACTATGAGTACGCCAGGGAAGAGGCAGACTATCCAGACGGAGTAGCTTTGATCAGAGAAGGCAGATCCATGGTGGTGATGCGAACGTTCTCGAAGGCTTTCGGTCTGGCAGGTCTGAGGGTGGGTTATGCAGTCGTACCGGCAGAACTCGGCAGCCTGATCAACAAGGTCAGGCAGCCTTTTAATGTCAACAGCATCGCTCAGGCCGCCGCCGCCGCGGCTCTTAACGACAGAGATTTCCTGCAAAAGACTCTGGACCTGAACCGCATTGAGAGAAACAGATTAACTGGATCTCTCGAATCACTGGGCCTCCACCCAGTACCTTCTGCCGCCAACTTTATACTGGTTGATATGGGCGGTCTGGATGGCGACAGCATTTTTCGGTCGCTTATGGACAGGGGTGTCATTGTGAGAGCCATGTCAGGATACGGTCTTCCAGGCTATATCAGGGTTACCGTCGGCCTGCCCGAGGAAAACGATATATTCCTGGAAACTCTAGGTGAGATACTAAAAGAGAAGCGGGGTAACTGAAGATGATCATTGTTCTGAAGCCTGGTTCCGGCCAGAAAGACATCGATTACATCAGCGAGAAATTAAGCAGGATGGGCCTGAAGATCCACCTCTCCCGGGGGGAGGAAAGAACTATCATCGGCGCCATTGGCGACGAGCGGGTTCTGAGGGAGGCATCCCTGGCTGCCTATCCCGCAGTGGAAAAGGTTCTGCCCATCCTGAAGCCTTTCAAGCTGGCTAGCAGAGATTTCCAGCGCGGGAACACTGTAATTGAGATTGGAGATGTGAAGATCGGGAGCGAGGGGATCATTGTGATGGCAGGACCCTGCAGCGTGGAGGACCTGGACAGTCTTCTTACTGTAGCCGCAATGGTCAAGGAGCAGGGAGGCACTTTCCTCAGAGGAGGGGCCTTCAAACCGCGATCATCTCCCTATTCGTTCCAGGGCCTGGGGGAAGAAGGGCTGAAGTTCCTTGGAAAAGCGAAGGAGAAAACGGGGCTCCTGATAATTACGGAATTGATGGATCCCAGGGATGCTGAACTTGTTTACAAATACGCAGACGTTATTCAGATCGGCGCCCGCAACATGTCCAATTTCTCCTTGCTCAAGGAAGTTGGAAAGTTTGACAAACCTGTCCTCCTTAAGAGGGGTCTTTCTGCCACCGTCAAAGAACTCCTCATGTCGGCGGAATACATCCTGGACGAGGGCAACTCCGAAGTGATCCTCTGTGAGCGGGGCGTGCGCACCTTTGAGACAGAGACCAGAAATACCCTGGATCTCTCAGCCATACCTCTGATCAAGTCGATGAGCCACCTCCCGGTAATTGTAGATCCAAGCCACGCTGTCGGCAGGGCGGACCTGGTGCCGCCGATGGCCCTGGCAGCTGTGGCAGCCGGGGCCGATGGCCTGCTCATAGAAGTTCATCAGAATCCGGCAGAGGCACTTTGCGATGGCCCTCAATCTCTCGATCTTGACGCGTTCAGGGATCTGATGGTGAAACTGAAGGCTATTTCCAATGTACTGGGACGCGATCTGTGAGCAAACCGGTTCCCGATCAGTGCTCGGACCCCGTCGGCCCTCTTTTCGATAAGGTCTATCTCCTGGGTACCGGGTTAATAGGCGGGTCGCTGGCCCTTGATCTCGCTGAGACCGGTACAGCACGAACCGTTGTGGGTTCGGACGCTGATCCGGAAGCACTCGAGCAGGCCCTCGAACTGAAAATTATTGCTGATCACGTACCGTTTACGCCGGAAGGGATCGCTTCCTGTGATCTTGTGATCCTCGCTGTACCGGTCCTGCAGCTAAAACAATTGATCAGATCCGGGTTCCCTGAGGGGACGCTCGTCACAGACGTGGGCAGTGTAAAAAAGCCCCTTGTTGAAGAGTTCAGGGACCACATTCAGGCCGGGGGTTCGTATCGCTTTGTTGGCGGTCATCCCATAGCCGGTGATGAAAAGTCGGGTCCTGCCGCCGCCAGACCCGGTCTTTTCAAGGGTGCAAAGGTCATCCTGATCCGGACAGGCGACAATGATGATGACATTGAGACGATCTCATCAATGTGGACGAAGATCGGGTCCGATGTCCAGACAATGTCTCCGGAGCGCCACGATGCCATTTTCGGATGGGTCAGCCACCTCCCTCACATGGCTGCATTTGCGATCGTGGATGCGGTTCTGAAAAAAGACGAAGCGTGGATAGATTTTTCAGGCGGCGGGTTAAGGGATTACACGCGTATTGCAGCGAGCAGCCCCTCGATGTGGGCGGACATTGCCGTGTCTAACAAACAGTACCTACTCGCGGCCATGGAAGAGTTAAATATCAGTCTTGGGAGGATAGAGGAACTCATAAGGTCGGGCAGCCGGGATGAACTACTGGCCCATTTTACGGAAATAGCGTCTGTGAGGCGGAGGATGAAATGAGCTGGAAAATCCTTCCCAGCGGACCACTGAAGGGGACTATCGAGGTCCCCGGCGACAAATCAATTACCCACCGGGGCTACATCCTGGGTGCCCTTGCACACGGTACTACAGTCATAAAGGATCCCTTGAGAGCACAAGATACAGACGCAACCCTCAACGCCATTGCCTCCCTGGGGGTCGAGGTCGATATCAGGGATGACCATGTCGAGTTCAGAGGCAGCGGGCAGGGAGGTTTTACAGAGCCGGATAGTGTCCTCGATCTTGGAAACGCTGGAACGGGAGTTCGGCTCATGGCAGGTCTGCTGGCCGGGTGCCCGTTTTATACGACCTTGACTGGAGACCGGTCTTTAAGGTCCAGGCCCATGGGAAGGGTCGTTGATCCATTGAGGGAAATGGGTGCTGTTATCGATGGCAGGAATAAAGGCAGCCTGCTGCCGCTGGGTATCAGGGGGGGAAGCCTGAAAGGAATTAAATACACCTCAGAGGTCGCCAGCGCCCAGGTAAAATCATGTGTCCTCATTGCATCCCTTTCGGGTGAGGGGGAAACCAGGTACACAGAACCTGCCCTCAGCAGGGATCACACGGAAAGGCTCATGCGGTACATGGGGGTTTTACTTGAGAGGACAAACAATACCCTTGCGTTGGCGGGAGGCCAGCCGCTCGGTGGGCGGGACCTGACCGTGCCCGGCGATATATCTTCCGCTGCTTTTTTTCTCGTGGCTGCAACTGTTCTGGATGGTTCGTCGATAACATTGAAGAGGGTTGGGGTCAACCCGACGCGTACCGGACTTCTTGTTCTGCTGCAGGCCATGGGAGCGGACGTGTCTGTGGATGATATCCAGGATGAGGGCCCGGAGCCGGTGGCTGATATCACTGTGAAGGGTGGAGGAGACCTGACTGGAATAGACGTTCCGGAAGAGTGGATACCCAGCATTATTGATGAACTGCCCCTGGTGGCTGTTACAGCAGCCGCTGCCAGGGGGAAAACTGTCATCAGGGGAGCGAGGGAACTCAGGGTAAAGGAGTCGGACCGTATTGCCACGACGGTGAAAATGCTTGAACTGGCTGGAGTTGCAGTGACCGAGGCTCCTGATGGATTCGTTGTTGAAGGCGGTACCGGTATAAGAAACGCTCATTATACCAGCTACTCTGACCATCGTATTGCTATGGCATCAGCTGTTCTTGCAATGATGGCTGACTCGTCCAGTACAGTGGATGACACAGATTGCGTTGCGACCTCCTTTCCTGATTTTGTCCAGAGGATGAACTCACTGGCGCCGGGGAGTATAACACTGCCTGGCGATGAGGCATGATGAAGCCGATTGTCGCAATCGACGGCCCTTCCGGTGCCGGGAAAAGTACACTTGCCCGTGCCCTCGCCAAACGCCTCGGCTATATCCACCTCGACACTGGAGCGATGTACAGGGCGGTAGCCCTGGCTGCTGTAAATAAAGCAGTGGCTCTCGACGATGCGAAGGGCCTTGATGCCCTGTGCGCGGGTCTGCGGATAGAGTTCAGGGAAGAAAACGGCAGACAGGTCGTGTTCCTTGACGGAGAAGACGTCACCGAAAAGATCAGGACATCGGAAATATCAGAGGCCTCCTCAGATGTTTCGGCTGTGAGCGCGGTAAGGGTGCACATGGTAAGGCTCCAGAGGGAGATAGGAGCACAGGGCGGCGTGGTTGCCGAGGGCAGGGATGTTGGAACGGTTGTTTTCCCTGACACCCCGGCAAAATTCTACCTTGATGCCAGCGCCAGTGAGCGCGCGCGAAGAAGATATGAGGAACTTCTTTCTGAAAATTCAGCTGAAACCCTTGAGAACGTATATGCGGACATGGAAAAAAGAGACAGGAACGACTCCCAGAGAGACGATTCTCCTCTCAAAATGGCACCTGACGCAGTGAGGGTCGACACGACCGGCATGACAGTCGAAGAGGTAGTTGGACGGGTTGCCGGCCTTGTGAGAGATCTGGAGAGCAAGTGAATGGCTGAGGTAAGGCTCGCCCCCTATGCCGGATTCTGTTTTGGAGTGGAAAGGGCAGTTGAGATGGCCGAAACAGCTATAAAAAATGGTCCTGGGCCGGTTTATACACTGGGTCCGATAATTCACAATCCTCTTGTAGTTGAAAATCTCCGAGAAAAGGGTCTACTGATGGCGGAAACGCTGGAGGAGGTTGAAGCCGGTACGGTGATCATCCGATCTCACGGAGCTCCGAAAGGGGTCATATACCGGGCGGAACAAAAAGGTCTCAACGTTGTCGACGCGACATGCCCTCTGGTGAACAGGCTCAGGGACAGGGTGGTTGAACTTGCAGACGATGGGTACAAGGTGGTGATCGTCGGTGACGCAGATCATCCTGAAGTCGAAGCGATACGAAGCTTTGCAGAAGACCAGTGTATAGTTGCAAGGAACTGCTCTGAACTTCCAGACAGGAAGGAACTGACAGGGCGGGCAGGTCTGGTGGCCCAGACCACACAGTCTCTTAATAACCTTCAGGCGGTGGCCTCTGTCCTGGTGGGCCTTTGCGGCGAGGTCAAGGTTTTCCAGACCACCTGCCATTCGACTAACGCGAGGAGCGACGAGGCACGCAGGATGGCTGTAGATGTCGATATCATGCTGGTTGTCGGCGGTAAAAACAGTGCAAACACGAGGCGCCTGGCCGATGCCGCCAGAGAAGAAGGAGCAAGGACATACCACATAGAGAGCGCGGACGAACTGGCCGGACTGGATTTGCCTGAAGGCGCTGTCTTCGGGGTTACAGCAGGGGCTTCCACGCCGGGTTGGGTTATTGGGGAGGTAGTAGCGGTACTGGAGAAACTCCCATGATATGCGGCTTCAATAAGGGGTCATCTGCTTCGTTATCGGACCTCAAGAACCAACGTCCAATGTCCAAGGTCCAACGTCCAATGTCCAAGG
>CAYVSA010000015.1:15749-17873 GCA_964454175.1 uncultured Pseudomonadota bacterium
CCAACGTCCAATGTCCAAGGTCCAACGTCCAATGTCCAAGGCCCAGCGTCCAATGTCCAAAGTTGATCGATAATGCTTTAATTTCCAATGCTCTAATTTCCAATGGTCACTCAATACCCCGAACCCCCAACTGATTGACATGCATGGGCAAATGTAGGATAATCCGCTCCCATTCAACAAAATCATTTCCAAGGAGGAAACACCAAGCATGACAACAGAAGAAAAGAACACCGACCTGAACGACGAAAAGGCAGAGGAGATCCCTCTGACCGAAGAGCTTCTCGAGGAGGCAGTTGAGTCTGCTGAAGACGATGCTGATGCCGATGAGGAAGATTTCGAGCGACTCTACGAGGAGAGCATTAAGGATCTGCGGGAAAGGGAAGTTGTCCCGGGCAGTGTGATCGGCATCACCGATGAGGGTGTACTCGTTGATGTGGGATACAAATCCGAGGGAATGATACCCAGGAAGCAATTTCTGGATGAAAACGGCGAACTCACGGTAGAGGTTGGCGACTCCGTTGAGGTATTCCTGGAAAAGAAGGAAGACTCCGAAGGACTGATATATCTGTCCAAGGAAAAAGCCGACAAGATGAAGGTGTGGAACGATATCGGCAAGGCCTTCGAGAACAACGTGCCCGTCCTCGGCAGGATCATTTCCAAGATAAAAGGCGGCCTCACAGTTGATATTGGTGTGAAGGCGTTTCTCCCGGGTTCACAGGTGGACGTCAGGCCCATCAGGAATCTGGACAGGCTTGTAGGTGAGGATTTCTATTTCAAGATCATCAAGTTCAATCCCCGCAGAGGAAATGTTGTTCTCTCACGCCGTGTCCTTCTCGAAGAGGAAAGGGAGACCAAGAAGAAAGATACCCTTAAGATCCTCGAAGAAGGCAGCGTGATGGAAGGTATTGTTAAGAACATTACCGACTACGGGGCCTTTATTGATCTCGGGGGCATCGACGGCCTTCTTCACATTACTGATCTATCATGGGGCCGTATGCAGCATCCTACAGAGATCCTGAAAGTTGGAGATCAGGTCGACGTCAAGGTGCTCAAGTTCGACAGGGAAAAGGAGAGAGTATCTCTGGGTATGAAGCAGCTCTCGGATGACCCATGGGAGGCTGTCCCTGAAAAGTTTCCGATCGGGACCGTGGTTAATGGCGAAATTGTCAGCATCACCGACTACGGGGCTTTCGTAAAACTCGAAGACGGTGTCGAGGGCCTGGTGCACATCTCGGAAATGACCTGGAACAGGAAGTTAAGAGATCCCGGCAAACTGGTATCGGTGGGTGAGACCGTAGAAGCCAAGGTTCTCAATATTGACAAGGACAACAGGAGAATATCCCTGGGTATAAAACAGACTGAGCCCAACCCCTGGGATGTAGTTGCTGAGAAATATCCCATGGGAAGCGTTGTCGAGGGCAAGGTGAGGACCCTCACCGATTTCGGTGCCTTTGTCGGTCTGGAAGAAGGTGTGGACGGTCTCATTCATGTGAGTGATATGTCCTGGACACATAAGGTAAACCACCCATCAGAGCTATTGAAAAAGGGTGAAGATGTTAAGACAGTTGTACTGAGTGTAGATAAGGGCAGGGAACGCCTCTCTCTTGGCCTGAAGCAGTTGGCACCCAACCCCTGGGAGGAGATCGAAAAACGCTTCCCCTCCGGTTCGATGGTGACAGGGAAGGTTGTTAACCATGCTGATTTTGGTACCTTCGTTGAGATCATGGACGGCATAGAAGGTCTCGTTCATATTTCTGAGATGGATCTTGACGATGGTCAGAAATCTGAGGAAGCTTATCCAGCTGGATCTGAGGTGAACGTGAAGATCCTTAATCTTGATCCTGATGAGAGGAAAGTCAGCCTCAGTATTTCAGCAACAAAAGACGGATCCAAGGGCGACCACTATTCCAGCTATGTAAATAGTTCAGGCGGTGGTTCGACTCTCGGCGATATCCTGGGAGAGACGCTGGCGGCCCACAAATCGGACTCTGACGTGGCAGCCGAAACGGCTGAAGATACTACTCCAGTGGCTGTCGAAGCCGAGCCAGCCGAAGATGCTGAAGCAGAGTCTGTCGAAGCCGAGCCAGCCGAAGATGCTGAAGCAGAGCCTGTCGAAGCCGAGCC
>CAYVSA010000015.1:17973-26680 GCA_964454175.1 uncultured Pseudomonadota bacterium
CTGTCGAAGCCGAGCCAGCCGAAGATGCTGAAGCAGAGCCTGTCGAAGCCGAGCCGGTTGACGAGACCGTTGTGGAGGAAGTGGCGGTATCGACAGAGGAAGAAGCGGCGGATGCTTCAGAAGTGCCTGATCAGCCTGTAGAAGAAGAGGCTGCCGATGACCCGGGTACTGAAGGATCGACCGAGCAGCCTGAAGAAGAAGGTCCAGAAGATGACAACGCCGAGGAAGACGAAAAGGCCCAGGACGAGAGCTGACAACAGTAGAATCACCGTTTGAGAATCATCGGCCATGGGACCTCACTTTGACGGGACTCGTGGCCGATTTATTTTTAGGGTTATCGGTTTCCAGGGCCGGTTTGTTCACACCAGGTTTTGACCGCTGGAGTTTTAAGTATTGAGAGCACATCAGGAGAAGGAACATGAGTAGGGGTACAAGAGTACTTGTTATCGTTTCAGGCGTGATCATCCTCGCAGCTTTTATGGCCGGGATCGTAAACAGGATCAACCCAGAACTGTTTACACCCGATTCCATCGGGCTTCTGAGGATCGAGGGCGTCATAGTGAACGTAGACTGGTATATGGATCAGGTCCAGTCTTTTAAGGAAAACGACAGCGTCAAGGGCGTCGTACTCAGACTGGATACGCCTGGTGGAGCTGTGGCTCCGACACAGGAGCTTTACACAGAGCTTATGAAGCTTGGTGAAAAAAAACCTATAGTGACTTCCATGGGTACAGTTGCTGCTTCGGGAGGATATTACCTGGCTGCAGCCTCTGACTGGATAGTTGCAAATCCTGGTACTATCACCGGAAGCATCGGTGTCATAATGGAATTCACTAACATGAAAGAACTCTTCGATAAAATCGGCATAAGCACAAGGATAATTAAAAGCGGCAAGCACAAGGACACAGGTTCACCTTTCAGAGAGCTCACAGCTGAGGAGAAACGGCTCCTGCAGGACATGGTAATGGATACACACCAACAGTTCGTTGAGGCTGTACTTTCCTCCAGGCCGGTAATGAAATCAGAGATAGAGCCCTACATGGATGGCAGGGTCATGACAGGCAGGCAGGCACTTAAACTCCACCTCGTTGACGAAATGGGCAACCTTCCTGATGCCATCGACAAGGCAGCCGAACTTGCCGGCCTTCCAGATTCACCGCCAAGGATCCTGGAACCGGAGAGGCAGGAGGGCGGTATCCTGGGTTATATCTTTGGAAGTAGCAGTGCCAGGGCCCTTAAGGGACTTATTATGCGTCTCGAGCAAATAAGCGGTGCCCAGCGTGAATTTCTCCAGCTGTGGAGAGCGTTCTAAGGGGGAGTCCCAGGTCCCAATATCCGTCAAAGTGCTCTGACCCCATTAATTCCGCCCTCTCGACCGCAGTCCCGCCCTCGCCCCATTCATCTCTGTATAATTATAAAAAATCGAATCCTGTAGTGAATCGTGATCGGAGGGTTCCGGCAAAACTCATGAAGCTAAGCTCAAAGGCTCTTGCGCAGGCAAGGGAGTTATTGCCGGAACCCGATTCCGCTCCTCTCGCTCTCACATTTACGAGATGAACATTTATTTTCTAACTACTTGACTTTTCACGTAATTTTGTTTAGCCTTTTCATACTTTTATCAGATGTCAAACGGTTTTGAGGAGGAGACATGACCAAGGCTGAACTCGTAGAGGCCCTTGTTGAAAGGATAGAGCGTTTAACAAAGCGAGAAGCTGAGTTGATCGTAAATGTTGTGCTGATGAGCATCTCCGATTCGCTTTCGGCCGGGGACAAGGTGGAGTTGAGGGGGTTCGGAAGCTTCAAGGTGAAAGAGAGACGATCCAGGGAGGGAAGAAACCCCAAGACAGGAGAGAAGGTCAGGGTTGACGCGAAGAAGGTCCCCTATTTCAAAGCTGGTAAGGAATTACGGGAAAGGGTGAATAATTAACTCCTGTTTCTTTTTTTTATTTTTTTTGACAAAAGCAGGCTCGAAATATCAGAGCCTGTTTTTTTATGCGAAACAGTATTTAACGTTCAACATTGATAGTGTCGTAAAAAGTCCATGAGTGGCTTTTTACTCCTCGGAAAGTGAAAAGTGTCATTTTCCCTTTCCTCTCGAATCAATAACTTGCGCTGCAAGTAATTGATTCGGGCGCCCTTTAAAGGACGCGTTGATGACTTCTTACAAAGTCATCAGTATTGATAGTGTCGTAAAAAGTCATCAATGTTGATAGTGTCGTAAAAAGTCCATGAGTGGCTTTGTACTCTTCGTTAAATGCTCAACGTGATCCTGGATATTTGAACCTGGACCCGGAGCCTTGAAATTTAAGCGCTGAACGTTAGACTGGATAACCCATCTTTACTTTTAACCAACCCTGTGTAAAATAATGAGGTTGATTTCAGATAATTTCAGGAGGGAGTAATGGCAGGCCATTCCAAATGGGCGAATATTAAGAGACGCAAGGGCGCACAGGATGCCAAGCGTGGTAATATATTTACAAAACTCAATAGAGAGATCACCACGGCCGCCAGAGTCGGCGGAGGGGACCCGGATGCCAACCCTCGTTTGAGGCTTGCCATTTCCAAGGCAAGATCATCAAACATGCCCATGGACACAATTGAGAGGGCGATAAAGAAGGGCACGGGAGACCTGGAGGGCGTTAACTACGAAGAGGTTATTTACGAAGGTTACGGGCCTGCCGGAATTGCCATTCTCGTAGAGACCCTTACCGATAATCGGAACAGAACCGTGTCAGATGTAAGACACATCTTTTCCAAATTTAACGGCAACCTGGGGGAGACGGGTTGTGTAGCCTGGATCTTCAGCATGGTCTCCAGTTTTATATTCAGCAAGGAAGATGTCGATGGCGATATCCTGGTAGAAGTTGCCCTGGAGGCAGGAGCTGAGGATATCAAGGAAGAAGACGGAGAAATAGTTGTCACTGCTCCGCCCGATTCATTCAGTGGAATAAAGGACGCTTTCGATGCAGCCGAGCTTAAATACGTGGACGCCGAAGTAACAATGGTTCCGCAGAATACTATCGTGCTCGGCGGCGGGGAAGCAGAGCGGGCTCTGAAGCTCGTAGAAGCACTCGAAGACAGTGATGATGTTCAGAAGGTACATGCCAACTTCGATATCCCCGAAGAAATAATGGAGGCTCTGTAGGGCTGCCATGCAGGTCCTGGGGATCGATCCCAGCCTCAGGTCCACGGGATATGCCATTCTCGTCGGGGACCGAAATCACCAGAAAGTTGTGGAGTACGGGGTTATTAAGACTCCCTCAAAGGAGCCGATCGACAGGTCCCTTTCCTGTATTGCCGAATCCCTGGAGAAGATCATAAATAAACACGGGCCGGATTCAATGGCTATCGAAGATATCTTCACAGCAAAAAACAGCAAGGTGGCCCTCAACCTTGGCCACGTCAGGGGTGTCGCCATACATACCTGCACTCGGCTGGGCGTCTCGGTGAGCCAGTATTCGGCAACCCGGATCAAGGAGACGGTGGCGGGGTACGGCCGTGCCGAGAAGATACAGGTGCAAAGAATGGTCATGAGAACTCTGGATCTCGTTGAAAAACCCCCCATGGATGCTTCAGATGCCATTGCAGCTGCACTGACTCACTTTTTCTGGTCTGATATCCCGGGGACTAAATAATGATAGCGATGCTAAAAGGCAGCCTGGCAAGAAAAGATGCCGCCGGCACCATAGTCATTGATTCAGGAGCAGTTGGATACAGGGTCTTCGTTTCTCTTAATACGCTGCTTTCCATGCCTGAAATCGGCAGCGAGGTTCAAATTAACACCATAACTGTCGTCAGGGACGATGCCATTCACCTGTATGGTTTTTCCGAACTTCAGGAGATGGTGCTGTTTAATCTGCTTCTCCAGGTAAAGGGTGTAGGTCCCAGGATGGCACTTGCGATCCTTGGGGGACTGAAGGTAAAGGACCTTTGCTCGGCGATTTCCAGAGAGGATGCCGGCTGGATCAGTACGGTTCCGGGTGTAGGTAAAAAGACAGCCGAGAGGATCATCCTGGAATTGAAAGACAAGGTGGAGGCTGAACCAGGTGGTGCATCTTCGGCTCCGGCGGCTGAGGACCAGCAGCTTGTGTCGGATGCAGTCTCGGCACTGTCTAACCTGGGGTATCGTGTGCCGGAGGGAAGAGACGCAGTGCGCAGGATCATGGAGGATATGGATCACAAGCCCTCTCTGGATGTGCTCATCAGGGAATGCCTGAAATCCCTGTCAGGAAGGAAGACTAATGGATGAGGACAGGGTAATAACTCCGGCGAGAGTGCCCGACGACGCAGCATTCGAGGCCGACATCAGACCCAGGACACTGGACGAATATATTGGTCAGACTAAAGTCAAGAAGAACCTGTCCGTATTCATTGAAGCTGCCAGGGAGCGCAAAGACCCCCTGGACCACGTACTGTTGTACGGCCCTCCTGGCCTCGGCAAGACGACCCTGGCACATATACTCGCAAACGAACTGGGTGTGGAGGTCAAGGCTACTTCCGGCCCAGCCATGGAAAGATCTGGAGACCTGGCAGCTATTCTCACAAATCTCGAAGAGAGGGGTGTCCTGTTCATCGACGAGATACACAGGATGAATCGTACTGTGGAAGAGGTCCTCTACCCGGCTATGGAGGACTTTGCACTGGATCTGATTATTGGAAAGGGTCCCGGTGCCCGGACAGTCAAGTTGGATCTGCCGGGATTCACTCTGGTCGGAGCGACTACCAGGATGGGAATGCTCTCTTCACCGTTCAGGGACCGTTTTGGTGTAGTAGCCAGGCTCGATTTCTATTCAGATGAGGATCTCACTGTCATTGTTAATCGGGCTGCCGGGATACTCGGGATCGACGTCATGCCGGAAGCTGCAATTGAGATCGCCCGAAGATCCAGGGGCACCCCCCGTATTGCAAACAGACTCCTCAGGCGTGCAAGGGATTTTGCCCAGGTTGAAGGGGAGGGGATGGTTAACGAGGAAGTTGCCCGCCTGACCCTTGAACGGCTTGAGATCGACCACAGGGGATTTGATGAGATGGACAGAAAAGTCCTTCTGACCCTGATTAAAAAATTTGCCGGCGGGCCGGTTGGAATAGACACTATAGCGGCCGCTGTGGGCGAAGAGCGCGAGACAATAGAGGATATTTACGAGCCTTACCTGCTCCAGGAGGGGTTCCTGAAAAGAACACCCAGAGGCAGGGTCGCAACCGAGGCGGCTTACGACCACCTGGGTCTGGAGCCGAGTGGTGAAGATCGGACCGGACAGAAGTCCCTTTTCAAACCCTGAGGATCATCTGCCTCCCTTCCAGACCTCAAGTTCCAGTGATGTCGGAGTAACATCCTCCACAAAAACACTCAGCTGACCGAAATCCATCACGAGTATTTCGTCTGCAAAACCCTGTGAAGACGTAAAGACATCGAACACCTGCGATGTGGAGTGGGGAGTGAACACCGGGTTTTCAAGTTTTCCGGTGAACTTGCTCTGGTTCAATAAAGAGGTTATGAAGAACTTCTGGTCCAGAGGGCTCATGTTCACGTAGGTGAACTCGATCCGCAGCGGTTCCATGATATATCCCAGCGAGGAAAGCTCGAGGGACAGAGCGTCTGTGGCGATCCGGACCTTACGGGAAACGAAATAGTCGTTGCCGATTCGCATCTCCTGTTCGCTGATCGTCTCGAAGAACTCAGCATAGTCGATAACGCGCAGAAGGTTCGAGACAGGGTCTTTCGTGTCGAAGGGGTCTCTGCTTACGTGAATGCCGTATTCGTCGACGCACTTTCTTGGCGGTTCGTTCCTGTACAGCTTCACCCCCAGTCTTCCGATGGCTTCCAGGACCGCCAGGCGTGCAGCATCTCGCCTCGCTACTTCTCTCGCCTGCTCAATTTCCTGTTCGATGCTCTCGTAGCCGGTGAAGCTCTTCTTCCATCCGGTGTCATCGAAGAAACCGCATATGGACCCCCTGCCAGTTACTGTTGCAGTGTCCGTTCGTGGTGAGATGGCGGACGGAATCGGCTTCTGATTGCCGACAAGGTCATCGATGCTGGCGAAAATATCCAGTTCACTCTCGGGTATGAAACCTCTGTGGTGGGAGGTAATAACACCTTCTTTGTTGATGATCACCAGGGCAGGCAGGTAGGTTCCCTTGTAGGATGAAAACACTGTGGAGTCATGATCGAAAAGTATTGAATAGGTGATCCTGCCCCTGTATTTTTCCAGTCTGTTCATGAACCGTCGTATCCGCTCTTCCGGGACCTTGATGTCCTCGTTGATAGCAAGGATCACCACTTCCTTTCCCTTGTATTTGTCCTCCAGTTTCTGAAGAGAGAGCATCTCGTCAACGCAGGAGTCACAGTAGATGGACCAGAAGCTCAGAACCAGGGCCGACTTTCCCTTGTAATCATTCAGGCTGTAAGTCTTCCCGTCCAGCCCCTTCAGGCTGAAGGACGGAGCTTCGATCAAGGCAGCTTCGGGTTGCTCCTTTTTATCCTGCGAAAATGCAGGCCCTATGAAGCTTGCCGAAACAACCATGACGACGATGGTGATCACCAAGAGCCTTCTGATCATGACCTTGACCCCTTTCGGTTTTTCGTGATTTTCTCCTTGCCTGGTTTCGGTTGTTCTGAGAACCTCTCTAACCATGATAATAACCTTTGCAGGAAGAGCCTTCAAGGCCGGAATTGTCATATTTGCTGTTTTTTGCTTACTTCTGGCGGTTTCTGGGAGTGAAGGTAACGCCGACGGAGTTCTTTATGACAGGGTGATCGACGGTGACACCTTCGTCATGGCAGGCGGCAGCAGGGTCAGACTGCTCGGTCTGGATGCTCCGGAAAGGGGAGAGCCCTATGCCGGGAAAGCGACGGCAGAACTGTCTGCCACCCTCAGGCAGGAAGATTTTTCTCTGGAAAAGTGTACGGAACTTGACAAGTACGGCCGTATTCTGGCGGTTGTCCATTCAGGGGATCTAAACATCAATCTGCGGCTTCTCCGGTTAGGATTGGCAAGGCCAATGCTGATCCCCCCGTGCGGCCGACCGGGTGCTCAAAAAGTCCTGGAGACTGCGGCATTCGCCCTTCAGAAAAGGCGAGGCCTTTACGCCATCCCGAGTTTTACTCCGGTTGAACACAGCGAAGCAGAATCGCAACTGGGGAAAAAAGCCGTAGTGTACGGCAGAATTAGGAGTGTTTTCCGGTCGAAAAAAGCACTTCATCTGAATTTCGGAGAGGACTGGAAGACTGATTTTTCCGTAGTCATCTTCAACAGCGGCCTGGCCAGGTATGAAGCACTTGGCCTGGATCCGGCGGCTTATGAGGGCAGGTGGGTATACGTACTCGGCAAAATCAAGAAGTATAACGGCCCCGAGATAATAGTTAACTGGCCGGAGCAGATATTGCCGCTGCCCTGAAGTTCTGTGCACAAGTCCCAAGGCCCAGGTGGGTCGCTATGCTCCAGTCCCTAGATCCAGGTCCCAAGTCCCAGGTGGATCGCTATGGTGGTGTAGTCAGGATATAGGTAACCCTTGACTATTCCCTCAATGAGTCTTATTGTGAGTCATAAAGAGGCATAAAAGAATCGTCATGGAGGCTGTTTTATGAAGCAGATCACCATCAGGGGTATCTCCCGCGAAGTCGAAAAAGCAATCCGCAGGGAGGCCAGGGAAAAGAAGTCAAGTCTCAACCGGGCAATTCTGAACCTTCTTGATAGAGCAGTCGGAAAGAAGGAGAGGGGAGGGGGCAAACACATCTATAAAGATCTTGACCACCTGTGTGGAGCCTGGGGCAAAGACGAAGGAGATGAATTCAACGCAGGCCTGAAATCCCTGAGAGGAATCGATGAGGATGTATGGAAGCGAACAGGCTGATACTTGATACATCCGCGTATTCATTGTTTATGATGGGCAACCGGGATGTTAGCGGGCTGCTCCAGTCAGCAGAAGAAGTCCTTTTTACTCCCATTGTACTTGGAGAACTGCTGGCTGGTTTTGCCATGGGCAACAGAGAAGACAGGAACCGGGCTCTTTTGGATGATTTTCTTGATACTCCGCGAGTGTCTGTTTTACCCGTTGATGGGGAGACATCAGAACGTTACTCCACAATCGTTTCCCATCTCAGAACACAGGGAACACCCATACCAACCAATGACTTGTGGATCGCTGCCTCTGCCATGCAGTACGGCCTGAAGGTGCTTACAGCAGACAATCACTTCCTGAAGGTTACCCAGGTACTGACCATTCTTGTCAAAGATCGACCTGTGCCGGGCTAAGAGGGTGTTGAAGTATCGAAGTGTCAAAGTAAGATATTACAAGAAACAAGAAACTAGGGTTCATCTCTCGATTAGCTGGTGGTTTTCAGATAATAGATAAAAGGAACGCTGGGATCCTGGTCCGATCTCTCGCCTTCGCAAGAGCCTTTGAGCTTCGCTTCGTGATCGCCCAGGATCCCTGCCCGAGACGAGTAATCCTGCAGTTTCGTATCAAGGCTGATTATTTAAGATATCGAATTGTTCAGGTAACTGGAAACAAGAAACTGAACCCAGGCAGACGTTTGGTTAACAGGGATAAAGGGGCTAAAAGGGATAGATCAACCACAGGAGGATCTGTATTTCGGGTTTTCACCCACCCCCTTAATCCCCTTCATCCCTGCCAGGCCATATGGAATCGACGTCTCGATGTTGGCTTTATCGCCTGCGTAGATGGTTGGGGTCAGAGCACTTTGTTG
>CAYVSA010000015.1:26780-35058 GCA_964454175.1 uncultured Pseudomonadota bacterium
ACGTTGAACGTTGTACTCAAAAAACATACAATACAACCCGCTATGAGAAAGCTGCTCAATATAACTGTTATCATGATAGCCGCGGTATTGGCTTACGGCATATATGATTCCGGTGTCATTGAACAGTTCCGCTCTGGAGAGGTCTCTGTCGTCAGGAGATCCAACAGTTCCAGACATAACACCGAGGGTAAAAGGCTTCTTGAGTCCGGAGACACGGCTGGTGCCCTGGTGGAGTTCAGGAAGGCGAAGGAGAAAGATCCCGACAACCCTGTTATTCTCAGAAACCTGTCCCTGGCACTTTCAAGAGAAGGCCAGCGTCTGTACGAAAGCGGCAACTCCGACATTTCCACAGGGTATCAGGCCGAGGCTTTGGCCGTGTGGCCCGATAACCCCGAGGCTCTCGAGAGGATGGCCATTGCAAGCTACCGCTCTGGAAGCTATGGCAGCGCCAGCAGTTATGTGGAAAAATTGAAGGCCCTTCAGCCAGATCGGTCAGACCTTGATATTCTGCTTACGAGGCTGGGCAAGCTCGATGCCGACGTCGAGGACATGGTTTCAGAGCAGGGGCGGAACTTTCGACTTCGATACAGCGGTGAACGGAAACTGGAATTCGAGGGCGAGCTCCTTTCTATCCTGCAGGACCAGATGGACAGGCTGACCTCTCTTCTGGGTGTTTTTCCAAATGATACGATCGAGGTGCTGGTGATGACCAAGGAGCTTGGTGACAGGGGGAACTCACCTGACCCGATGCTCTCCGGCATCTATGACGGCAGGATACGGCTATATCTGGGAGAGGACATCCACGACACAAAGCTCCTGGTAAACACTGTCAGACATGAGATGATCCATGCTCTGCTGCACAGGGCCGGAGGCAAGATCCCGGGGTGGTTCCACGAGGGGATAGCCCAGAGGATCGGTGAGGATTATTCCGCCGATCAGTTGGTAAAAGTCCGGGATTATGTCGGGAGCCTGGTAAGAGACGGCTGGCTGGTATCTCTGGGGGACCTTGATGGTACTTTCATAAATATGGCGCCCGGGGACAGGCTGAACGCTTATTCGGTCAGCCTCGTTTTCATCGATTACCTCTTTGGCAGGTTTGGAGATACCTTTGTGCCCGTTGTTCTGGCCGAGCTGCAGAACGGGCAGGCATTTTCTTCGGCAATGTACCTTGCAACGGGAGAACGCCTTGTTGAACTGCAGAAGGACTTTTTTGAGACCTACTAAAAGGAAGTGACAGGAAAGTGTCTGTTGTAGCTATCGTTGGAAGGCCCAATGTAGGCAAATCGACCCTCTTTAACAGGATCCTGGGCAAGAGGAAGGCTATCGTCGAGGATGTCTCTGGTGTGACGAGGGACAGGAACTACGGCGTAGGGCACTGGGGCGAACGGGAGTTCGTCCTGGTGGACACCGGGGGGTTCGATCCCGTTGCCGAGACAGGTATTTTCTCACTTATAAAGCGCCAGGCGATGCTTGCTATCGAGGAAGCGGATGTCATCCTTTTTGTCCTGGACGTCAGGTCCGGGCTGACTCCCGTAGACCTCGAGGTGGCGCAGGTACTCAGGGTGACACAGAAGCCTGTAGTGCTCGCCGTCAACAAGACCGAGGGGAAATCAAGGGTGGACGAGGCAGGGGAGTTCTACAGACTCGGGATGGAGCCTGTCTTCCCGGTTTCAGCTCTGCACGGGACTGGTGTGGCTGAGCTATTGGATGGTCTTGTAGAGAGTATGCCGGATAGTGAAGTAATACCTGCCGGAAGCTTCGACATCAGGATCGCCGTCCTCGGGCGGCCAAACACGGGAAAATCTACGCTCATTAACAAAATACTGGGGGAGGACAGGCTCCTGGTGTCCGATATACCGGGTACGACTGCTGACAGCGTCGACACTCTGATAGAACGAGACGACCGAAAATACCTTTTTGTGGATACAGCTGGGCTTCGCCGAAAAAGTAGAATTAAAAGGGACCTTGAGCGCCTCACGGTTATGCGGTCGATCTCTGCTCTGGAGCGCTGCGATGTCTGTCTGCTGATGCTTGATACGGTGGAGGGTGTAGTTGACCAGGATATCAAGATCGCCGGTCTGGCCCACGACAGGGGTAAGGGTATGGTCCTGGTGTTCAATAAGTGGGATCTTGTGGAAAAGGACACGAAGACCTTCGACCGGAAAGTTAAGGGAATGAAGGAGAAGCTGTTCTTTTTCCCTCATGCTCCTGTGGTGTCCCTTTCCGCACTGACTGGACAGAGGGTGGAACGAATTTTTGAGCCCGTGGAGGCCGTTTATGCAGAGGGTGGCAGGAAAATTACCACCAGCAGGATCAATTCGGCCATTGAGGAGGCAGTCAGGAGGCACGAGCCTCACCTGGTTCGCGGCAGGAGAATACGTTTATACTACGGTACCCAGGTTGGCACACATCCACCGACTTTCCTGATATTCACGAACCGGCCTGGTGAGATTCGGGAAAACTACGTAAAATACCTGGAGAATCGGATCCGCGCCGAGTTCGGGTTCGATGGAACGCCCATAAGGTTGAAGTTCAGACGGGGTCGAGAGCGGCGGAAACAAGCCCAGGGAAAAGTATGAATCTGGCAGAGATCACCATCAGAGCTGTCAAGGGTTTTTTTGAGCACAGGTGCCATCAACTGGCAGCAGCAATATCCTACTATGCGCTTTTGTCCCTCCTTCCACTGCTGTATTTCTCGGTATTGATCGCAGGGACCCTGATCGGGTCATCAGAGAGCGCCACGACGGAGGTTCTGGGGCTTTTCGGAAGAATATTCCCCGGGCCGGTGCCGGGACTGACCACCCAGATACACGCCCTGGTGGGAGGCAGCGGGATAATGAACAGCCTTGCGCTGGTCTGCCTGTTTCTGGGTGCGGGTATGGTGTTCAGGACAATCGAATACACGATTGCCCATATTTACGGTTTCGCCAAGTCCGGCAGGTCTGTTTTTCGGGGTTTGTTCTGGGGGCAGCTTATGGTACTGGGCCTTGGAATAGCAATTGTAAGTACCCATTTTGCCTCTGCCGCACTCTCCTGGATGGCTGGGAAAGACATCGTTTTCGCAACGGTCCCTCTGAGCAGGATCGGAGAAAAGCTCTACCTGAGGTGGGGACCTTCGGTCTTCGTGTTCATGATGTTCCTGGCTATCTTGTACCTCGCTCCCCGTATCAGGCCGCCCAAGGGGCCGTCGATCCTAATATCCGTCCTGCTTACCGTTTCCTGGGAGCTCGTCAGGGCCGCTTTCACCTGGTACACATCCAAGGCAGTTCCATTGAGCGTTGTTTACGGTCCGCTGGCATCCGTCATCGCCTTCATCGTGTTCGTGTACTTCTCAGCCGTGCTCCTTCTGCTGGGAGCCGAGTTTCTGGCGCAGGTGGTGGTCAACCGTACTCATGAAGGCTGAAAAGTCCCTGAGGGCGTACCTGGGTATCGAGACCAGCTGTGCGGGAATAAGTGGGAGGTAATCGACGTTAATTTTCAGAGCCTTCAGGATGGGACGGGTTCCGTCTGAGTTTTAAACAGGTCTGTCACTATGCTCTGCGCCGAAGGTTTCCATCTCCCTGATCAGCTCATCGCTGATCTCCTTGGACTTCTGGACACTCTTGTAAAGGGTCTCAAACATCTGTTCTGTGCCGCTGACCGAATCGATAAGGGTCCTGCTCCCATCCTCATTGGACTGTGCCGTTTCTGTGAGACTGCTGGAAAGTTTTCTGAGGCTGGCGGCCGACTCAGCGATGACCGTAACTTTCCCGCCCTGTAGGTCAGTGGCCTCCCTGACCTGAGCAGTCAGAGCATTTACCTTCTCGGTAGTTTCGGCGACGAGATCGGCGATAGCTGCCTGGGTCTGCGTTACGTCCCGGATCCGGGCCCTTATTTCCTGGGAATGCTTCAGGCTGTTCTGGATCCTGCTGAAAACATCCCGAGTGTCTGTTGCGTTATCCAGTGTCTGTTTGATTTGATAAATGATCTGTCCGCTTCCCTGGACGGCGCCGTCTATTTCGCCTTCGAACTGGTCCATTGTTGACTTTATTTCACGGGTGCCTTCCTCAACGTCGAGGGACAACTTGCCGATCTCATCTGCAACCACAGCAAAGCCCTTGCCGTGTTCCCCCGCTTGAGCCGCGATAATCGAGGCATTGAGGGCGAGAAGCCTGGTCTGGTCCATTATCTCATCTATCACCTTGACGATCTTCTTGACGTTGGAGGACTTTTCTGAAAGAGCTTCGATCCGCGATGCGAAATCCTGAGTCGAAGTCTCCAGTTCCTGTATTTGCTGGCCGGCTCTTCTGAAAATCTCTGAGCCTGCTTCAACGTCATCTTTAAGCGTATGGTCAGCTTTGATGGATATCTCCGTAGACTTCTTTATCTGGCCGATGGAATCCACCAGTTTTTCAATGGCTCCCGAGGTCTCACGCATGGATTCGGCCAGATCGTCCATTTTTTCCCTTACCACAACCCCCGATCTGTCAAGTTCAACAGCCACCTGTGAGCCTGCATCCGAGGTTCTGAATATCTCATCTGCATCAGAGGCGAGAGTTGCGGCAGAAACATTCAGCCTGGAGGCTGCATCGGAGAGTTTCTTGATCTCCTCTGCGGACATCTCCCTCCTCCTTTTAATGTCGGAATAGGTATGCTCCATCATTTTGTCGAGCTGATCCAATCCATCCATGAGCTTTATATTCGAGACGGCTACTGAAACCTGGTCGGCGATTATTTTAATTATGTCCGTCTCTTCTTCGTTAATAACAGTCTTTTTGAACTTGTTGTCTATTGCGAACAACCCGATAGGTTTGGGCCCATCGTGAAAGGGAACGGTGAGAAAGGAATTGGACCTTATCGCCCGGATCTCGTCGTATGGCGAGGCAACCCGGTACTCAGGTCTCATATCCACGGGAGATGAGACGAGATAGGCTCGATCATTTTCGATGGTCAGGAATAAAATACCTCCCTTGGCGCTGAGGGGTACTGCGATTTTTTCGACGGGTTCGTCGAGGTTGCCGCGGCTCTCACAACATTGAAGCATTTTCGTATCGTCGTTCCTCAAAAAGATGTTGACCCTGTCGAAGTTTAGTATGGAATGTATTCCGTCGGCGCAGATAACGAAGACTTCCTGAAGGTTCTGACAGCGTTGAATTGCAGCGCTGACCGCAGTTATTCCTCTCATCCTTTCAGCCAGAGCCAAGTGTTTTTTTTCGGACTGCTCATCTTTCAGGATCATAGCCTTGTTTATACCGGTTATCCGCCTCTCTTCATCAAGGATCTTTTCATCCCGTTTGCCGATAACGAAGCCGAAGGTGCCCATGGCAATGGCTGTTCCGAATAACATGTAGAGGAAAAGAGCTTTTTCCCGCGCGGGCGAATGGATGAAGCCAGTTAATGTAGAAAGGAAGGAAGCCCCGGAACTGGCGAAAAAAAGATTTTCCAGGATTATCCATCCAAGAGGTGCACAGAAGCCAAGCAGAGCACCCTTGAGGGCAAAGTGGATCGGGCGTCTATTTACGGTATCTGTTTTCAAATACTTCTCCGGCTGTTTGATCCCCCCAGACAAAAAGTTGTCTTATCTGACAATAGTTACAACATTGTATTACAAAATAAATCGTAAGACCAGCGTGACGAATGAGTACACATGTCAAACTCTACTGTTATTCATGCTATTATGAACTGCAGTTCTGATTTGAAGTATATGTTTCGCAGATGCTAAGCTTATTGCAACGGGATCAGGTCCTTTGTCCGAGGGATCCTCACACTGTACGGAGGTAAATTGTGGATTACAGGGAGCTTTTGGAGTTCAAAATCCTGGGAAACACGCTGTTGAACCTGGCTGCCGGAGTGATCGTGACCCTGGCCGTCTATTTTCTTCTTTTATCGGTAAAGAGATTGCTTGCCAAATACCTTAAGCTAGCTTCCCAGAAAACAGAGACTGACCTGGACGACCTTGCTGCCGAGCTGGTAGGCAGGACCTGGAAGCTCAATATGTTCGCCATTGCACTCATGGCGGGGTCGCTGTTTTTGTCCCTCCCCGGCAAGGTTGAATTTCTACTGGGCGGCCTGGCATCGGTAGCCCTGTTCACTCAGCTTGGCCTGTGGGGCAACGGGGTCATAGCCTACATAATCAACCGCAAGGGAGCCGCTGCTGATAAGGACGAAGGCATCAGCATGTCGGCCTATTCGGCGATCTCCTGGATCGCCAGAGCGGTTCTCTGGGCTTTTGTCGCCCTCCTTGCCCTCAATAACCTCGGGATAGAGGTAACGGCTCTGGTAGCCGGTCTGGGGATAAGCGGTATTGCCGTTGCGCTGGCAGTCCAGAATATCCTCGGTGATCTTTTTGCGTCTCTTTCCATAGTTCTTGACAAGCCGTTTGTGGTCGGCGACTTCGTGATCGTTGGCGACCTCATGGGGGTGGTTCAGCACGTAGGTATCAAAACCACCAGGTTGAAAAGTATCTCAGGGGAGCAGATAGTCTTTTCCAACACCGATCTGCTTGGAAGCAGGATACGAAACTACAGGAGGATGCAGGAAAGGAGAGTGATCTTCGGCCTCGGTGTGACCTATCAGACTACCTCCGAACAGATCGAGTCCGTTCCCGGGATGATAAGGGAGATCATTGAAGGTCAGGACAGAGTGCGTTTCGACAGGGCCCATTTCAAGAGCTTCGGGGCCTCATCCCTGGATTTCGAGGTCGTATATTATGTCCTGGACCGGGACTACGCCCTCTACATGGACATTCAGCAGAAGATAAACCTCGAGATCCTTAAGCAGTTTGAAGAGGCTGGTATCGAGTTCGCGTATCCTACTCAGACACTGTTTGTTGAGAGGTAAGTTTCTAGTTTCGCTTTGCTCCAGTCCCAGGCCCCATGTCCCAGGTTCCAGGTGATGAGTGCGAGTTGCTAGTTTCTGGTTTCAGGTATATGTCAGTGGAGGTCGGGAATAAGAAGTTGGCTGGCGTTTATACTTAAATAGACCAACAGCAAGACCATTGCATAACAATCAAATAAAACAACCACTTATATCTAATATTTAAAGCAGTACTTTAATGTAGTTAATGCCATAAAGTAATTCGCAAATAACCTGGAACCTGGAATTTGGAACTACGCTTTACGCGAATACCCGTATGATCCCAGCGCGTCCCCCATGGACCTGTAAGTTCTGTCCGCGGCGATGTAGGACAGGGCATTGACCTTCCCGCCGTCTATATTTCCCTTCTCATCCACGCAGTCATCACTGACGTGGACGGCAAGTATCTCGGCGAGGAACATGTCGTGGACTCCCAGTGGGACGACTTCGGTTGTCCTGCACTCCAGGTTGATGGGGCACTCCTCGATGAGGGGAGGGGAGACGTGCAGCGACGGTGAGGCTGTAAAGCCTGTCACCTCGAATTTGTCGTTGTCCCTTCCCGAGATGATCCCGCAAAGGTCGACTTTTTTTACAAGGTCAGCCGAAGGGACGTTTACAACGAATTCACCGGTGTCCTTAAGAACCGTGTGGGAGTACCTGCTGGGCCTTACGCTGATACTGAGCATGGGCGGATCCGAGCAGACGATCCCAGTCCAGGCTATGGTGATTATGTTGGGCCTCCCACCCGGATCCACACAGCTCACAAGCGCCGCCGGGGCGGGGCACAGGTAGGTGCCTGCCTTCATCTGTATTTTTTTCATCGCTGTCCTCCTTTTTCCGCAAGATAATACAGGAGAGGATGGGAGAATCCAATTGTTTTAGGAGGCAGGGGTGTGTTTGTGAGTAAGGGGGTATGGGTGTCGAGGTAATTACCCTTTGCGAACTTTGCGTGAGACAACAGTCCTTTGAATCCTTAATTGACACTCAAAACGCCCTGACATATTATTCACCCCGGAGGTGGGCACTTGGATTTTCTTATACCCGTTCTGGGCAGTATTACAGGGATAGATCCGGCTAACTGGAAGGATATACTGATATTCGCCCTCAAGGTGGTTATTTTCTGCATCCCCTTCGTGGCTGTCGGAGTTGCTGTTGAGAAGGACATCCTGAGGGTCCCCCCCGTTAACAGGGCGATAAAGATCGCCGTGCTGATCACAGTCTCAATGCCTTTCTTTCTCCTCGGCCTCCTGAACCACCTGGCCCCGCGGCTTCCCGATTCATTCTGGGACGCGTATCCCTACCTGGAGGACTGGTGGATAATAGAAGGGAAGTGGACCCCCATGCTGCTGATGGGTTTTATCGTACTGTTCGTTCTTCTCTACACCCTTGAGGTCCTGGGGGGAGATCTTTCGAAGTAGAGCATTAAGTGAAAATGACACTTTTC
>CAYVSA010000016.1:0-3553 GCA_964454175.1 uncultured Pseudomonadota bacterium
ATGTCACGACTATCCTGACCGAGTTCGAGGGGAGGGAGGCCCGCCTCGCAATCTGCATTGACGTCACCGAGGAGATAAGGACCAGGGAGAGCCTCATCGAGAGCGAGACCAAATACAGGATGATCGTTGAGAACGCTGATGTCTCCATTATTATATTACAGGATGGGAAGGTTAAGTACGCAAGCCTCAGGACCGAGATGGTCCTGGGTTACACCTATGAGGACCTGGTCAAGGGCAGCGTATTCGATCTCATCCATCCGGACGACCGTGAAATGGTCAGCGAGAGGTACAAAAGGAGGCTTGAGGGTGAGGAATTCGAGCCCTATTCATTCCGAATTATTGACACTGTTGGAGATGTAAGGTGGGTGTTTATGACTGCGGCTCTGACAACCTGGGAAACAGAACCCGCATTACTTGCCGTCCTCAGGGACATTACCGAGCACAAGAGGCTGGAACAGGAGCTCATCAAGGCCCAGAAGCTTGAGTCCACAGGAATCCTGGCCGGGGGGATAGCACACGACTTCAACAACCTGCTGACAGGGATACTTGGGAATGTTTCTCTTGCAAAGGTCCTTGCCGGTGACAACCCCAGGGTGGAAGGAAAGCTCATCGAGGCCGAGAAGGCCTGCATGAGGGCAAGGGACCTGACACAGCAACTCCTGACCTTCGCCAAGGGAGGCACTCCCCTCATCAAGACTGAATCACTGGAGGCGATATTGACCGAATCGGTGGAGTTCGTGCTCCGGGGCTCTAACGTCAAGCCCGAGGTTGAACTGGAAAAGGGACTCTGGCACGTCAAGGTCGACCTGGGGCAGATCAACCAGGTCATACAGAACGTTATTATCAACGCTGCCCACGCGATGAAGGACGGCGGAACAGTGATTATCTCCGCTGCAAACTTCACCCTGAACAAGCAATCACATCTGCCCCTGGATGCGGGACCTTACGTTAAGCTGTCGATAACGGACTCCGGAACCGGCATACCCCCGGAAAACCTCGATCACATATTTGACCCTTACTTCTCAACCAAAGAAGACGGCATAGGACTGGGACTCGCATCTGCCTATTCAATTGTCATGAACCACTCCGGTCATATTGCTGTGAATTCGACAGTGGGAGAGGGGAGCACATTTCACATCTACCTGCCTGCAACCGACGCGGAGCGCCAGTTCACCTTCAGCGATCTGCAGGAGGTCACCACCAGGGAGGGGTCAGGCAGAATACTGGTGATGGACGACGAGGAGCTCATAAGGGAGATCGCCACCGGTATCCTTGAGCACCTGGGATACAGCGTTACAACGGCCGTGGACGGCAGCGAGGCACTGAAACTCTACTCTGATGCTCTTGAAGGCGAGCCCTTCGACGCTGTTCTGCTCGACCTGACCGTACCCGGGGGGATGGGAGGCAAGGAAGCCCTGGAGAAGCTCAAGGAGATCGACCCCGATATCAGGGCTATCGTCACCAGCGGATACTCCAACGACCCAATAATGTCGGATTTCAGGGGCTTCGGCTTCATTGATGTCGTAGCAAAGCCATATAGTCTAGACCAGGTCAGCGAAGTCCTCCACCGGGTTCTGGACACCCAGTGGGGTTAGGGGCCGGAAAGTCTTGAACCTCTTTCACTCCGATGTTAGATTACAGGACACTCTAACGCGGAGGGAGACCTTGAAGGCTAATGTACGCACCGGCGAAACACTTATTCAGGCGATAAAGAACGAGATCCTTGCTCGAGAATTTTACCTGGCTGCAGCCGGGAAGGTTAAAAACCCACTCATAAGAAGGCGGTTCCTGAACCTTGCCGAGGACGAACTGGAACACAGAACCACTCTGAGCCGGCTCTTCTGGGCTCAGACCGGGGCTGAAGTAGGTGACCTGGAATTTGGTACCGGGGAGTTCGAACTGCCCGATCTTGACAGCATGACGATGATAGAAGTTATCGAATTTGCCATGGCCAGGGAAAAGGAAGCGGTCGAAAACTATTCGAAAATGATGGAAGAAGAGCAAAATACCCGGTCAAGGGGCTTTCTGGAGCATCTTGTAGACTTCGAACAGGGACACTACGATATGCTGGCTTCCGAACTCGCCAGGATTATGGAGAACCCCGGCTGGGTTGATGAAGAGGTTTGACAGCGTTTAATCTGTACTTTCAATCCTGCCGGGCATTCCAGGGCCCGGCTGTCTGATCCATGTCCTCAATTAACGAAAAAATACTGTCCAGCCTCGATCGAGCAGGAGTCAGCAAGGGCGACCACATTCTTCTGGCCTTCTCGGGTGGGACCGACTCCATGGCCCTTCTTGCCCTGTTCAAAGGCATTGTCAGGAATGCCGGTTGGGTACTTTCTACCGCCCACCTGGATCATTTTGTGCGCGGCGAAAGGTCGCGCCGGGCTGCTCTTGAAGTAAAGTTATTTTGCAAATCCATAGATGTCCCGCTTCAGAGCGGTAAGCTTGATCAGGCGGCAATTCAGGCTGCCCGGAGAAGACTCCATTCCATGGAAGCAGCCCTGAGAGAACTCAGGTACGAATTCTTACGCAAAAAAGCAGCCAACGCAGGCGCAGACTGGATCGTTACGGCCCACCACGAAGACGACCAGTCTGAAACGGTCCTCTTCAGGGTTCTGAGAAAAATGAATTGGAGGTCCTTTGCGGGGATCCGGGAAGTGGAGGGAAATATCCTGAGGCCCCTTCTTAACGTAAAGAGAGAAGAGTTAGAGGCCATCTGCGCTGAGGCGGGCCTGAAGCCCATTGAAGATGAGACAAACCTTGACATCTCTTTTACGCGTAATCGTCTTCGACACCGGGTGATCCCCGACCTGGAGAGATCATTTCATCCGGGGCTGAAAAACCTTCTGGTGAGGATGTCTAATTGTTCAGCTAGACTCGAGGGATGGGAGGGCATGGCACTCGGAGACAGTGTCTCGGAACTATCATTAATTCGGGATGGGATGAATGTTTACACGATAGGCAATGTTGAGCCGGTCCTCCGGCATGGATTGGTCCTGAGAATGCTGGGTACCATCCTTGACGAGCAGCCCAAGGCTTCCCTCCTTGTTGAAGTCATGAAGATCATAAACGGGCCAGGAAGAGGGACCGTGAGACTTCCAGGTAAAGGTGTGCTTGTCTTTGAGGGCGGTAAAGTTCAGTTCAGGGAGTCGGAGCCTGAAAAGACCGTCCTTCCTGACGTGGGTGATCGCGTTCTCCCAGTCCCTGGCACCATATCTATCCCGGAACTCGGTGCAAGGCTGTCTGCAGAGCCTGCAGAATACGTCAGCGGCGTTGAGTTTGGAGGGGAGGATTGTGCCGTCATCGATGCTTCAGGTATTGGACTCCCCCTGACGGTCAGGAACAGAAGGCCGGGAGACACCTTTCAACCCCTTGGGATGAAGGGCCAAAAGAAACTCAAGGACTTTTTCATCGACAGGAAAGTACCTGAAGCCGAGAGGGACATGATTCCCCTGATTTTTGATGCCAGGGGAACCCTGGTCTGGGTCGCCGGTATCGAGATCTCGGAGTCAGTACGGCTGGTGGAAGGGGTGAGAACAAGAGCGATAAG
>CAYVSA010000016.1:3653-33359 GCA_964454175.1 uncultured Pseudomonadota bacterium
AATACCCTAAACTTTATTTCACCAATTTCATGGTTATTTTATTCCCTGGAGTGCATAAGCTTCAGAAACTCAGCAACATGGTCTGCTATGAAAAGTTTTCATAGCTGTCGCCCTGTCTTTTGCCCAATCTGACAAATTATGGTTGTTCGCTGTAAGAAAATGTGGTAAATATGTAATATAACTGAAAAATTTGGAGGTAAGCACACTTGAATAACTTCTATAGACACCTTTCATTGTGGGTAGTCATCGGTCTGGTGATGATCCTCCTGTACAATCTCTTTTCCGTTCATCCGCAGCAGGTGGAGGAACTGGTCTACAGCGACTTTCTGTCGAGGGTGGAGGAGGGCGCCATTGATGAGGTCCTCCTGCGGGGCAAGTACATCACTGGAAAATTCTCTGACGGCAGCCAGTTCAAGCTCTACTCGGCTGATGACCCTGACCTGGTCACTTACCTCCGGGACAAGAACATCCGCATTACTGCCGAGCCGAAGGAAGAGAGCCCCTGGTACATAACCATCTTCGTTTCATGGTTCCCGATGCTCCTTCTGATCGCAGTTTGGATCTTTTTCATGCGTCAGATGCAGTCAGGCGGGAGCAAAGCCCTGTCTTTCGGTAAATCCCGAGCACGGCTCCTTTCGGACACTTCTGTCCGTGTGACTTTCGAGGATGTTGCCGGGGTTGACGAGGCCAAGGAAGAACTTCAGGAGATCATCGAATTCCTCAAGGACCCCATGCGCTTCCAGAAACTCGGAGGCAAGATACCCAAGGGAGTCCTGCTAATGGGTCCCCCAGGGACTGGTAAAACACTGCTGGCCAAGGCAATAGCTGGAGAGGCTGAAGTTCCGTTTTTCTCCATCAGCGGTTCCGATTTCGTTGAGATGTTCGTTGGTGTCGGCGCCTCCAGGGTCAGGGATCTTTTCGAGCAGGGAAAGAAGCATGCCCCCTGCATCATCTTCATCGATGAGATAGACGCCGTTGGCAGACACCGGGGTGCCGGGCTCGGTGGCGGCCACGACGAACGGGAGCAGACCCTCAATCAACTCCTGGTGGAGATGGATGGCTTTGAGTCCAACGAAGGTGTCATCCTCATAGCCGCAACCAACAGGCCAGACGTGCTGGATCCTGCACTTACAAGACCCGGGCGCTTTGACAGGCAAGTGATCGTTCCCAACCCCGATATAAAGGGACGAGAGGGCATCCTTGCGGTCCACTCCAAGGAAATACCTGTGGATGAGGACGTCAACCTCGAGGTGGTAGCCCGCGGGACTCCGGGTTTTTCGGGAGCTGATCTGGCCAACCTGGTAAATGAGGCTGCCCTTCTTGCTGCAAGACGCGATAAGGACAGCGTGGGTGCCGAGGATTTTGAGGACGCGAAAGACAAGGTTCTCATGGGCGCCGAACGCAAGAGCCTGATCATTAGCGACAAGGAAAAGCGGATCACCGCTTACCATGAGGCTGGACACACTCTTGTTGCCAAGATGCTGCCTGGCGCCGATCCTATCCACAAGGTGACCATAATTCCCAGGGGCAGGGCCCTTGGGCTCACCCAGCAGCTGCCCATGGACGAGAGGCACACGTATCCCAAAGACTACCTCCTGGACCGCCTGGCTATCATGATGGGAGGGAGGGTGGCTGAAGAACTCGTGCTGGATGACGTAACAACGGGTGCCGGCAACGATATCGAACGTGCTACCGAAGTTGCCAGAAAGATGGTGTGCGAGTGGGGCATGAGCGAGAAGATGGGACCTCTGACCTTTGGAAAGAAGGAAGAACAGATCTTCCTGGGCCGGGAGATCGCTCAGCACAGGGATTACAGCGAGGGCACTGCGATAATGATAGACAAAGAGGTTAAGGGCCTGGTAACGGGCGCCCACGAAAGCGCCAGGAAGATAATTTCCGGAAACATTGAAAAACTACATGATCTGGCCGCATCTCTTCTCGAGAGGGAAGTGCTGGATGGACACGAGATAGATAGTATCCTGAAAGGCGAGGCACTGCCCGCCATCAAGAAAGAAGACATTGAACCTGAAGAAGGCGACTCGCAGCCTGAACAGTCAAGCGACCCCGCGGCCTAGGATCCTTGATCTCACTACCGAGGCCATCCGAAATGAGATGGTTCTCATGGATGTGGATCCCAGGGGGATCGAGATCATGGCGGGAAAAGCCCGCCTCCTGCTGGTCAGGTTTGATGATATGGACCTGCGCGCAGCTCTTATCCTGAAGCAGGACATACTCTCTCTGGGTGGAGACGCAGCGCTCACCAGGTCTGCGGCGGGACTTAAAGTGGACAGGACACCAGTCCTGATCATGGGCACTGTCAGACAGCTGTCTGAACTTGCGTTGAAGCTTAAGGACCAGCCTTTCGGACTTGGCGCAATTGCCGATTCGATCGGAGACCTGCTGGAGAATGCGGCCGGTAAGAGGGTGTTCCTGGTCGGAGGCGAGGATCTGCTCCTTGTAAAAAACGTCCTGGTGATGGGCGTTCTGAACGTTACGGATGACTCCTTTTCAGACGGGGGACGCTTCCTTGCAAAGGAAAACGCCGTTGAAAGGGGTGTCGAAATGGCCTCACAGGGGGCCGATATCATTGACGTTGGGGGAGAATCCACAAGGCCCGGATCTCCTGGAGTTTCGGCTGAACTGGAATCCTCCAGGGTGGTTCCCGTTATCAGCGCTCTGGCCAGAGAAGGTGTGAAGAACATATCTGTTGACACGACGAAGGCCGAAGTCGCTGCAAAGGCACTGGATGCCGGGGCAGGGATTGTAAATGACATAAGTGGGATGTTCTTCGATCCGGCCATGGCCGAAACCGTATCGGATTCCGGCGCTTCGGCAGTGCTGATGCACACTGCGGGCAAGCCGGACAGAATGCAGGAAGACACGGATTATGAAGACCTTCTGGGCAGCGTATATGCATATCTCATGAAGGCTGTCGACGGCGCGATAGCAGCAGGTATTGCACGAGAAAACCTCTGCGTTGATCCAGGCATAGGCTTCGGCAAGACTCCAGAGCAGAACCTGGAGCTTCTGGGAAGGGTAGGAGAACTCAGGTCGCTGGGAACTGCCGTGATGGTTGGAGCTTCGAGGAAGTCCTTTATCGGCCATTACCTTGGGCTGGAAGTGGCTGACCGGGTCGAAGGTTCTTTAGCAGCAGCTATTTCTGCAGTTATGTGCGGTGCGGACATGGTCAGAGTTCACGATGTGACAGAGACTGTGAGAGCGATCAGACTGACTGAGAAGATTAGACAATGGAGAGTATGATCAACACATTGCAGTTCTTTTTCGGGGACTTTCAGTGGAAAGACCTCCTGGATATCATTGTCGTTGCTGTCATTCTCTACTGGATACTCCTCCTGATCCGCGGAACCCGGGCGCTGCAGATAGTGTTCGGGCTGGTGGTTCTGGGCGCTGGCTACCTGCTTGCCCTGGGAGCCGAGATGAGTACTCTCGTGTGGATACTGGAAAACTTTCTGGGTTCAATAGTCATCGTGGTGGTGGTCCTTTTCCAGAACGAGATCCGGCATGCCCTTGCTCTGGTCGGTTCCAACCCCCTCACGGGATCCAACCCAGGTCAACAGAAACTCGTACTGGAAGAGATAGTTAAGGCGATCAGTTCCCTTTCGAACCGCAGGATCGGGGCCCTGATAGCCCTGGAAAGGTCCACTGGTCTCAAGAATTTCATACAGAAGGGAACGAAGATCGATGCTGCCGTCAGCAAAGATCTTCTGATGTCCATTTTCATGCCCTTTTCCCCTATCCACGACGGCGCTGTTATCATAAGTGAGGGGAAAATATCTGCTGCACAGGTATTCCTGCCCCTCACACTGAACCCCCGCCTGGAAAAAATACTTGGAACCAGGCACAGGGCTGCATTGGGATTCTCAGAGGAAACTGACGCGGTGATCATCGTTGTATCGGAGGAGACCGGAAAGATCTCCCTGGCCTGTGAAGGCAAAATATACTCACGTCTTGAGGTGGATGAACTCAGGCGCCTCCTGAAAAAGATGCTCACCGGCGTGGGCAGCCAGGCGCAAACCAACCTCCTGGAGCGGCTGAAAATTGCTGGACATTTTAAGAAAGAACATCGGACTTAAGATATTTTCTCTCCTGTTCGCCTTTTTCCTCTGGTCCATAATATCCAGAGGGGCAGGCGGGAGGACCATGGAGGTCAGTGTCTCCATCCCGGTTGAGTTCCAGAACCTGTCAACCGAAATGGAGATGGTCGAGCATCCCACAGAGAGGGTCAATGTTCGTTTTTCAGGACCAAGGCGCATTGTGTCCAACATCTCCCAGCTTGGGATCACGCTCCCACTGGACCTTGATGGCGCCATGGAGGGACTCACTACATTCGAGCTCTATCCCTCAGCCATCAAGGCTCCGGATATGACAAAGGTCACAAGGATCAGCCCTTCGATCATTTCGGTAATACTTGAAAGAAGTGGTGAAGAACGATTTCCAATCGAGCCTGTTATCGAAGGCGTTCCTTCACCCGGCTTTAAAGTCAGCGCAGTAACTGTTGATCCGCTCTTCGTGAGGCTGGCAGGACCGCGGTCAAGTCTTGCCGCTGTCACCATGGTTCAGACAGCTTCAGTTGACATAGAGGGGGCAATCGATTCGGTGGAGCGTGAGGTGCAGCTGACTCTGCCGGACTCCAGACTCAGAAATACTGAATCTTCCACGGTAAAGGTGGTAGTAAGCATAATGCCGCAGGACGGGGAAGTTAAAAAGAGTACGCCGCAGTAGTAGTCCAAACTTAATGTAAAACATTAAAAGAATGTAATAACTATCTATGATTATTGATAATAATAAATTATTCGGCACTGATGGTGTGCGTGGGCAGGCCAATACCTATCCAATAACTTCTGAAGTTGCGCTGCGGCTGGGCATGGCAGCAGGCCTTCTTTTTAAAAACCACAGTGACCGGTCCAGGATTGTGATCGGCAAGGATACGCGCCTTTCCGGATACATACTGGAATCCGCACTTATGTCAGGTATCTGCGCCATGGGCTCGGACGTTTATCTTGTTGGGCCCATGCCGACACCCGCTATTGCTTTTATAACCCGCACAATGAGGGCAGACGCAGGAATCGTCATATCTGCCTCACACAACCCGTTTCAGGATAACGGCATTAAGTTTTTTGGCCCCGACGGCAGAAAACTGGCGGACGGCGTCGAGAATAAACTGGAAGCGCTCGCACGAGAAGATAACGTTAAGCGCCCAACCCACGGCGAGGTCGGCAGGGCCTACAGGCTGGATGACGCCGAGGGGCGATACATTGAGTACGCGAAGAACACCATCCCCAAGGGAATGGTGTTTGACGGGCTCAAGATGGTAGTTGACTGTGCCAACGGAGCCGGGTACGTGGTCGCGCCAACGATATTCAGAGAGCTGGGGGCCCAGGTATCGGCCATCGGAACCGACCCGGATGGACTCAACATCAACGAAGGCTGCGGGTCAACCTGTCCTGAACGCATGGTTGAGATGGTAGTTGAGGCCGGTGCTGATATCGGGTTGGCCCTTGATGGGGACGGTGACAGAGCTATCTTCTGCGATGCCGAGGGCAGCATTGCTGATGGCGACGATGTTCTTTACATCTGCGGGAATCACGCCCTGAAAACCGGGCGTCTGCCCGGCAGCACCATAGTAGGCACGGAGATGACCAACATGGGCCTGGAAGCGGCCCTGCGGGCATCGGGGATAGATCTAATAAGATCTGCAGTTGGAGACAGGTACGTTCTTGAGAAAATGAAAAGTTCCGGGTCTACCCTTGGCGGGGAGCCGTCAGGGCACGTCATATTCATGGATCACAGTACTACGGGTGATGGCGTTATAACTGCTCTGCAGCTCGTCAACTGCATGGTCAACACGGGTCTTGCACTTAAAGACCTCAGAGAAGGGTGGAAGAGGTATCCACAGGTAATGAAGAATATCAGGGTGAGGGAGAAGATCCCGCTTGCCGAACTGGACTGGCTCGAACCCGTGATCACGGAGGCCGAGAGTACAATGGGAGATGACCGGATTCTGAACCTGCGGTACTCAGGAACCGAACCGCTGCTCAGACTCACTGTCTCCTGTGAATCCCCAGATACCGTTGACAATATCGCGGAGAGTCTCTGTCTGCGACTGACCGAGGGGCTGGGCAGCAAGTATCCCGATGATGTTAGTTGAATTCCTGAACTCAATGAAGGGGGCCGCAAATGACCAGACTTGGCGTTAACGTCGACCATATAGCCACTTTGAGACAGTCGAGGCTGGTCAGTGAACCAGACCCGGTAGAAGCTGCCTTTATGGCGGAACTGGGCGGCGCCGACGGGATTGTTGTCCACCTCAGGGAAGACCGGCGCCACATCCAGGACCGGGATCTTAATATCCTCAGACAGACCGTGAAGACCATGCTCAACCTGGAGATGGCGGCAACCCAGGAGATGGTCAAGATCGCCCTGGAGGTCAAACCTGACACCGTAACCCTCGTCCCGGAGCGCAGAGAGGAGCTGACCACCGAAGGAGGGCTCGAGGTGGCCATGAACCTGGACTACCTGAAAAAAATGACTGGGCTCATGCAGGATGCCGAGATCAGGGTAAGCCTTTTTGTAGATCCCGATGTAGACCAGATAAAAGCCAGCCACAGAGTTGGAGCTGATGCAGTGGAAATACATGTGGGGAAATATGCTGATGCTAAGGCGAACCATGAGGTTGAGGAAGAATATCAGCGTATAGTCAACGCCGCCAAAGTGGGAAGCAAGCTCAAGATGGAGGTTGTAGCAGGTCACGGGCTGAATTACCGGAACGTTCTCAGGATCTCCAGAATAAGTGAGATCCGCGAGCTTAACATAGGGCACAGCATTGTTTCGCGGTCTGCTCTGGTCGGCATGGAGAGGGCAGTCCGGGAGATGAAAAAGGCAATGGGGGGAGTGCTATGATAGTCGGAGTAGGTGTTGATCATGTTGAGACAAAGCGGATGCAGGAAATACTCCTGAAATGGGCCGAGAAAGTCGAAGGTCGTGTGTTTACAGAAGACGAGATCGCCTATTCCAAATCCAAGGGGAAGGCTCACCTTCACCTTGCAGCCAGGTTTTCCGCCAAAGAGGCCTTTTTTAAGGCACTTGGTAAGGGACTGAGCGAGGGTATGAAGTGGACTGATGTGTCGGTTCAGACCGAGAAGTCAGGCAAACCGTCAATCGATCTTTCAGGCAGGGCAAAGGAGATTGCCGCCTCAATGGATGTGGACAATATCCATCTGAGCATGACCCACACCGAAAAATGTGCAATAGCGGTGGTCGTTCTTGAAAAATAGCCAGCCTATCGTAACGCCGCTGCAGATGCAGGAGATCGACAGGAGGGCCATTGAAGATCTTGGTATTCCCTCCCTCGTTCTAATGGAAAATGCGGGGATGTGCGTGGTTGAGGAGATAGAGCGGCGTGCAGGGACCACGCCCGTCAGGGTAACGTCTGTTTGCGGCCCTGGCAATAACGGCGGCGACGGCATTGTTGCGGCGCGTCTGCTTCACGAAAAGGGTTACGAAGCAGTAATTTTCCTTGCGTCGCCGCGAAAATTATTGAGTAAAGATGCCAGGATCCAGCTGAAAACAGCCTCTGACGTTGGCGTGCCGATCCAATTATTGCCAAAAGGCGGCGGCCTCGAAAAATTGCGGGCAAGGCTTGCTGAATCGGATTTCGTACTGGATGCCCTGTTCGGTACAGGGATGACGCGAGAGGTTACAGGGATCTGCCGTGACCTTGTAGAAGCCATTAATGAGTCCCCAGGTACTGTGGTGTCAGTTGACATACCCTCGGGCCTTGACGGACTAAGCGGTCATCCAGCCGGCTGCGCTGTGCTGGCCGATGTTACAGTTACATTTGCTTTCCCAAAGCTTGGTTTTGCTGTATTTCCCGGCGCAGCCCACGCTGGAGAGGTTGTTGTCGGGGACATCGGTATACCAGCCGCGGCCTGTGATGGCCTGAGTTTAGAAGGATTTTTTACCGACCCGTCTCATGTCTGCAAAGCCTTCGGCCCCCGTTGGCCCGACACGCACAAGGGCTCCTATGGCCATCTCCTTGTTGTTTCCGGGTCTACCGGCAGGGTTGGGGCGGGCTTGCTGACAAGTGAAGGCGCTCTGCGGTCTGGAGCCGGGCTGGTCACACTCGCACTGCCCGCATCCTCAGTGACAGCCGCAGACGCGGCAGCAGTAGAGGTGATGACTGAACCCTTACCAGAGACCCAGGCCGGAACTCTGGCGGGGTCGGGTCTGCAGGCTGTAAAAAAACTGATCCTGGAAAGAAGTGCCCTTGCTATTGGACCCGGGCTGTCGGTTAACGATGAAACCGTTGCCCTGGTGCGGGATATCCTGGAACTTCCCGGGTTTCCTGCCGTAGTTGATGCTGATGCATTAAATGCCGTCGCAGCGGATTTGGACCTGATCAATGCCCGGGGAGCCTACACTGTGCTCACTCCGCATCCTGGAGAGATGGGACGGCTCCTGGGAAGTTCTGCCGGGTATGTCCAGGCAGACAGGGTAGGGGCTGCAAGGGAATGTGCAGGCAGGACAGACGCGGTCGTTGTTTTGAAGGGAGCAAGGACTGTGATCGCCGAGCCTGGGGGCAGATACTACGTTAACCTCACGGGGAATCCAGGCATGTCAACTGCCGGTTCCGGTGATGTACTCACAGGAATGATTGGCGCCCTCCTCGCAAGGGGCCTGGATCCGATTTTGAGTTCGGTTGCTTCGGTATACCTGCACGGAGCTGCAGGAGATTTTGCTGCCGAAATGTACACTGAACACTCCATGACAGCAGGTGACCTGTTAACCGAGATCGGCCCTGCCCTCAAGGCCATACTTACGGAGACTATATGCTGACTGCATCGAATATGATGAAAAAGAGATTTCTGACTGTAACTCCTGAGATGGGGATAGATGAACTTGCACGCCTTTTCAACAGAGATCACAATTCGGGAGCGGCGGTTGTTGACAAGAAGGGCAAGCTCCTCGGCGTCATCACCGAGGGGGATCTGATCGCCAGGGAGAAAAACCTGCATCTGCCCACCGTCATCACCCTTTTCGATGCCGTCATCTATCTGGAGAGCACCGGGCACTTCAAGGAAGAGCTGCAGAGGATGCTTGCTACCAGGGTCAACGACATATACACGAGGGACCCCGAAACAATTACACCAGGAACCCAGCTATCCGACATAGCGACGATGATGATCGAGAAGGGCGCCCATTTCCTTCCCGTGATGGAGGACGGCAGGGTGATCGGTATTATCAGCAGAAGAGAAATTCTGCAGGCTATTGTCCGTCAGGAGAATGGCTGATCACCTGGCCGTGGTCGTTCCACGCCCCCGGGATATGGTTCACCTCGGCAGGTTACTGGGCCGGAATATTTTCAGTGGAGCTGCCATCGGCCTGAGCGGGCCCATGGGGGCCGGCAAAACAACACTGGTGACCGGAATCGCCCAGGGGATGAAAATAAGCCGGGGTTACAGGGTTTCAAGCCCGACTTTCACTGTAATGCAGTATTACCCATGTCTTTTGAGTGACCTGTTCCACCTTGACCTGTACAGGGTAGATGGTTTTGAAGACCTGGAGTCCACAGGATACAGGGAAGCGATGGGCCCGGGGGCGGTCCTTGTTGTGGAATGGGTGGATAAAGAGCCAGAGGTCCTTCCAGAGGAACATCTTCTGGTGGATCTACAGTACGAAAATGACGGCAGAGTTGTCCGATTCCATCCATCCGGCAGTCGATACCTTGACATGCTTACACGTTCCCTGGATCAATTTCCAAAATAGTGATCTGACCCGCTGCAGATATTGACACCCAATTGTGACGGTGCTATTTGTTTGAGCTTGTTTATGGATCATTAGAGTATTGGAGATTATATTTAACCCCCCCCTCCCTCGATGGGAGGGGATAAAGGGGAGGGTGATAGTATTACCACCCCCCCTGACCTCCCCCATCAAGGGGGAGGAATTAGATGGAGAAAAAAATGGAAGAGTTCTTCAGGATCAAAAGACTTCCGCCCTATGTGTTCAATATTGTCAACGAACACAAGTATCAGGCCAGGCTCAAGGGCGTTGACATCGTAGACTTCGGGATGGGTAACCCGGACCTGCCCACGCCTCAGCACATTGTGGACAAGCTGATCTCGGCGGCCCAGGATCCAAGGAACCACAGGTACTCGGTTTCGCGCGGGATCCACAAGCTCAGAGTGGCCATGGCCGATTGGTACAGGAGAAAGTACGATGTTCACCTCGATCCTGAGACGGAGGTGGTTGCGACCATAGGGTCGAAAGAGGCGATCTCCCATATGATCCTTGCCATTTCTGCGCCTGGTGATGTTGCCATAGTGCCTGATCCCTGTTATCCGATCCACTTCTACAGCGCCATAATCTCCAATGCGGACGTCAGGAGCGTCCCCATGCAGGAGGACGAGGACGAGTTCCTTGCGAGCATCGAGCGTGCTGTAAAAGGTCTGTGGCCCCGTCCCAAGATGCTGATCCTGAACTACCCTAACAACCCGACTACTTTTACGGTGCACCTATCCTTTTTTGAGAAGGTGGTTGAGCTTGCAAGGGAGTACGACCTGATAGTAGTTCATGACCTCGCATATGCTGACCTTGTGTTTGAAGGCGGACAAGCTCCAAGTATCCTCCAGGTGCCTGGCGCCAAGGACGTTGCGGTTGAGATCTACACTCTTTCCAAGAGCTACAATATGCCTGGCTGGAGGGTCGGCTTTGCAGTTGGAAACCCCAGGGTGATAGGGGCGCTCGTCCGTATTAAAAGCTATCTGGACTACGGTATGTTTCAGCCGATACAGATCGCGGCTATCATCGCTCTGAACGGACCGGACGACTGTGTCAAGGACACCGTTGAAGTTTATCGAAAGAGACGGGATGTCCTGGTGGAAGGTCTTAACAGGATCGGCTGGGAGGTAGAAAAGCCCAAAGCCACCATGTTCGTCTGGGCACCGATACCAGACAAGTACAAGGAGATGGGGAGTCTTGACTTCTCGCTCATGGCCATGGAAAAAGCCAAGGTTGCGATGGCTCCCGGCATAGGCTTTGGACAGGGGGGTGACGGGTCGGTCAGGTTTGCTTTGGTGGAGAATGAACACAGGACTCGTCAGGCGATCAAGGGGCTTAAGACTCTGTTTTAGTTATGCGGCTACAAAAACAGGCTATCTACGGTGTTCTCGGTCGTCGGAAATCCTCGACGTATTGTATATGCGCCTCTGGTTTCCTTCTCCCTGCGGCCTTGTATCTAACCCGTTTTTGTGAGCCTTATTTATATTTGAAATTGGAGAATGGAGATTGGAAAATCTGGTAATGGGCAATAGACTAGAGGCTATAGCCGGGTTCTACTAATTACCAATCACGCATCACATTGGACCTTGGCGAGTAACTAGATTGAACACCTGCCTGAACACGTGAGAGAGACAATGGGCCGAAAAGAATATTCAATAGCTGTGGCTGGAGCAACCGGTGCGGTGGGAGCGTTGATGATAAAGGTGCTGGAAGAGCGCAACTTTCCGGTACGTGAGATGAGATATCTCGCTTCCTCGAGGTCGGTTGGAAGGAAACTTGACTGGATGGGAGAACAGCTCCAGGTACAGGAATTGACAAAAGACTCCTTTTCGGGGGTCGACATCGCGCTTTTCTCGGCCGGTGGAGGGCGGAGCAAAGAGTTCGCTCCTGCGGCGGTAGAGGCGGGAGCGGTGGTTGTGGATAATTCCTCCGCCTTCCGGATGGATGCAGACGTCCCGCTGGTCGTACCCGAAGTTAATCCGCAGGATATAGCCGGATACACCAGAGCAGGTATTATCGCCAACCCGAACTGCACGACGATAATCATGATAGTCGCCCTAAAGCCGCTGCACGACTATGCCAGGATCAAAAGGGTGGTGGTGTCATCATACCAATCCACCAGCGGAGCAGGGGCAAAAGCCATGGAAGAGTTGATAAACCAGGCAAGGGACTGGTCCGCGGATAAGCCTCTGACTGTGGGCGCGTTTCCCTACCCGATACTCTTTAACGTGATCCCTCACGTCGACGATTTTACGGAAAACGGCTACACAAAAGAAGAGATGAAGATGCACAACGAGACCCGAAAAATGCTCCACGATGACGATATCATGGTTTCAGCAACCTGCGTGCGGGTCCCCGTACTTACGGCCCACTCTGAGTCGATCAGCATCGAGACCGAAAAGGAGATAACAGTTCAGAAGGCGAGGGAGCTGCTGGGTGCAGCGCCGGGGGTTGAGGTGCTTGATGAACCGGAAAATCTGAAATATCCCATGCCCATATACGCTGCCGGAGGGGATACCTGCTACGTAGGCCGGATAAGGAAGGATATTTCCACAAGGAACGGCCTTGCCTTCTGGGTGTCTGGTGACCAGCTTCGAAAGGGAGCAGCTACCAATACGGTTCAGATCGCCGAGATACTGGCGGATGAGTATCTGTAAGGCTATTACCCTGGATAATAGAAATTAGACAATGGAGATTGGAAATTCTATATTTTAAACACAAAGCAAAGGCAGAGCAGAAATCCTGTGCAATTTCCATTTTTCACTCTCCGTTTTCTAATGCTCCAATTTCTAATGTCTAATGTTCCTATTGCTGCGAGCAATTAATGAGATGGCTGCAGGACATCACTCTCGGGAGCTATTTTCCCGTTGATTCCCCCATCCACGATCTTGACCCGAGATTGAAGATCGCCTCCATGGTTTTCCTCATGGGGGCGACCTTCTTCTTTTCTTCCGCCTGGGCTATTGGATTGCACACCCTGGGGCTTCTGGTCCTGGTCAGGCTCTCCTGCATCCCTGTAAAATATTTCATCAGAAGCCTGCGTTTTTTCGTCTGGCTGTTCGTGTTCACAGCAGTTCTCCACCTCTTTTTTACAGCGGGGACACCCGTGACTGATGAACCGCTCTTTGGATTTATCACGATCACATATGAGGGGATCTACCGCGGTGCAGTAATTTCCTGGAGACTCCTCTCCGTTGTTGCACTTTCCGCACTGTTAACTCACACTACGACTCCTCTGGAGATCACACGGGGTATGGAATCCCTGCTCAAGCCGCTCAATGCCGTTCGCTTCCCGGTGCAGGATTTTTCAATGATGATGATGATAGCCATAAGATTCATACCGGTGCTGTTTGACGAGACACAGATGGTGTGGAAGGCCCAGAGGTCAAGAGGCGCAGATTTTTCCAGGGGCGGTATCAGGAGCAGGGCGAACACACTCCTTTCCGTGCTCATGCCTGTATTTACGGGCGTCTTCAAGAGGGCCGATGATCTTGCCATTGCCATGGAGTCACGCGGCTATGCCCCCGGCAGAAAGAGAACGAGCATGAAGACACTGAAGTGGACCGGCAGAGAAACTCTGGCGGCTGCGGCCCTGATTGTATGGGTATTCGCTGCAGTCACAGTCCAGGCTGTGCTGTAGGATCGATCAATGAGGCTCTTTTTCAAGATCGAGTATGATGGGACACAGTTTCACGGTTGGCAGATACAGCCTGACGTGAGGACGGTCCAGGGAGATATGGAAGACGCAGTTGGTCAGATGATGGGAGCACCCGTCAGAGTGATAGGTTCGGGCAGGACCGATGCAGGCGTACACGCCATGGCCCAGGTTGCTCACTGCGACGTCGAAAAAGATATCCCCTTTTTTAACATCAGGATGGGATTGAACAGCATCCTCCAGGATGACGTCAGGGTTCTTGAATGTTCAGAGGCGCCCAAAGGTTTTCACGCTCAGTTCAGTGCAAAGGGCAAGAGGTACCGCTACAGGGTTTTGAATCGTGAAAACCCCACTGCTCTGGACAGGCACAGGGTCTGGCACCTCAGACATCCCCTGGACCTGGATACCATGGAGGAGGCAGCTGAACACCTCAGGGGGAAGCACGATTTCACTTCCTTCAAGTCGGCAGGGGACAACAGGTCCAGCGTGAGAGATCTCAGGAAAATAGTTATCGAGAAAAACGGTGATTTGATCACGATGGATTTCGAGGCTAACGGTTTTTTAAAATACATGGTCAGGAACATCGTGGGAGCATTGACGTGGGTAGGTGCAGGCAGGATGACACCGGGGGAACTCAAGGATTTTCTCGAGCTGAAAAGGCGCATGGATGCCCCAAAGAAAGCACCGCCCCAGGGGCTTACTCTCAAATGCGTGTACTACTGAACTATCGACAGCAATACAAAAGGGCAAAAGAGTGAGCGCCTGTGTACGGGCATTTAGTTTTTTATTGATAGTGTGAGGATAATTAAGTAGTGTTGCAGTTCTGTAAGCTGCAGGTGAGTGAGATCACTCGTGCTGCATTTGGTCAGAGAATTGGGGTTGATCAGATTCGTTCAGCGGTACTTTCGGAGTGGATGGAAAGGAGTATGTTATGAGGAGAAGGTTCGTAGTAAGCAGTCTTACTGTTCTGGTTCTTAGTCTGTCCTTCCTCGTGTTTGGCTGCAGCAAGAAGGCGGCGCAGCCTGCCGAGACGATAAAAATACCTGTTGCCTCACCCTTCACGGGGCAGCTGGCATCGTTCGGTGAGGGTGTCAAGAATGGCGCCCTTCTCGCAGCTGAAGACATCAACTCCGCTGGAGGTATAGGTGGAAAGAACGTTGAGATCGTCCTCGGGGATGACCTTTGCGATCCCAAAGAGGCCGCCAACGTTGCCACAAAGTTCGCCGCCGACACGGGGGTTTCCGTAGTAGTTGGCCACTTGTGCAGCTCCTCAACCATGGCAGCGCTGCCCATCTACAAGGAAGCCAAGCTCCCCGCTATCTCACCAGCAAGCACCAATGTGAAGATCGGCAAGATGAGCCCGTACTACTTCAGGAACGTCTACAAGGATGACTTCCAGGGAACATTCCTGGCCAAGTATTCCAAAAAAGTGCGAAATCACAGCAAGGTTGCTATCTTTTTTGAGACCAACGACTATTCCATAGGGCTCAAGGACGCTTTTGTGGCTGAGGCGAAAAAGCAGGGGCTGAATATTGTCGGGCAGGAGTCCTACACTTCTGATACGACCGATTTCACTTCATCACTCACCAAGTTCAGGGCCCAGTCCCCGGACGCTATTTTTATTCCCGGATATGCTCCACAGGCGACCCTGATAGTTGCCCAGGCAGCCAAGCTGGGGATCAAAGTGGACTACTTCGGCGCTGACGGCCTTGATGACAACATCATGCTGGAAAACCCCGATGCAGAAGGGCTGTTCGTGACGAGCCCGTTCCTGCCTGACAGAGCGGGACCGGATGCACAGTCATTTATCAAGTCCTACACCGCCAAATACAATAAGGAGCCAAACTGGTTCGCCGCCAACACCTACGACGCAGTCCGAATGGCCTCAGACGCAATTGCCAACGCAGGACAGGACAGGGAAAAGGTCAAGGACTATCTCGCTGGTCTTAACACCCCCGCAAAGGCGTACATGGGTGTTACCGGTGCTACCTATTTCGATGAGAACGGCGACTGTCTGAAACCGGCCTTCATCAAGAACATAAAGGGCGGAAAGTGGGTAAGTGCCGCCACGCAGCTGACCGAGTAGAGATCTTCTGGTTATTGGCAGAAGGCTTGCGGTCCGAGCCGGCACTTGCAAGTTCAAACCAGCGGGACTATAAACGTTGAAAAGGTTTTCGGTTCCGGGCACTTGAGAAGTAAATCCACGGGCAGGTGGGGGCATTAGCGCCTACCTGCCTCTTTTTGTTTTGATCCTGAACATAATTTCTAAAACTGAATTTCGAACTACCTGAACCGTTGAGGAATATAATTGATTGATTCATTCCTGGGCAACTTTTCACTGTTGGGCCAACAGCTTGTTAATGGCATTACGCTGGGTTCAGTTTATGCTCTTATAGCTGTCGGTTACACCATGGTTTACGGCGTAATTGAACTCATTAATTTTGCCCATGGCGAAGTCTACATGATGGGAGCATTCTTCTCCTTTACTATGGTAACCAGCATGGGATTGAACTTCTGGGTGGCTTTTCCGGTCACCATCATCCTTTGCGCCATCCTGGGTGTTCTTCTTGACATTATTGCCTACCGGCCACTGAGACAGGCACCGAGATTGGCAGCACTGATCACTGCCATCGGTATGTCCCTTTTCCTGCAGAATTTCGCGCTCATTATCTGGGGGTCCCAGATAAAATCATTCCCCGCCGCAACTTTGCCGGAGGTGTTCACACATTCGGCGTTTATAATGGGGGATATAATCATCTCCTGGCTGCAGATATTTATCCTGGCGGTGGCGACTGGAATGATGGCGGCCCTTCACGCAATTATCCACTATACCAGGGTGGGTACTGCCATGCGCGCCATTGCTCAGGACAAGGTTACAGCTTCTCTGATGGGGATAAACGTAAACAGGGTGATCTCCTTTACTTTCGCGATAGGCTCGGCCATGGGTGGTGTTGCCGGGATACTTGTTGGAATGTACTACAATGCGATCTGGCCCACCATGGGCTACATAGCCGGGATCAAGGCATTTGCCGCCGCCGTCCTGGGCGGCATCGGTTCGGTACCCGGAGCGATGCTGGGCGGAGGTGTTCTTGGTATGGCAGAGGTTCTTGGATCCGGTTATATCTCCTCTGCTTACAGGGATGGGATAGCTTATGCCGTCATGATACTTGTCATTATTTTCAAACCTTCTGGACTTCTGGGTAAGTCCACGCTGCAGAAGGTGTGAAGTGAAACTCTCGATGTTTGCAAATATTCTGGAAAAAGTGCCTGGTGGCTCAAGGACCCTGTTATTTTTGTTTTGCCTGGCTGTTCTCGCTCTGCCTCTTGTCATGGTCGGGTTCGGAGCTCAGTATCTCCTGCGAATTGTAACTCTCAGTATGCTTTATATGGTTCTGGCCCTCGGATTGAACATCGTTCCAGGTTTTACCGGACTTCTCGACCTTGGATATGTTGGTTTTTACGGGATCGGGGCCTACACTGCCGGGCTTCTAACGATACATTTCGGTCTCTCATTCTGGGTCATACTTCCCATTGCGGCACTTAATGGTGCTCTGTGGGGTATCATGCTGGGCGCACCCACACTCAGGCTGACAGGTGATTACTTTGCCATAGTGACCTTCGGGTTCTCGGAACTGGTTGTACTTGTTATTCGGAACGAACTGTGGCTGACGAGGGGTCCCATGGGTCTTCCGGGCATAGCGCCTCCCTCTGTTTTCGGTCACACTTTAAGGAAGGGCTGGGAATATTATTACCTCATTCTGGCTATACTGCTCCTGGTGGTTTTCATTGTAAGGCGGATAGAAGATTCCAGGCTCGGCAGGGCATGGTTCGCCATACGGGAGGACGAGATAGCCGCAGAGTGCGTTGGTATAAATATTATTAATTACAAGATAATTGCTTTTGCTACCAGCGCTTCCATTGGTGGATTGGGCGGCGCATTTTTTGCCAAGTGGTTCCTGTTTATCCATCCTGATATGTTCAAATTCTGGGAATCGATCTTGATACTTTGTCTGATCGTCTTCGGAGGCATGGGCAGTATAAAAGGTACGATGGTGGGTGCTGCCGTGCTGATACCCCTCACCGAGGTCCTCAGGTCGATACTTCTTAAGATACCGCACCTGCTTGCCAGTGTTGGAGTAGCCGTCTCCGATGACCTTGGACAGAACCTTGTCCAGGCACGCTACCTCCTTTTCGGGCTTATCCTGGTACTTATGATGAGGTTCCGTCCGGAGGGACTCTTCCCCGTTACCAGGGTTAAGGCGGAGATGCACTCCGACGAACCGTCCACGGCCTCTGAAGATGAGTCCATTTACGACAAGAGAAAAGTACAGAAGGTCAAGAAAGTATGATGGGCAGCAGAGATGACATTGGTAAGGTTATGACTATGGGGAAAAAGGCACCGGAAACGGGCGGAAGGCTCCTTGATGGCGCTAACCTGGGAAAGGTATTCGGAGGGCTGGCTGCACTGGAAGGGGTGGACCTCCATGTGGACGAAGGGGAGATCGTTGGGCTCATAGGTCCTAATGGCGCAGGAAAGACGACCCTGTTTAACTGCCTGACTGGTATAACTATCCCTTCGACGGGGACCATCAGGTTCGGCGGCGCCGATCTCGTACCGCTTCCAATGATCACCCTTCTCGGCCAGCTTTCACGGATGTGCAGGTTTTTTATTCTTTTGTCTGTCATGTGGACCCTTACGGTCCTGGGTGCGTATTTCCCCGGAGCCGAGTTTCCAATGGAATTCACTATGGCCTTGTGCGGATTAGGGGCTTTCAGAATATTTGTGGGTGCCATGCTCAAGAGGGCAGTGCCCTGGACCAGGGGGGTGACCCTCCTTTTTGCAACCACTGATGCAGTCCTTGCAGCCACATGGATGATAAAGTTTAGTGAGATCTGGTCAGATGCTACTTTTTTTGGTCTCGGCAAACTGGAATACCTCATGGTCCCACTGTCCGTGGTGATGATCTCGTACCCGATTTACTTTTTCGTCGTTCTTTTGAGAAAGGACGTAAAAACGCTTTTCGGGATTTTCATGAGGCCAGATGACGTTACCAGGCTTGGCATGGCAAGGACCTTTCAGAATATACGTCTCTTTTCCAACCTGTCAGTCCTGGACAATGTCAAGCTTGGCAGGCACTGCCGAACGAAGAGCAACTTTTTTTCCTGTGTCCTTCACACAAAATCACAGCGTAACGAGGAAGAAGAGACGACTCTGAAGGCGATGGAGGCACTGAGCTTCGTTGGACTGGGACACAAGGCGGAGAGTCTTGCTTCCAGCCTTCCCTATGGCGAACAGAGAAGACTGGAGATAGCAAGGGCCCTGGCAACTGAACCCCAGCTTCTTTTGCTGGATGAGCCTGCGGCTGGCATGAATCCAAACGAGACGGAATCCCTTATCAGGCTGATCCTGAAGATCAGGAGCAGTGGTGTTTCGGTCCTACTCATAGAGCACGACATGAAAGTGATAATGAGGATCTCAGAGCGCATACTTGTACTCGATCACGGCAGAAAGATCGCCGAGGGTGATCCGAAATCCATCAGGAAGGACCCCAGGGTCGTTGAAGCCTACCTGGGTTCAGCATACGCGGCGCAGTAGCGCCAGTCCCAGGTTCCATGTCCCAAGTCCCGGGTGACGCGTAGAAAACTTGTACGGACGCCACTTGGAACCTGGAACATGGAACTTGAAACCCGGTAAATATCAATGTTGAAAGTCAAAGACATACACACTTATTACGGATCGATCCACGCCCTGAAGGGTGTCTCCTTCGCTGTGAAAGAGGGTCAGATCGTTACCCTCATAGGCGCAAACGGAGCAGGAAAGTCCACAACACTCATGTCCATATCGGGTGTCCATCCGCCCGAACGGGGAGAGATCGTCTTCAGAGGCGGGGAGATCACTAAAAAACAGCCCGACAGGATAGTTCAGAGCGGCATCTCTCAGGTTCCGGAGGGCAGGAGGATCTTTCCGCACCTTTCGGTCAGAGAAAATCTCCTGATGGGTTCCTACATCCGGAAGGATAAGCATGCAGTGGAAGAAGATCTGAGTGGGGTACTGGAGTTGTTTCCCGTTCTGGCCGAGAGGGAGAAGCAGGATGGGGGAACCCTGTCGGGGGGCGAGCAGCAGATGCTGGCCATTGGCAGAGCACTTATGGCAAGGCCAAGACTGCTCCTCCTTGATGAACCGTCCCTGGGACTTGCACCGATAGTCGTTGAAAAGATATTCGAGGTGATAGAAGAGATCAACAGGCAGGGTACCACTATACTGCTTGTGGAACAGAATGCCTTTATGGCCCTTAACATAGCCGACAGGGGTTACGTCATAGAGACTGGCAGAGTTGTGCTTGAAGATGAGGCCAGGACCCTGCTTGACAACCCGAAGGTAAAAGAAGCCTACCTGGGGGAGTAGTTAAGTGATAGGTAGAAGGCAATGGGCAATGGGCTGTGGGCTTAGTGCCAGGGGCAATAGTTTTTAGGAGCTTGAAAGGTGTCGAGCGAGGTATCGATATACCGAAGTTTAAGGTCTACCAGAAACCAGAAACCAGAATCCATCCCCCTACTACCGGGTCACATTTAAGGGCAGATGAAACTGATTTTGTAATCATCCGATATTTCGGCCGTAATACAAGTATACTTGTACAGGGCACCAACCAGCAGGGAGGTTGTATATGAAAAGGGTGTTGGGATGTACGGCTGTAATTATTCTCTGTTCATTTGTTGTGGTTTTATCGACACATGCCTTTGTGCTTTCACTAAAGGACAAGGCCGCGCTTCAGTGGCACAGTATTGCGGGACCGCCCACGGCAAACCCTGACGTCGAATTCAAAGGTGATATAACCAGGGGAGAGACTGCCAGGGACCGCTTCAGCGACAAACCCCTGTGGATCGTATCAGGTGTTTTCGAGGATGAAGCACCTTCAGGGCTGGCTGTCGTATTTGAGGGAGGGATACTCCGATACCTTACCCTTACAACAACAGGTATCAGAACCATTTCTACGACCAACGGCGTATCAGAAGACTCGCCACCTGTGATCACAGCTGACGCAGTCGGCTGGATCGGAAAGGGTGTAATCTGCATAGACTCACGCGGCAGTCTGGTGATAATCACCCCTGAAGACGGCCGTACGAGACCTCTTGCCGGCGGTTTCTCCAAGGTGTCATACCCCACCGTTGCTGATCTTGATGGAGATGGTGAAAACGACATTCTCGCGGTGGATGAGAATGGCCGGTTCACAGTTGTTACCTCCAGAAATACAAGCAGGACTGAAAAAAGGACTTCCCTGCCGCCGGACGCGAGAGTGGCTGTAGGGGATCTTGACGCAGACGGCAGGCTCGAGGCCGTTGCACTCACACAACCGACCAGTGATTTTGAATTCGGACACCTTGGCGACAATATCGAGCCCGTTGGATTCGGGGTTTTCACCTGGGACGGAAAAACAGTCAAGCTGGAGGATGAGTTCGTACTCAAGTCCGGCCGGGCTTTCGAGGACCACACACCGCTGCTGGCTGACGTTGCCGAGAGTGATGGACTTGAGATCATTTTGCCTGTCACACAAGAGGGCAGCGGAACAAGGCTCAGATCTTTTTCTTTCGTATCTGGCCGTATCAGGGAAGTCCGAAGCGGTCCCAGGTCCGGGGCCGGCAGTTGGCTGCACCCTGTGTCGGTTGGTGTGGTAGGGGATGATGAGCGTGTGTCGGTTCTTTCTGTTACAGACCCCGACGGTGCAGGCACGCTGGAATCCTACAGACCCGACCTGGCCCTGACCAGGATCAAGCTTGAAAAAGAGATATCCACACACATACCCGGGACGAGAACTGTAGAAACGGCTTTGCTTGGGGATTTTAATTCCGACGGGGAAAATGAGCTCCTTGCCCCGAACACGGACAGGAAAAGCCTGAATATAGTGTCCCTCAGGAAAAACAGATTCAGGACTTGGGAGATCTACAACGGTACCAGGAACCTGTCCACAAATCTCGCACCCGGAGATTACAATGGCGACGGAAAGGGTGATGTTGCTGCTGGTTTTGATGATGGAAGTATTATTATATTTCTTGGAAAATAGCTGTTCAGTGGCGACCCGTTGATAAAGACGACCGGATCAGGATATTGGATTTCAAACTAGTTTCCGATTTTTCTCCCAGAGGCGACCAGCCAGATGCCATTGACTCCCTCACTGAGGGGGTCAGGGCGGGGAAGGAGCAACAGGTCCTCCTGGGCGTCACGGGTTCCGGCAAGACTTTCACACTCGCAAATACATTCGCACGTCTCAATCGACCTGTTCTGGTTATTGCCCACAACAAAACCCTTGCAGCACAGCTCTTCCAGGAATTCTCCGGGTTCTTTCCGGAAAACGCGGTCGAGTATTTCGTTTCCTATTACGATTATTATCAACCCGAAGCGTACGTCCCCCAGACAGACACATATATAGAAAAAGACAGCTCCATTAACGAGGCCATCGACAGGCTTCGGCACTCTGCCACCAGATCACTCCTCACGAGGCGCGACGTTATCGTTGTGGCTTCTGTTTCGTGTATTTTTGGCCTGGGATCACCGGAGACTTACCGTGACATGCTGGTTGATTTCTCCGTCGGCGAAAAGGCCGGCAGGAGGGAGCTCCTGAAAAAACTCGTAGATATGAGGTATGAACGCAACGACCTGGACTTCCACCGCGGTACGTTCCGGGTAAGGGGAGAAGTGATCGACGTTTTTCCCGCATATGAACTGAACGCTCTGAGAATTGAGCTGTTCGATGATGAGATCGAGCGGTTGTCCGTTCTTGATCCACTGACGATGAAGTCCATAAAGGACATTAGTGAGGTGAGTATATTCCCGGCGAGCCATTACGTCATACCCTCAGATCTGATGAAGCGTGCCATCAGGAGTATTGAAGCGGAAATGAAGGGGAGGGTAAAACATTTCAGGAAAAACGGAAGGCTCATAGAAGCCCAGCGGATAGGGGAGAGGACTGCCTTCGACATTGAGATGATGCAGATAATGGGCTACTGCAAGGGTATCGAGAATTATTCGAGACACCTGACGGGGAGAGCAAAAGGAGAATGCCCGCCGACACTTCTGGACTACCTGCCTGACGACGCTCTCATGGTACTGGATGAAAGTCATCAGACTGTTCCCCAGATAAGGGCAATGTACAATGGGGACCGATCAAGAAAAATGAATCTGGTGGACTTCGGGTTCCGCCTGCCATCGGCGTTTGATAACAGGCCGCTGACCTTTGAAGAGTTCGAGAAGGTTCACAGATCCAGGATCTTTGTTTCCGCCACACCTGGCCCCTACGAACTGGGGAAGACAGGGGGTGAGATCGTCGAACAGGTCATCAGGCCAACCGGATTGACAGATCCCGAGGTTGAGGTCAGGAAAGCAGCCAACCAGGTTGACGACCTGGTGGCACAGATAAAAGAGGTCGTTGCAAAAGGAGAGAGGGTTATGGTCACAACCCTCACCAAGAGAATGGCAGAAGACCTGTCTGCCTACCTCGAGGATCTGGGGGTCAGGGTTAAATATCTCCACTCCGAGATCGACACCCTGGAGCGTGTCCAGATAATTAGAGACCTGAGAAAGGGAATGTTCGACGTCCTGGTCGGGATCAACCTGCTCAGGGAGGGACTGGACCTTCCTGAAGTCTCACTGGTTGCTATCCTTGATGCTGACAGGGAGGGTTTTCTCAGATCAGAAACATCTCTCATACAGACGATAGGCAGGGCAGCCCGAAACGTCAACGCCAGGGCAATACTCTACGCTGACAGGATAACCAACTCCATAAAGAGGGCCCTCGCCGAGACTGACAGGAGAAGGGAAAGGCAGGAAGAATACAACGCCGAACACGGTATCACTCCTGAGTCGGTGAAAAGCAATATCCATGACATCCTGTCCTCCATCGAAGAGTCAGATTACTTCACCGTTGCCGCAGAAGATGACGACGTCTCTGCCGGGGATCTGGAGGGAACTATAAAATCCCTTACAAGAGAAATGCACGCAGCTGCAGGGGAACTAGAATTCGAGAGAGCTGGTCAGATTAGAGACAGGATCGCCCAGCTGGAGGGCCGGCAGGTTACACTGGGTGCCCCCGTCAGGGAAAAAACGCGTAAAGCAAAGAGGAAGATGAAACACCATGGCGGGAAAAAAACCTGAGCTAGCCCAGATACCGTCCCTGCCTGGTGTATACCTGTTCCGTGACGAAGCGGGGGAGGTGATATACGCCGGCAAGGCCAAGAACCTGCGCAAGCGCGTCAGGCAGTACTTCAACAGGAACCAGGTTGTGCGGACTGCCATGCTGGTTGCCGCGATTGATTCCGTCGAAACCATTGTCACCGACACGGAAAAGGAAGCCCTCCTCCTCGAACGAACGATGATCAAGAGGTTTCGTCCACATTTCAACGTTGACCTCAAAGACGACAAGAGCTATCCCTACTTCCGCCTTACGGTCCAGGAGCAGTTCCCCAGACTCGAAATGTCGAGAAACCTCAAGAAAGACGGCAGTCTTTATTTCGGCCCCTTCACCGATGTGGGATCGGCGCGGAAAACAATGGCCTTCCTTACCAGAGCCTTTGCTCTTAGACGCTGCAGGGGAAAAGAGCCGGGCGGCCGCGGGCCAGGAGGGCGACCTTGCATTGACTATCAGATGGGAAGATGTCCCGGGCCGTGCTGCGGACATATCTCCGAAGACGCATACCGGGCGAACATTAACGAGCTGATATCTTTTCTGAAAGGCGGCGGTAGAAAAGTGATCTTCGATATGAAAAAAAGGATGAAGAGCCTTTCCGAAGAGCTCAGGTTCGAGGAGGCCGCTGCTTTAAGAGACCGTATCTCGGCAATTGAATCTGTCCTTGAGGAACAAAAAGCTGTTGGGGATCCCGGAGACGATGTGGATATCATCGGCTACTCAAGTGCCAGGGACCTTACGGTCCTGGAATGCCTTTACGTTCGTTCGGGTCTGATAATGGGGAGGTGTGAGAAGGTTTTGAAAGGAAATTTTGAAGCTCCTGAGGCTGTTGAGGCCTTCCTCTCATCACACTACCAGGAGGCTGAAAGGATTCCTCCACGGATCCTTTACCCGGTTGAGATAGATTTCGGGCCTGCCTATCAGGAATTTCTCTCAGAATTGGCGGGCAGATCAGTCAAAATGCAGCAGCCAGTGAGAGGCAAGAGCCTCCGTCTTGTCAATCTGGCCAACGAGAACGCCCATGCAGGGCTAAGGGCTGCAAGGGTGAGATACCAGGATTACAAGGCCATCTCTGAAGAGATCGGCAAAACGCTGAACCTGGCATCGCCTCCGGAATCCATCGAGTGTGTGGATATTTCCCACACGGCTGGCAGACAGGCATATGGGAGCGTTGTTGCATGGAGGAGGGGAAGCCTCGACAGGGGCTCCTACAGGCTGTTCACCATCAGGGATGCCAAGCCGGGGGACGACTACGGTGCCATGGAAGAGGTGTTAAGGCGCCGCTATGCGGGCAGGTTATCAGAGCAGCTCACTGTCCCGGACCTCCTGCTGCTCGATGGCGGCAAAGGACAGCTTGGAAGAGGAAGCAGCATAGTTAAATCACTCGGCATGGAGAACCTTGCAATCGCTTCTATTTCAAAGGCAAAAAGTGCCCGTAAACAAAATCCGGATGAACTTACAGATGAACTCTTCCTTCCAGGAAGAAAAAATCCGGTGAGACCTGCAAGACATTCAAGGGCACTTCATGTCCTGCAGCAGCTCCGTGATGAAGCCCACAGGTTCGCTTTGACGGGCCACCGGCGAAGAAGGGCTAAAGATGATATTCTCAGTTCGCTGGATGGCATAAGAGGTGTCGGACCCGCAAGACGACGGGTGCTTATGACCCACTTTCGTTCCATTAACGAGATCAGGAGCGCGTCTGTGGAGGAGCTTGCATCCCTGAAGGGTTTTAATAAGAGTGTGGCGGTGAATGTGAAGAAAGCGCTGAATAATGAAGATTAGGCAAAAGGCAGAAGGTAATAGGCGATGGGCCATGGGGCCTGGGACCTATTACTAAGTACCATAATCTAGAAACTTTTTGATGAAACCGCAAGAAACCTGTCCTCAATAAATTCACACACCCTTTCGATATCATCCAGGGCAAAGACTGGTACATCGAGGTCCAGAGAAACATCACTGGCGACGGCGATCAGGTTTTGGTCATTGACCTTCCCGCGGCACAGGAGATTTTTACTTACGCCCTCGCGGAAAACCTCTATCTTTGGATGATCGCCGCCCTTCATACCCTCCACCAGGACGATGGAGACGTCTGGTGCGTAGAGGGAGACAAGGTCTTCTACGTTTACTTCACTTATGTTCCGGGTAACACTCAGCCGCCCGGGAGAGGAGAGCATGGTAATCTCGGCTCCCGCTCTTGAAACGCGCCACGTGTCTGTACCTTCGCGGTCCATCGACACAGACTGACCAGAATGCTTGATGGCAGCAACCCGATACCCCTTTTCTGTCAGGAGACGGACGAGACCTTCCAGGAGGGTTGTTTTGCCGCTATCTGAGAACCCGACGAAATGCAATACAGGCTGCAACAGTAAGTACTCCCCCCGTATGGGATGATCCAGACCCGGAGCACTCCAGGCCTGCTTGAGTGTGGCTACAATACAGCACCAGTACTTTCCTGGCAACTTTTGTCACTATGGCACTTGACAAATGTGCCAAATATAACCCATATTTAGCAGGGTTTGTTCGGAAGTCGGCTTAACAAAATAGATCCGACTGCCAGGTAAACACGAATTGGCGGTAAAAATGTTGTCAAGGAGTGAACGACGGATGAGACATGCAGGACTGGCAGCCTTCATAATTATTTCAATTGCACTCCTCCATGTGCCGGCTGAAGCTGACATCTACCGGTTCGTTGACAACAACGGTATCGTATATTTTACTGACTACCCGAAGCACGACGGGTTCAAGATGCACATCAGGGAAGGGACCGATAGAGGTCTCGTGACGTCCCGGGGATATTATCCATACAGAGAAGTTGTCAGGAAGGCCTCCACCCTCTATGAGGTGGAGGAGCCACTGTTAAGGGCGGTTATCGAGATCGAATCGGACTACAACCGCTACGCTGTGTCCAGGGCAGGGGCGAGAGGGCTGATGCAGTTGATGCCTGAGACGATGCAGCACCTCGGTGTACGGAATCCGTGGGATCCGGTACAGAACATCAACGCCGGGACAAGGTATCTGAAAAAGTTAATGAAGAGATTTTCCGGTGACCTGTCTCTTGCCCTCGCAGCCTATAATGCCGGCTCCACCAGTGTTATCAAGTACGGGAGTATCCCGCCCTTCCCCCAGACTGAAAGATACGTCAAAAAGGTCCTGGAGCGCTACCAGGCATACAGCGGGTTCGAATAGGACCGGACCCCGGTCTCACATTTCCGGTTACTTCTGATTGCAATAACCTTGTGAACATGCTTGTATTTATCCAGATGGCTAGTAAAATCCCAATTAGATAACTCCTATACGAGGATGACTGGATTTGAAACTTAACACCCTGCCTAACTGGCTGACGATCGGACGACTCCTGGCGACACCGGCCATCATACTTCTCACTATGTGGCCCGGTAAGGTGCTTGGTATCTCAGCAGCCATTGTTTTTTCGATCGCGGCCATCACGGACATACTGGATGGTTACTACGCCAGGAAGACCGGGCAGGTGAGTGAGTTTGGCATGCTGATCGATCCCATCGCCGACAAGGTGATCGTAGCCTCGGCGCTGGTGATGATGGTTCATCTCCAGAGAGTTCCAGCCTGGATGGTTGCCCTGATAATCTCAAGGGAGTTCGCTGTCTCCGGGTTGAGGGCATTTTCAGGCACACGGGGGCTTGTAATACCTGCCAACATGATGGGTAAGGTGAAAACGACCCTCCAGGTGCTCGCGCTGATCGGTCTGATGGTCGATTATCCGTTCCTGGGCATTCCCTTCGGGGACCTTGGCCGGGCTCTTTTTATTGCAGCTTTCATAGCGACCTTGTGGTCGGGCTATGTCTATTTCAGAGACTATGCTCAAGTGGTGAAGGATCAATCGAAGAAATTGTGAAGCTTGAGGGAGTTTTCGACATGATTTGCTCTAGCGCTTACAAAGCTCTTGATACCAAACGCAACTTTTGCTATATATGTGCCCCTCAGGCGGGAGTAGCTCAGTGGTAGAGCGCCACGTTGCCAACGTGGATGTCGCGGGTTCAAATCCCGTTTCCCGCTCCATTCGCAGACAGGGACTCCCTCCGGGGAGTCCTTTTTTCGTTTTGTCCTGTCCAGCAATCAGGTCAACAAGTGGATGACAATGACTGACGACAGACTGCGTGAACGTGAAGAATCTTTAAGCAGGTTTCCCCTTTTTTCAGGTCTCGACGCTGCTCACCTGTCTGCCTTCGCAGCAATAGCCCGTCCAAGAAAAGTATCAAGGAAAGAAATACTCTTCAGGGAAGGTGATCCTGCAACTGGTTTCTTTTTGCTTCTCAAGGGCAGGATCAAGCTCTTGAAGTTGAGTTCCTCCGGTAAGGAACAGATCATTCACTTCGTGAACGAGGGAAACTCTTTTGCTGAGGCGGCCCTTTACATGCAGCAGACATATCCGGTTTATGCCGAGGCTCTGGAGAATTCAGAGCTCCTGTTCATACCCAAGGACGAGTTTACGAAACTTCTGGAGAGTGATAGCAGCCTGGCTGCAAACCTAATTGCGCACCTTGCACAATATCTGCAGCTCCTTACCAGAAAAGTGGAAGAACTGTCCCTGATGGACGCCGCGTCCCGCTTGTGCAGACACCTTGCTGCGAACCTCGACCCTGAAACAGGTATTGTGAAGTTGGGTGCGGGAAAGGGCCAGACAGCCTCGAGCCTCGGGATGGCAGTGGAAACGTTTTCCCGTACTCTCACGCGCCTGAAGGAAGAGGGTGTGGTGAAGGAGGACAAGGGTGGTATCCTGCGCGTCCCGGACAGGGAGGCGCTGGAGAAATATGGGGAGTAGGTAATGAATCTGGTTTCTGGTTTCTAGTAGGGCAGATCAACATAACCAGGAAATTACCGGACTTACTTTCTGGCGAAAATAAGTCTGGGCCCCACGTATTTCATAACCACCTGCATTTCCTCCCTGTACTCCGGCCGATAACAGTGCTCGGGGCAGTTCCTGCACTTGGGCTTCGGGTCCAGGGGGCACAGGTACCGCATCACGATGGCGTGTCTGGCAAGGCGAGTACACTCACCGCAGAGCGGCACCCCCTCCTTAAGCGAGACGGGTATTCTGGGATAGTTGAATTCGAAATCGGCCCTGCTGTTTCCTGCATGGTGCGCCCTGCAGTAGATATCCATAAAGTGAAGGATCTTTTCGGAATCGGCTTGGACCGCCTCCATGTCTTTTTCTTTTTCCATACCAGCTCTTCTACTGTTTCCTGGCTGATCTTAACCGTGGCACTTGACACACAGCGGCTCTAATCCGATCTCCCGGGGAGTGGACGGCATCTCTCCACCTATTAGCTTGTTGCCCGGTCCATGGCAGAGGAAGCACGATCGGCCCTCAAGGGCAAGCTCGTCATGCATTTTGACCATCTCTGGGCACTTGCTGTGGCAGGTACAGGCTGCGTATAGGGAAGGGGACCACAGGCTGAGGATAAGGGCAACAGAGCACAAAACATAAAAAGGCCGCACTAACCTCTCTCCAGGAAGCGTTTACAAAGACCTATACCGTGAACGTGAACGTCTCTGATCTCCCCTATATTCGCAATAAACTCATCTGGGAACTCTTCAGTGAGGAGTTCATCCAGTTTTCTCAGCACCCATTCCTGGCCCTTTACGAGAAGTTCAAGGCGCTTTACATCATCGTCCAGAGCCATTACTTTATCGGCAAAGTCTCCGACGCCGCTGCCCCCACTCTCTCCGGCACTCAGTATCAAGCGCCCGAGTATCCTGCAGCTTTTCCTCTCACCATCAAGGATGCTGACAAGAAGGGCAGTAAAGTCCTGGTCCTCGGTGTCCGCGATCAGTGCTCTTGACACGGCCACCCCGGCACGTTCTGCTTCGAGCAGTGTTATGAGACTATCTGCAATATCAGCCATATGTAACACCTCCAATGATGATCAAAACAGATTTTCTGTAAATATAGCATTGATTTATGTCAATGATTAGTAATGATCTGGTTTCTAGTTTCTAGTTTCGGGTGTCGCTGCGCTCCGGTCCAATGTCCAACGTTAAATCAGTTCCATGTTCCAAGTTCCAGGTAAAGAACTTCTAGAAACAAGAAACTGG
>CAYVSA010000017.1:0-22872 GCA_964454175.1 uncultured Pseudomonadota bacterium
ATGTACGAGGACAAAGAAAGGAACAAGCAGGAACGGTCTGGTTTAGAACAGCCGAAGGAATATAAAGTGGTCTGACACCATTTTGTTTAACACCATTCTGTTTAATATCAAATGTTCGAATGTTCTGCACTACTGATCTCCCGCTCACGGCGGGAGGATGCTACGCTCAGGAAAAGCCGCCGCCGTGGGAGTGCCCGCAGCCTCCTCCTCCCCCGCCAGATGACGCGGGTGATTCAGTACCTGATGCCGAGAAGATGGAGAGCAGCTTCTCCGGGGATGCTTCACCGCACTCTGGGCACTCGAGGGTTGAACCGTCTTCGTTTATACTCGCGAGGGTCTCAAAGGTATGTCCGCATTTTTTGCATCGAAATTCGTAAATAGGCATACTGATACTCCGGTTAATCTTTCAGCTTACGGTCATATTTACGGGGCACTTTGAACTGAACAGCCGATAAAAGCTTCTCAGGCCCGGTCTTGCCGCACTCGGGGCACTCGAGCCCGGAGCCGTCATCATCCTTGCTGATCATAGCCTCAAATTCCTTTTTACATTTGGCGCATTTGAAATCGTAGATGGGCATGTATTTGCACCTCGCTTTACGACAACCGGACCTTGCCGGCAGTGCTGTTATTGATTTGATGCAGCTCTGACCTGCAGCCAAAAGGGATATCTATTCCTGAAGATACCTGTAAGCGTAAATAGCAGCGGTTACTCCGTCTCCCACAGCAGTGGCGATCTGCCGAACTGATTGTTCACGGACATCACCGACAGCAAACAGACCTGGGACGGAAGTGGCCATTGTCAGGTCAGTTGCTATGTAACCTCCCTCGGCCTTGTCGATCATGTCTCCCAGGAAGGACGACTGGGGTGTTATCCCAACGTAGATGAAAATACCGTCAACGGCAAGTTCCCTGGTTTTGCCGGTTTTAACGTCCTCCAGCAGAACAGCGCTGACTTCATCCGCGCCCTTGATCTCCTTCACAGTGGAGTTCCACTGAAACTTTATCCTGTCGTTTGCTTCTGCCCTCTCCCTTGATATAGGAGTCGCCCTGAGTTCGTCTCTTCGGTGGATAATGTGTACGGTGCTGGCAAAACGGGTGAGAAATAGCGCCTCTTCGACGGCCGAATCGCCGCCACCGACTACAGCAACAGTCTTTTCCCTGTAGAGCGCGCCGTCACAGGTTGCACAGTATGATACTCCGCGCCCGGCGAGTTTTTCTTCTCCAGGTACTCCCAGCTTGTTTGGATCGGCGCCGGTAGAAACAATGACTGTTCGTGTGCGGATATCACCCTCACTGGTGTCGAGAACGAATAATTCGCCGTCTTTCCTTGCGGCGCTCACTTCTGCAGTCCGGACCTGGAGACCGTAGGCATCCGTCTGCTTCCGCATGAGATCGGCAAGTTCAAAGCCGCCGATACCCTCCGGGAACCCGGGATAGTTCTCAACGAGAAAGGTTGTGAGCATCTGGCCACCATGTGCGGCTTTTTCCAGCAGAAGAACGTCCAGTTTTGCCCTGGCTGCATAAAGTCCAGCCGAAAGGCCCCCCGGGCCTCCGCCGATTATTACCAGATCGTGTGTCATTTCCTTGGCCATTGTAAACTCTTAACTCCCTAAAATTAAAGGTCAGTTTGCCCCTGTTCCAACTTCACACGGAAGTCAGCATGAACTTCAGCCGCCTCCTCCACCGGAAAACAAGAGAAGAAGAGCGGCGACAATAAGGATGAAAATTCCCAACCCGTGCATCAGATGCCAGCCTTTCTGTGTTCCTTGAGAATACAGCGGTCCATAACTACATCCATCCCGGCATCTTTGCAAAGCTTTTCGGCTTCGTCGTTAATAACGCCTTCCTGGAGCCAGAGGACCCTGGCGCCGATATCAACTGCCTCCTCGGCGATGGGAAGTACTGTGTCTGACCGGCGGAAAACGTCGACGATCTCCACTGGGAAGGGGATGTCCTTAAGAGACCCATACGCTTTTTCCCCCAGGATCTCTTCAGTGCCGGGGCGTACAGGAACAATGCGGTAACCCATCGACTGCATGTACCTGGCGACCCCATGACTTGGTCTGTCGGGCCTTGGCGAAAGGCCGACAACAGCAATGGTGCGGTAGGTTTTCAGTATCTGTTCAATATCCAATGGTCTCTCCTTGATATTTACTAATTTATGATATACTAATAACAATATATCACAATTTGTCAAGGGGAGGGTACGAATATGGATGTGAGGGTTACAGTACTTGCAGAAAACAGCGTCCAGGCGCCTGAAAAGCTCATAGGCGAACATGGTTTTTCGGCTTTGGTGGAGAGAGGCTCCGAGAAAATCCTGTTCGACACGGGGCAGGGATACGCCATGATCCACAACGCAGAGGCCCTTGGAATCGACCTCGGGGCCATCGATAAGGTTGTCCTGAGCCACGGCCACAAGGATCACACCGGTGGGCTCGCCCAGTTCCTTGAAACCGGAGAGTCCAAAGACGTTTACGCACATCCCGGGATCTTCGCATCCCGTTACAGGGAGCTACCGGAAGGCGGCACACTCCCTATAGGAATACCCTTTACGAGGGAGCACCTGGAGAGCCTGGGCGCCCGATTCCACCTCGATAAAGGGCCTCAGGAAATAGCGGCCGGGGTCTTCACTACAGGAGAGGTTCCTCGGGAGACGGACTTCGAGAGGGGAGACAGCGCCCTGTTCCTGTCATCCGAAGACGGCGGAGGCAGAGACGTGCATCTCGATGACCTGTCGCTGATAGTTGAGGGAGAGAGCGGGCTCATCGTCGTTCTCGGCTGCGCGCACTCCGGGACGGTGAACATCCTCAATCATGTTCTCAGGATGTTTCCGGGAAAGGACATAAAGTCCGTTCTCGGGGGGACCCACCTGGGATTTTCCTCAGAAGAGCAAATGACGGGCACCATAGATGCCATAAAGGGGATGGGCATTGAAAAAGTCGGGGCCAGCCACTGCACGGGCCTTACGGGAGCTGCCAGGCTTTTGGATGCTCTGGGGGATTCGTTCTTTTTCGCGGGGGTTGGGTCCGTCCTCGAACTATAAATTGCTTGGGTTTTTGCGGCTACAATAAGGGGTCATCTGCTTCGTTATCGGTTTCTGGAAACACTCGATGTACGGCCTGAAAGGGCATTTTCTCCAGCGTTTATCCCCTTTAGTACCTGTTAACTACCTCTCATTACATTGTACATGGAACCTGGAACCTGGAACTAGGTCTTAACCTCCGAAGACGACTGTTTTGCCGTTGTGAATAAGCACCCTGTTCTCAAAGTGCATGGCTACTGCCCTTGCCAGAACCACCTTTTCAATATCCTCGCCCTTCCTCCTTAACGTGTCCACGTTGTCGCGGTGGGTGACGGGAACAACGTCCTGGAAAATTATCGGGCCCTGGTCCAGATCCTCGGTCACGTAGTGGCTCGTAGCGCCGATGACCTTAACGCCCCTCTGAAATGCCTGCATGTATGGGTCCGCTCCGGCAAAGGCCGGCAAAAAGGAGTGGTGGATGTTGATGATGCTGTTCCTGTATGCGTTGACGAATTTGGGTGTGAGTATCTGCATGTACCTGGCAAGCACAACGGTGTCTGCCTCTTCTTCACGAAGAATGGAAAGGATCTTATCCTCCTGCTCGGACTTGGTGTCTTTCGTGATGGGCAGATGGTGGTAGGGAATGTGGTAGTACCCGGCAATGTCCCTCTGGTCATCGTGGTTGCTGATTATTGCGGGTATGTCCACACTGAGCTGGCCGCTCCTCCATCGATACAGGAGGTCCAGCAGGCAGTGTCCCTGTTTGGATACCATGATCACGAGGCGCTTTCGCCTGTCAGAAAAAAAGAGCCTGTGGGCCATTCCCAGCCGCCAGCATACGTCCCCAAACTTGTCGTCCAGTTCATCGCGCGGGACTGTGAACCCGTCGAGGCTCCACCTTATCCTCATGAAGAACATGTCTTCAGTGGAGTCTGTGTGCTGATCCAGGTAAACGATGTTTCCGCTGTGATCGAAGATCCAGTTGGTAATGGTGGCGATAATTCCCTTTGTGTCCTTTCCCTGGACAAGGGCGGTTACAGTAGGCGACTCATTAGTCATAAAAAATCTCCAAGCGTGTGTTTTTCGTGTTGAACATATGTAAGATATTGTATTCTATAAATTAATTCGTAAAGGTCAACATTTAAAATTCCTGTTCTAAAATTACAGGAAGTCAAGCAGCAGGCGGCTCCATTAATGACAACAAATCAGTAATCTAGTATTATCGGGAGCCAATGATCCCCTGGCATCCCGTGACGGCTTCGCAATTGGCCAGCAGGTGTGACAGGGATTCTGCTGAGGGCGCGGCGAGAGGGTTAAAAAGAGACCGACATGGCAACGAATGGCAATGATAAAAGAGTGCATGAACGTGTTGACGTAAAACTTGAGGTTACGTTCAACACCGGCAAACAACTCATATCCAGTTACATGAATAACGTCAGTCGGGGCGGGCTTTTCATAAGGACCGAAAAACCGCTCCCTCTCAATACCGAAGTTGAGCTTAATTTCAGGCTTCCAGACTCTTACAAGGTGTTTAAAACCAGGGGGCTGGTGGTCTGGAATTCACCGCCAGGCGGCAAGAAAATCCCCGGTATGGGTGTGCAGTTCCGCGAGATGTCTGCCGAGGACCAGGAAATTATTGACAAGGTGATAACAGCGCTCGTAGAAAAAGAGAAGGAATAAAATTTATCGGTACGTGGGCCTGATCAGGCCTGATTTACCCATCAGCAACAGCCCTCCTCTCCCGGTTTCGGACTGACCTTGAGTATGTCTTCCCTGATTATTGCAACAAGGCAGCCGGTGCCCTTGGTCACATTAATAGCGCCGTCGTGACAGTTGAGCATGCATGCTCCGCACTCGATGCACCTGTCCATAAAGGCAAGGTATGCTTTTTGATCTTTGAGTACCCAGACGCCGTGGGGACAGACCTTGACGCAGGTACCGCATCCTGTGCACTTTTCCGGTGAGACGGTGATCATCTTCCCAAACCCGTAGCAATGAATGCTGCAAGGGATCCAGTGTAAAGCAGGACGTCGAGAGGCAGGAAATGGGCGATCTCTCTGCGGACTGCTGAATAGTTGCTGACAGCCGAGTTGCCCGTGTAAGCCAGCCCCATGAAAAGGGCCGTGGCGAGGCTGAAAAGCGCTGACATGACCAGATCAAGGCCAGTTGCCGCCCCCCTCGTGAAAGGGGGGATCAGGCCCAGGCTTAAGATAGCACCGAGCCACAATCCCTTCACAGCAAACTTCTTTCCGGGGAGAGCGGGAAAGAAAAGGGGATATGCTGTCGCGATCAGAGCGGATAGAAGGGCAGCTTTCCAGGGTACGGAAAAACCCAGGAGGGCGTTTACCACCAGAAGCGCGGCAAGGACACCCATGCAGTATCCCATGAACTGCAAAAAACCTGGCAGCCAGGTGAATAATCTGGACTGGAATCCGAAGTACACGGTATCCGCACTGTCCCTGTAGGGCGGGTCTGCAAGGTAGGCGGGGAGGTCCTTTGCGTATAGCGGGCCGATCACGGGCCTTACGTGTGCCTGCCGCAGCATCCTCAGATCGATCCCTGAAAGAGAGAACTTGGGGAGGATGATCGTCAGGCGTTTTTCACTACTCATAAGTATTTTCTGGTAGCGCATAAGCTGTTTGAATATCTCCAGGTTCGAAAAACGTCCTTTGCCTGCCGAACACCACACGTTTATCCCGTATGTATCGATAACAAGTATATTGGCCGAAAAAGAACGTACCCTTCTTACCAGAATGAATACCGTTAACAGGTAGTTCGATGTAACCAGGAGAGGTTTTTCAGGATCGAAGTGTTCTCCCGTGTAGTAAAGACCCGGTGCCAAAGCATAGGTCCTCTTGAATCCATCCATCCAGCAGACCAGTGCCCTGATGTAGTGACTCAGGGATATCCTGAATGGTTGAGGTTCGCAGCTTTCTCCCGACCAGGGTGTTTCAGCTTTGTAATAAGTGGTTCGCAGAAGTGCAAGCAGTATCATAAAAACTCCTGCGCCGATGAGCCAGAGGTTCACATCCTGCGTGGGTTTGTAACTCCACCACCTGCCGGCCGAACCGGCAGCGGTGAAAAAAAGCCCTCCTGATATGAGAAAAAGGTAATTCATATGGTCCGTCTGGTTGAGTACCAGTCTGTGTGAGAAGATGAGGAATATCCATTCGTATTATACACCTTTTCCAGTCACCAGGAAGTCATAAGCAGTCATCGGTTGTGAAGGTCAGGCCTTATGTGCTATTTTCTGTTGTTTCAGCCAACAAGCCGTAAACATGGAGGTATACAGTGAAGATCACCCCTGAACTGGTTAAGCACGTAGCCGAGCTTGCCCGCCTCGAACTTGCAGGGGAGGACAGGGAAAAAATGGGTGCTCAGATGGCAGATATCCTGGAATACATTGGTCTTCTCGATGAACTCGACACTGACGCAATACCGCCTACTTCCCACGTGATCGAAATAATGAACGTGTTCCGGGAGGACGAAGTCAAGCCGTCCCTGTCGGTAGAAAAAGGCCTGGCCAACGCCCCGGAAAGGACCGGCAGCTCGTTCAAAGTGCCGAAGATCATCGAGTGACTGAAGGCTATTTCCCCTTCAGTAAATTCGGGAGCAACAGTGACCATGGGACTATATAAAAGGACGATCCACGAACTGCACGCAATGCTCAGGGAAGGCGAGATCACCTCGCGCCATTTGACGGAGAACCTTCTTGCGAGGATCGAAAGCGTGGACGGTATGGTGAGGGCCTTTATTACCAGGACCGATGACCTGGCGCTTCAGATGGCCGATGAGGCAGACAATCGTTACAAGAATGGCGATTTTAAGGGTCCGTTGGACGGCATCCCCATGGCACTTAAGGACATATTCCTGACAGAAGGTGTGAAGACAACCTGTGCTTCGAGGATCCTGGAAAACTTCATAGCGCCCTACGATGGAACTGTCGTGGCAAAGTTGAAAGATGCGGGAGCCGTTATCCTGGGCAAGCTCAACATGGACGAATTTGCCATGGGTTCTTCAACGGAGAACTCTGGATTTTTTCCAACCCACAACCCGTGGAACCTGAAAATGGTTCCCGGCGGATCGTCAGGGGGATCGGCGGCAGCAGTCGCATCCGACATGGCCGTTGCAGCGCTGGGTACGGACACCGGCGGATCGATCAGGCAGCCTGCCTCCCACTGCGGCGTAGTGGGAATGAAGCCGACCTATGGAAGAGTGAGTCGATACGGTGTCATCGCCTTTGCCTCTTCACTGGACCAGGTTGGCCCCCTGACCAAGGACGTTACCGACTGTGCCACAATGATGAAGGCCATTTCCGGGCACGATCCGGCTGATTCCACCTCGGCGAAACTCCCCGTACCCGATTACCCCGCACTGCTGACCGGTGATGTGGAGGGTATGACGGCCGGTTTACCGAAAGAGTTCTTCGAGGCCGGTATGGAATCCCAGGTGAAAGAGTCAATAGAAAAGGCGGTTGCTCAACTCGAAAGCAGGGGCATGCGCATAGTGCCCGTCTCCCTGCCCAGCACAAAGTACGCAGTGGCTACCTACTACATAATTGCACCCGCTGAAGCCTCCTCGAACCTTGCAAGGTACGACGGTGTGCGTTTTGGTGTACGGTCACCAGGTGCGAAAAACCTCATGGAAATGTATTGCAGAACCAGGAGCGAGGGCTTTGGGCCAGAGGTCCAGAGGAGGATCATGCTTGGGACCTTCGCCCTTTCGGCAGGGTATTACGATGCCTATTACGGCAAGGCACAGCGTGTGAGGACGCTCATACGCAGAGAACTGGAAGAGGCTTTTACAAAGGCGGACGTGCTCCTTGGCCCGACTTCACCTACACCGGCATTCCCAATTGGAGACAGGATCGATGACCCTATCCAGATGTACCTTTCCGATATCTTCACAATACCGGTGAACATTGCTGGAGTGGCAGGGATATCTGTCCCGTGCGGACTCACCGCTGAATCCCTGCCCGTTGGACTGCAGGTTATCTCCCCGGCCTTCGCCGAGGATACTCTGCTCAACGTGGCCTATGCTTACGAGTTGGCAAGGGGGCATTTTGAAAGATGCCCACTGCAGGACTGATCTCTGGGTAAGGATCGAACCCGGGAGGGTGACGAGGAACTTGCAGGTCCCGGTCCTGTACCGGGATATGTATCGACTGGCTGAGGACTGTAATGGATTACGAAGTAGTTATTGGACTGGAAGTACATGCCCAACTCAAAACCGACAGCAAGATCTTCTGCGGCTGCAGCACCAGCTTCGGCAAGGACCCCAACGAGAACACCTGTCCTGTCTGTCTGGGTCTCCCGGGGGTACTCCCCGTTCTTAACAGAAAAGTAGTCGAGTACACCATCATGATGGGCCTGGCAACCCACTGCACCATCGCCTCTGAGAGCACCTTTGCCAGGAAAAACTATTTTTATCCCGATCTGCCCAAAGGCTATCAGATAAGCCAGTTTGAAGAACCGCTCTGCAGCAGCGGCTGGGTGGAGGTGACGGTTGAAGGCTCCGCAAAAAAGATCGGCATCACCAGGATCCACATGGAGGAAGACGCAGGCAAACTTGTCCACCAGGGAGATCTTGGCTCTTCCACAGGCAGCCTCGTGGACCTGAACCGGGCATGCGTTCCGCTTATAGAAATTGTCAGTGAGCCTGACATCAGGTCGCCTGAAGAAGCCAGGGAGTACATGCACACCCTGAGAGACATTCTCGTCTACCTGGATATCTGCGATGGCAACATGGAAGAGGGTTCCCTGCGGTGCGACGCGAATATATCGATCATGCCAGAGGGGTCTGAGACGCTGGGCACCCGTGCCGAGATAAAGAACATGAACTCCTTCAAATTCCTGCAGCAGGCGTTGGAGTACGAGATCGAGCGGCAGACCGATATTGTTGAAAGCGGCGGAAAGGTTGTCCAGGAAACCCGGCTTTTTGACTCCGACAGGGGAATCACTTCCTCCATGAGGGGCAAGGAGGAAGCTCACGACTACAGGTATTTTCCGGAGCCCGACCTGGTTCCGCTTAAGATCGACGCACAGGAAGTCGAAAAGATCAGGAAAAGCCTTCCCGAACTGAGGGACGCCAGGATCGAAAGATATATGACAGGGATGGGACTGCCCGAGTACGACGCGCAGGTCCTCACATCGGAACGATCCGTGGCCGATTTTTTCGAGGATGTGGTTGGTGAGGGCGCCAGGCCCAAATCCGCCAGCAACTGGATCATGGGTGAATTCATGAGGCTGTACAAGGATAAAGGCCCGGATCCGGTCAGCATAACCCCTGGCCAGCTTTCGAGGATAATCTCACTGGTAGAGGATTCGGTCATCTCGAGGTCAGCTGCCAAAACTGTCTTCGAGGAGGTCTTTGGAACCGGTTCTGACCCTGATAGTGTGGTAAAGGAAAAAGGCCTGGCCCAGGTTTCGGATGAAGGCCCCATTCGCGATGAGGTGAAAAAGATCCTGGGCGATCACCCCGACGAGGTAGCCCAGTTCAGGGAGGGAAAGGAAAAAGTACTGGGCTTTTTTGTAGGCAAGGTAATGCAGGCCACAAAGGGCAAGGCAAATCCCAAAGTGGTCAACAAGATCCTGCGGGAGCTTCTTTCTGAATAACCGCAACTTTTTCGGGAGGAGATTTTGAACACTATCCGACCAATTTCCTGGAACAGCGATTCGAAGGTGCTCACCCTCCTGGACCAGACACTCCTTCCGACCACTGAAAAATATCTGGACTATACCGAGTCAGACGCAGTGGCAAAAGCCATCAGGGACCTCGTTGTGAGGGGCGCTCCCGCTATTGGCTGCAGCGCCGCGTTTGCTGTCGTTCTGGCAGCCTTCTCATACAAAGGCACGGATCCTGGCAGGCTCGTGTCGAAGGTGGAAAAAGCCTCGCGGGTGCTTGCCGAAAGCAGGCCCACGGCGGTAAATCTGTTCTGGGCCATTGCCAGGATGAGAACTGTTCTCGATGATCGTGGTGAACTCGATGCAGACGGGATCAGGGACGCCCTCGAAAAAGAGGCGACGGCAATTTTCGATGAGGATCTTGCGTCCTGCATGAAGATCGGGGATCTGGGAGCCAGTCTTGTAATGGACGGCGCCAGGGTTATGACTTACTGCAATGCTGGAGCCCTGGCGACAGCCGGTTATGGGACAGCCCTGGGGGTTATTCGTTCTGCCCGCAAAATGGGAAAGCTTTCCGGAGTGTGGGTCTGTGAGACGAGGCCAGTCCTGCAGGGCGCCAGACTCACCGCCTGGGAACTCATGCAGGATGAGATCCCATTCACCCTGATACCTGACAATTCCGCAGGGTCCATCATGCAGGCGGGTGAGGTGGACTTTGTAGTCGTGGGAGCTGACCGGATAGCGGCCAATGGCGATGTTGTCAATAAGATAGGTACATACACACTTGCTGTCCTGGCAAAAAGGCACCAGGTTGCTTTTACCGTGGCAGCTCCGCTTTCCACGGTTGACCTTGAACTTTCCACGGGAAAACTCATCACGATAGAAGACAGACCTCCCGGCGAGGTTTCCCATATGATGGGTGTACAGGTCGCTCCCGCAGGGGCCAATGTCAGGAACGCAGCCTTTGACGTAACTCCGGCAGAATTGATAGATGCGATAATCACCGAAAGGGGCGTTGCTATCCCTGATTACGCCTCCAGCCTCAAGGCCTTGTTTAAAATGGAGAACTGATCTTATGGACGACCCTGGCCGCCTCAATTACAGGGAGCTGGTTAGTAAAAGTGGTCGCTTCCATGATCCGGAGCCGGCGATAAGCCTTCTGGAGGGCCTTGCTCGCCACGTTCGTGAACGAGACCTCCCCGCAATATTTGCTGAAAATGTTTTTCACGAAGCCCTGAACACCGCAGACCCCCTCTCTGCCATTAGCAGACTGGACCGCATTCTCGTTATGGTGGAGGATCCGGGTTTCCGCTCGCTCCTGGAAGACCCGGACGGGCTCAGGTCTTTACTGGCTGTTCTGGGGTATAGCAACTACCTTTCTTCACTCATACTCAGATCACCTGGCGATTACCTCTGGCTCATGCGGGATGTGGGCCTTTCGGGGCAGAGAACACTGGCTCTGATGCAGGGGGAACTGGCTGCCAAAATGGGGAATGACGGGGGCGCCGATGAGGCTATGAGGAGTTTGAGGCAGAACAAGTACCGCGAGATGCTCCGCATAGGCGTCCGCGACCTGTTGGGCGCGGCCACCCTCGTTGAAACAGTACACGATATTTCAAATCTGGCAGAGGCCTCCATAGACAGTTCCATTCACAGGGCCTCCTCCATCCTGAAGGAAAAGTTCGGCACCCCTGTGTTCTTTTCAGGTAACGATGTCAGGAGGCCGGGAAAATTCACCGTTCTCGGCCTGGGCAAGCTGGGGGGTGAGGAACTTAACTACAGCTCCGATGTGGACCTGTTTTACCTGTACTCCTCCCACGAGGGAGCAACAACGGGCCGCCTTTCAAGCTCCGGCGGATTCAGGGATTCGATCGAAAATCACATGTATTTCGTCAAGATGGGGGAAATGGTCACCCGGTTGCTGAACGAGAGGACGGATGACGGGTTCGTATTCCGTGTCGATCTCAGACTCCGCCCGGAAGGCGAAGCGGGTGAAATTGCCTATTCCCTGCCCAGCCTGGAAGTATTTTACCAGTCGTGGGGAAGGACAACTGACCGTCTTGCTCTACTGAAAGCGAAACCGGTGGGTGGATTCAGGCGTCTCGGCGAGGAATTCCTTGAGCTGATAGAACCATTTGTGTTCCGAAGATATCTGGACTACAGCGCCTTTGAAGAGATCGGGGCCCTCAAGGAAAAGATCGACCGGCACATAGGAGACGGTGAAGCGCGGACAAATGACATAAAACTGGGCCGGGGCGGAATAAGGGAGATCGAATTTCTGGTACAGAGCGTCCAGCTCATTAACGGCGGCCGGAACCCTGCTGTGAGGGAAAGAAATACACTCAGGGCAATAGGCCGTCTGATGAGGAACGGGTACCTTCTTGAAAGAGATGCGGAATCCCTTTCCTCAGCTTATGAGTTTCTCAGGACGGTGGAACACAGGGTCCAGCTGGTGGAAGAAAGACAGACACACACGCTTCCCTCCGACAAGGCCTCCAGGGAAAAGATCGCTTTCTCGATGGGATATTCAAGAGGAGGCGCAGGTGATGCAAAGGCCTTCGAGGGGTCTCTTTCCAGGTACCAGGGGATGGTCACGGAGATCTACGACCGCACATTTTTCAGGGGAAAGGTTCATGCAGTTGGCGCACCCGAGGAATCGGTAAGGGTTCTGAGGGAGGATATCTCCTACGAGGAAGCCATCGAGGAGCTTACGGACCTCGGTTTCTCCGATCCTGAAGGATCATACAAGAATTTGATGCTCCTCAGGGATGGTCCTGACCACAGCCATTTTCCGGAAACCTGCAGAGAGCTTTTAAGGCAGATCGCCCCCAGGCTGATGGAGGAAGTGACCCACTCACCGGATCCTGATGCCGTGCTCACGAGTCTGGAACGATTTGTCCGGAGGGTGGGTGCGAGGGCTTCATACTACGCCCTTCTTGCCAGCAACCCGGAGTCCATAAGGCTGCTGGTCACTGTTTTTGGCTTTTCAAGGTTCCTGTCTGGCCTCCTGATCAGCCAGCCTGACCTCCTGGACCTGATGGTCAGCAGCGAAAGCCTCCACGCAGTCAAATCAACTGTTGACATGGAGAGCGAACTGGTTGAGATGCTCAGGCCAAGCCCCTCCTTTGAAGACGAACTCATAATGATGAGGAAATTCAGAAACGGTGAGATCCTGCGGATCGGCCTGGGAGACCTCCTGGGCTTAAAGGAGATCGCCCAGGTCAACCGTGAGTTAAGCGAACTGGCCGAGGTGATCATGAAGATCACCTATCCTATGGCGATCCGGGACGCGGCACAAAAGGGCCTGAACCCCGGCAAGAGCGGCAAATTCGCAATTCTTGCCCTGGGTAAAATGGGCGGTATGGAGATCAACTACAGCTCCGACCTTGACCTCATATTTCTGTACGATGGAGAAGAGTCCGCAAGAGAGTTCTACACCTGGGCAGCACAGAGGATGATCACGATCCTCTCCAGCCCCACCGGTGAAGGCCTGCTGTACAGGATCGACATGAGACTCAGGCCGTCGGGACATGCCGGACCACTTGTTACCAGGGCCGATTCTTTTGAAAGGTATCAGAGGGAAGAAGCGATGGTATGGGAGCATCAGGCCCTTATCAAGGCAAGGTGCATTGCAGGTGACGGGGAGTTTATGGCCCGGATAACCAGCTCCCTGGATGATCAATTATACAGCAGGGCCCTGGAGGCCAGTGAAGTAGCCGAGATACGCAGGGTCAGGGACAGGATGGAAAATGAACTCTCGGCGGAAGCCGGCGGGAACTTCTATGATGTGAAAGTCGGTCGTGGAGGGTTGGTTGACATTGAGTTCGCTGTCCAGGTCATGCAGCTATATTATGGTCACGACCACTCATCGGTGAGAGATACTTCAACCCTCCAGGCACTGGAAAAACTGCATGATGCTGGACTTGTGGAAGATAAATTGTATAATACATTTCGCCGCGCCTACTTTTTCTACAGGGGCGTGGAAAACCGGCAGCATATATACAAAGACAGGTCAGATCCCAGGGTTTATTTTGAAGAAGAGAGACTGAGACCTCTTGTTCGAAGAATGGGCTTCACGGGATCGAAGGGATCCCTTGAAAAGTTCCTGGAAAATCTCAACAGCATCCGGGAAGAGGTCAGAGAAGGGTTCGACAAAACACTTGATTTCATAGAGAAGAACTCAAGACAGTAAATATCGCAACCACACATCAGGTTGACGGAGGAAAAGTCATGGTTGAACCCGTTGCCAAGATCTGGATGAACGGTGAGATGGTGAACTGGGCCGATGCGAAGGTCCACGTTCTCACCCACACCCTTCATTATGGGCTGGGTGTCTTCGAGGGGATCCGCTTTTACGACACTCCGGAGGGCCCCGGGATTTTCCGGCTTCCAGAGCACGTCAACAGGCTCTTTGATTCATGCCACATCTGCAGGATCGAGATACCTTTTGACAGGGACACTATCTGGAACGCCCACCTTGAAGTGGTGCGCGCGACCGGACTTTCAGACGGATACATTCGGCCAGTGGTCTACCTGAAGGACGGCCCAATGGGCCTTCTGGTCAAGGAGGATCACCCGGTGGGGATGTTTATCGCCGCCTGGGCATGGGGAGCTTACCTCGGCGAGGACGGGCTCAATAAGGGGATAAGCACGAAGATCTCATCCTATGCCAGAAACCATGTCAACACAATGATGACAAAGGCGAAAGTTAACGGCGCATATGTAAATTCTATCCTTGCCAAGAGGGAGGCCATCCAGGCGGGATATGACGAGACCATTATGCTTGACACAGAGGGATACGTCAGTGAGGGCAGCGGAGAAAATATATTTATCCTGCGTGACGGCAGGCTGAAGACAACTCCGCTGACGTCAGTCCTGAACGGCATCACCAGGGACACCGTCTTTGCCCTGGCTTCGAAACTGGGCTACGAGATCACAGAGACGCGTTTTACGCGTGATGAGCTCTACACTGCTGATGAAGCGTTCTTCACCGGTACTGCGGCTGAGGTTACGCCCATTCGCATGGTAGATGACAGAGTTGTCGGCGAGGGCCGGCCAGGGCCTGTTACCATGGCCATCCAGGATGCCTATTTCAAGGCCGTTAAAGGACAGGACCCGCAGCATCGGGACTGGGTTACGGTTGTCTGAAAACAGCTCCAGGGGACCTGAAAAGAGAACACTCTTCCTCATAGACGGCAGTTCCTACATCTACAGAGCCTACCACGCGGTAAGAGGACTTACCACCAGGGAGGGGTTCCCTACCAACGCCATATTCGGTTTCACCAATATGCTCCTTAAGGTCCTGAAGGAGCACGAGCCGGATTACGTTGCCCTGGTCCTGGATTCGCCAGGCCCGACGTTTCGTCACGATATTTTCCCGGAATACAAGGCTAACCGTCCGTCGATGCCCGATGATCTCAAGGTGCAGATTCCCGAGATCCACGGTCTCTCCGGTGCTTTCAACGTTCGCATGATCAGGAAAGACGGCTACGAGGCCGATGATATTATCGCCACTGTCGCCGACAGGTTTTCCAACCAGGTTGACCGGACGGTGATCGTTTCCTCCGATAAAGACCTCATGCAGCTGGTGTCTGATTCGGTGGTGATGCTCGATACCATGAAGGACAGGTGGATCGGGGAAGCGGAGGTCGAGGAACGGTTCGGGGTAAAGCCGGAGATGGTACCGGATGTCCAGGCTCTCATGGGAGATCCTACGGACAACATTCCGGGAGTTTCCGGTGTTGGTCCAAAAACAGCCGGGAAGCTGGTATCAGAGTACGGAGATCTGGATTCAGTACTAGCACATAGCAGTGAGATCCCCGGCAAAGCGGGCCGGACTTTATCTGAGAGCACTGAAGATGCAATGTTGTCCCTTTCTCTGGTCACCCTTGACAGGAACGTACCACTGGAAGTCACCCTCGATGACATGACAGCGAGAGAGCCGGACAGAGATTCCCTGAGGGAAATATTTTCCAGGCTGCAGTTTTCCCGTTTCATGAAGGAACTGTCCCCCACTTCATCTCTATCCCGGGAAGCCTACAGACTCATTCTCTCCGGGGGAGATCTCGCCTCGTTGACAGAGTGCCTGCGTTCGACGGACAGGTTCGCTCTGGATGTTGAGACCGACAGCAAGGACCCGGTCAGGGCCAGGCTCGTGGGCATCTCTTTTTCCTGGGAACCTGGCGAGGCGGCCTATATTCCCCTCGATCACAGGTATATAGGGGCTCCAAAACAGCTTGAGACCGCCCGGGTCAGGGATGCCCTGTCAGATATCCTGGGCGACCCAGGGTATAAGAAGATCGGTCAGAACATAAAGTATGACCTGGAGGTCCTCACCCGCGCAGGATGGATCGTGGACGGGATTGATTTCGACACGATGGTCGCATCCTACCTGGTAAACCCTTCCAGAAGAACACACAGCCTTGAAGAGATCGCCGCTGAATACTTCAACCACACCATGATCACCTTCAAGGATGTTGCGGGAAGCGGCAGAAAACAGGTTCCCTTTTACGAGGTGAACGTCGAGAGTGCAGCGGAGTATTCATGTGAAGACTCTGATGTAACATTCAGGGCAGCCGATTCCCTGAATGCTGAACTACAGAGATCAGGGCTGGAAGATCTGTTCAGGGACGTTGAAATGCCCCTCGTGGAAGTGCTGGCGGAGATGGAACTTGCCGGGATCATGCTGGAACCAGCCGTCCTCAACGATCTTGAAGGTGAGGTGGCGGGAAGGATGGCCGCTGTAGAGAAGAAGATCTTCGAGGAGGCAGGCCGCAGTTTCAATATCAACTCTCCGCGTCAACTGTCTCAGATCCTTTTTGAGGAGATGGGTCTGGAGCCCCTGAAAAAGACCAAGACAGGATACTCCACAAACAGCGATGTGCTGATCGAGCTCTCTGCAAAGCATCACCTCCCGGCAATGGTCCTTGACTACCGGAGTCTTTCCAAGCTCAAATCAACGTACATTGACTCCCTTCCCGGGCTGATCAACCCTGAAACAGGAAGGATCCACACATCATTTAACCAGGCTGCAACCGCCACCGGTCGTCTCTCCAGCTCGAATCCGAATTTACAGAACATCCCCGTGAGGACCGAGCTTGGCAGGAGGATAAGAGAAGCTTTCGTCGCTCCGGAAGGTTCGGTTCTGCTGTCTGCCGACTACTCCCAGATCGAGCTGAGGGTGCTGGCCCACCTGTCAGGGGACGAAGGTCTTATATCAGCTTTCAAAGAAGGGGATGACGTCCACGCGCAGACTGCTCGGCAGATACTGGGGGCAGGAGAGGACGTGGAACCGGAACTCAGAAGGCGTGCCAAAGTTATCAATTTCGGGATCATATACGGCATGAGCGCCTTCGGTCTCTCAAAGGAGCTGGGTGTCCATCCTGCTGACGCTGCAGAGATCATTGAAAACTATTTTACGAATTACAGCGGAGTCAAGGAGTACACGGAACGCACGATCGCGGGAGCCAGGGAATGCGGGTACGTCGCGACCCTGGCAGGGAGGCGCAGGTATCTTCCTCAGCTGGACTCATCCAATCCGAACGAGAGAATGCTGGCCGAGCGGATGGCCGTCAACACTCCGGTACAGGGTACCGCTGCCGACCTGATCAAGATCGCAATGCTTCAGATCCGGGAACAGCTGGGAGAGGATCAGAACGGGAGGATGCTGCTTCAGGTACACGATGAACTCCTCTTCGAGGTCCCTGAGTCTGCTGCCGAAGTGGCAACTTCGCTTATACGGCCGGCCATGGAAAACGTCATGGACCTTTGTATACCTTTAATAGTTGATGTCGGACAGGGTAAGAACTGGGCGGAGGCGCATTGAAGGCCTGAGAGTGGTCCAATGTCCCGGGACGAACGACCCAGTTGAAAAACGCGGGATATCAGACATGGGACGCGGGATTTATGCGTATAATCGCAAATTGACCAAAATAAACCGCTTATGGTAAATATTGACATGCCGATCCGGAAGATCCGGACATGCTTCGTCACCGGCGCGACAGGTTTTATTGGAAGTCACCTTGTGGAACTTCTGCTGGCCATGGATATGGAGGTCAGGTGTCTTCTGCGGGATCCGGACAGACCGGGGTGGCTGGAGGGCTTGCCCATCACAAAAGTAAAAGGAGATCTCTTCTCTTTGAGGTCTCTTGAGGATGGTGCTGCTGGAGCTGATGCCGTTTTTCACCTGGCTGGAGCCACAGCTGCTCCCAACCGGAGGGAATATTTCAATATCAATGCGCAGGGCTGCCTTAACCTGGGACAGGCGGTCGGGCAGAACGGCGGTGCAAAGGTCCTTGTCTACGTGTCCAGTGCAGCAGCCGGCGGGCCGAGTGCGCCAGGATGTGCTGTCTCGGAGGACGACGAACCGGCGCCTGTAACTCATTACGGATGGAGCAAACTGGAGGGAGAGAAGCTTCTGAAGGGCCTTAAGGATCTTCCTCTGGTGATCGTAAGACCTCCGGCCGTTTATGGACCCAGGGACAGGGAGAACCTGCTGCTTTTCAAGCTGGCTTCAAAGGGCATTCTCCCCATCTTCAATGCCCTTGCCAGTTTAAGTCTTATTAACGTCGTGGACCTCGTTCGGGGGATATGGGCCGCGGCCGAGAGGGGAAGGCCAGGTTCCACATACAACCTGGCCGACGATCTGCCCGTAAAAACGGTCGACCTTCCTGATATAATGGGCCGTGCCATGGGCCGAAAGATCAGGGGTATTACAGTTCCGACAGGTTTTCTGCGCTCAGCGGCGTTTTTTTACGAAATGGCTGGGAAGTTATCGGGCAGGATGCCTGTTTTCAACATTCAAAAAGTCAACGAGTTGACAGCGCCCGGCTGGGTGGTCAATACTGACAGAGCCGCTGCCGAACTGGCTTTCAGTACCGAAGTGTCTCTGGAAGACGGGTTCCTGGAAGTCGCCCACTGGTACCGGGAAAAAGGATGGATCAGATGATAACAGAAGGAGGACATCGTGGGGATTTTTAATAAATGCGCAGAGTATACGGATCCCCAGAAAGTGAAGGATGCCGGTGTTTATCCCTACTTCAGGGTCATACAATCGCAGCAGGACCCCGAAGTGATGATGGACGGGAAGAAAGTGGTGATGTGCGGATCCAACAACTACCTTGGTCTGGCCTCACATCCCAAGGTCAAGGAGGCTGCCTCCAAAGCGGTTGATCGGTACGGTACGGGGTGTGCCGGATCGAGGTTCCTGAACGGCACCCTGGACCTCCACGTGGAGCTGGAAGAAAAGCTTGCAGGATTTTTCAGAAAAGAAGAGGCCCTTGTTTACGCTACCGGCTATCAGACAAATCTTGGCGTCATCTCGGCTCTTGTAGGCAGGGGAGATGTTGTTCTCAGCGATCGACAGAACCACGCTTCCATAGTGGACGGCTGTCGGCTCAGTTATGGTGATCTCAAGAAATTCCGGCACAATGATCCCAAGGACCTTGAGCGCCTGCTTGTCAGTGAAAAAGACAGGAATAAGCTGGTGATCGTTGACGGCGTTTTCTCAATGGAAGGTGATATCGCACCCCTGGATGAGATCGTAGCTCTAAAGGGCAAGTATGACTTCGGGATCATGGTTGACGATGCCCACGGAATCGGGGTGCTGGGCAAGACAGGCAGGGGAACTGCCGAGCATTTCGGGGTTGAGGATGAATCAGATGTCATAATGGGGACGTACAGCAAGTCTCTGGCAACTATTGGCGGGTTCGTAGCGGCTTCTTCTGAGATCATCGAGTTCCTGAAACACGTGAGCAGATCTATGATGTTTTCTGCCAGCCTGGCTCCCGGTATGGCCGCCGCGGTCAGCGCCGCCCTGGACATTATTGATCAGGAACCCGAGCGGAGAGATCAGCTCTGGAAAAACACCGAAAAGATGATGGAGGGGTTTACATCCATGGGGTTTGACATCGGCGATGCCGCTACCCCTATCATTCCGGTGATCGTTGGCGACGATATGCTCACCTTCCAGGTAGCCTTGATGCTTCAGGAAGAAGGCGTTTTTGCCAACCCCATCGTTTCCCCCGCCACTCCGCCAGGAAGGGCTCTTATCAGGACGAGCTTCATGGCAACTCACACTTTTGAGCAGCTCGATCGTGTCCTTGAAGCGTTCGACAAGGTTGGTAAAGCAGTGGGGCTTATCACTTAGGCGATGTTCCACGACCCATGTCCCGTGACCCAGGGAATAAACATGAAACCGCTAGCCGGATCGAACTGCGCACAATAACTGACGTGGGAATGAATCATGAGCATAAAAGTTGTTGAGGCGGAAAAGGGCAGGGCCTTCAGGGATTTCATTAACTTGCCCTGGATGATCCACAGCGGCGATCCCTACTGGGTGCCCCCTCTCAAACGGGAGGTTGCAAAGCTCCTTTCAGTGCGGCACCCTTTCTATCGCAAAGCGGAACGAAAGATCTTTATCTGTTACAGGAATGGCCGGCCTGTTGGCCGGGTAGCAGGTGTCATCAACCACGCCCACAACGATTTTCACCAGGACAAAGTGGGGTTCTTCGGATTCTTCGAGTGTGTGCCTGATCAGGAAGTGACCCGTGCTCTTCTTGCTGAAGCCGAAGATTATCTCAGATCAAATGGTATGGACACTTCCCGGGGCCCAGTCAATCCCAGCACCAACGAAGAGTGCGGCCTTCTGATCGAAAACTTTCTCTCCCCTCCCTTTATAATGATGACCTATAACCCGCCCTATTACGCTGAATTACTGGAGGGTGCAGGTTACGGCAAGGCCAAGGATCTCTTCGCCTACTATTTCGACGTCGGCCAGAAGCTTCCAGACAGGCTGCAGCGACTGTCGGATGCTATCAGGAAGAGAGAGAAGGGACTCACCGTCAGGTTCCTGGATATGAATAACTTTGCTGCCGACCTGGATTTCGTCAAGATCATTTACAATGAGGCCTGGGAAAAAAACTGGGGATTTTTCCCCATGACCGACGACGAGATAAACTACATGGCCAAGAACCTCAAGCCTATTGTTGACCCTGAAAAAGTGGCCTTCGCTTTCATTGATGGAGAACCAGCCGGCTTTCTCATGGCCCTTCCCGATTACAATCACGTCCTGCGCGTTTTCAATGGCCGGATCACGCCGTTCAATCTCCTGAGGGGTCTCCGGCTTGCAAAACGGCTGCGTACGGCCCGGGTTGTAACTCTGGGTGTCAGAGAGCAGTTCAGGAAAAGGGGAATAGAATCGCTCCTTTTTGCTATGGTGTGGCAAAAAGGGATCGACAGGGGCGAGCGGTACGGCGAATTTTCCTGGACTCTGGAGGACAACACGCTGGTGAACGAGACCTCGGAAAAAATATTCGGGGCCACTCGATACAAGACATACAGGATCTACGATAGAAGCCTGCGGGAAAGCTGATGCCCCTCGCGGACATCAGAGGGGAGATCCCCAGGACCTTTTTCCATGTTCTGGGCGGTCTGTTTCTGGGCGTTGTCGGCTTCACACTCCCAGAACCACTCAATAAGGCAGTACTGGGGATCCTGTTCCTGACAGCCGTTACGGTTGACACCGCAAGGCTCAGGAGCCCTGGATTTTCAGAGGTGATCGTCAAGGTGATCGGCCCATTCATGCGGCCATCGGAGAAAACTTCATATACGGGTTCACCGGCCTTCACTGCAGGTTTTTTACTTTCATTTTTCCTCTTTCCAAAACAAATCGCCCTGGCTGCTGTTGTTCCTCTGGTTATCGGTGACAGGGCGGCGGTCCTGGTGGGAAAGTCCTGGGGAAGCGTCAGGATCGGCAATAAGACCCTGGAAGGTTCCCTGGCCTGCTTTGTATCCACGCTTCTGGCCTATTATCTTGGTGCGAAGTTTTTACCCGCCCTTCTTCCCTTTCACACCCTGTATCTTGCCGGGGCTGCCCTGGCGGCCACAGTGGTAGAGATGCTTCCAAGGCCTTTTAATGACAACCTCACAATACCCCTCGCAGCAGGCGCCCTGCTGGCCTTCCTCACCTGAGGTCTGCTGGAGGGCTGACGATGATGGGTGACCGGAAGAGCAATATGCCCAGAATGGCGCTTGCGGATGCTGTCCCCATTATACTGGGTTACATTCCCATGGGAGCTGCCTACGGTATCCTCGCCAGGCAGGCCGGTATTGAACTTTTTCCCACCATTTTCATGTCCATCGTTGTTTTTGCCGGGGCGAGCCAGTTCATCGCGGTGGGACTTCTTGCTGGTGGTGCTACACCTTTCGAGGTGGTGGCGACGACTTTTTTCGTCAACATGAGACACGTACTTATGAGCGCCTCGCTCTCTCCATATTTCAGAAAAGTTAACAGGAAGATACTTCCTTTTATTGCGTGGGGAATTACCGATGAAACGTATGCTATCTCCATAGGCAGATTCAGGAGCGGGGAAGCGGACTACAGATACAGCCTGGTTCTCAATTACACAGCTTACCTGAGCTGGCTTACCGGGTCGGTTATGGGGGCTTTCGCGGGGTATCTTGTTCCATCGGCCCTTCAGGGCAGCCTTGAATTTGCCCTGTACTCCATGTTCACAGGCCTTGTGGTCCTCCAGGTAACAGATAAACTCCACGTTTTTGTGGCAGTAGCGGCAGCGGTGATGTCGACGCTGTTTTCCTTCTTTATGGGCGGGACATGGCACATTATCATGGCCTCATTGCTTGGAGCGACACTGGGATTGGTTTTAGAAAGTCTCTTTACCCAGAGTGAGCTGTGAGAGGGTTTGGGCATTTCCGGGTACCGAAACATCGAAATCAGGAGATTAAACATTAGATCATCAGAAGTTAGAACATTATTAAATCACGTTGGACGTTGGACAAGGTCATCATCAACACTCTGGACCAGTTACCCTGGGCCGTGGGACTGAATAAAAAACGAATATGGATACTAACAGATTAATTCTCATTTTCCTCGGTATGGCCGCCGCCACCTACTTTCCGCGGCTGCTGCCCCTGGCAGCCCTGTCCAGGGTTGAGCTGCCCCGGATAGTGATGCGGTGGCTGGCCTATCTGCCCGCGGCCATTTTATCCGCCCTGATATTTCCGGGAGCGATCCAGCGGGGGGGTGCAATAGATATCAGTGCCGGGAATCCCGGGATATGGGCCCTGATCATCAGCTTCGGAGTGGCCATCTGGACGAGAAATCTCATTCTGACGGTGATAGTCGGAGGGGTGGCTATGTATGTGCTGCAGTTTATCTGATTGGACCAGGTGACCATTTGCAGGAATAAATTAGTGATCCCGGGT
>CAYVSA010000017.1:22972-33269 GCA_964454175.1 uncultured Pseudomonadota bacterium
CCGGCTTTATGTATATTCCATACCGGTATATGACCAACTAAATTGGAGATGAACCGAAATCAGAAACTCGCCCCCTACACCTGGGTCTTGGGACTTGGGTCATGGGACAGCGGTGTGCATATCACAGCGCACAAGCATTACAGCTTCGTCCACCTGCACAGCGTCCTGTCAGCAAGTTCTACTATCTCGTAGAGGATAACCCCTAAAATCCCCATTCCCACGATCCCGGCGTACATCTCGCTGTAATTGAGCCGGCTCCAGGCATCAAGGATGAAGTATCCCAGGCCTGTGTTGGTAGCGAATGATTCAACGAAAAACAGGACGGCTATGGCTGTCCCGATCCCGATCCTGAGGGATGTGAGGATATTGGGAAGCACTGCGGGCAGGACCAGATGGCGGGTCTTGTGCCATCGGTTGGCCCCGAGGGACCTCATGGAAAGTACATATTCCCTGGGAATTTCACGGGCAGCGTCTCTGGTAGTGACCAGGATCTGGAAGAACAGGATGAAACTTATAAGAAATATCTTCGAGCTGTCTCCGATTCCCAGCAGCAGAAGCACCAGGGGCAGGAATGCGATCTTGGGTACCGGGTAGGTGAGGTAGACAACGGGAGACATCAGCGCGTCGGCGCGGGTGGAACGGCCCATGAATATGCCCAGGGGAACCGCTGAGACCAGGGCCAGGAACAGGCTCAACAGGACCCGGTATGCTGAAACCAGAAAATGCCATGCCATGGGCCCTTTTATGGATGCCGCAAAGGCCGCCATGACGTAATAGGGTGCGGGCAGGGCCTCGCTTGCTAGAAGCATCGCCGAAACCTGCCATATGACCAGCAAGGCTGTTACGGCAAACAGGTATGGTGTTATCCTTGGCAGCCTTTTCACCTATTGTTCCTCCAGAGCTTTTCGAACTTCGATGCAGCGGTCGTGAAACTCCTTCGTCAATCGGTAGGATTCGGTGCCCAGGCTGCTGTTTTCAATTGTCCTGAGTACCCTGCCTGGCCTGTGGGAAAGCACTATAATGCGTTTACCAAGAAATACGGCCTCCTCAATGCTGTGGGTTACAAGGATAAAGGTGAAGTCTCGTTCTTTCCAGAGCCGCAAAAGGATATGCTGAAGGGTCTCCCTGGTCATGGCGTCCAGCGCCGAAAATGGTTCATCCATGAGCAGCATGTCAGGATCCGTTGCAAGGGACCTCGCGATGGCCACCCTTTGCCTCTGTCCTCCTGAAAGCTGGGCCGGGTAGCTGTCCCGCACATCCCAGATACCAAGTTCGGCCATCAGGTCCTTTGCGAGCCCTGTATACTCTTCCCTGGATACTCCGCGGATCTCGAGGCCAACGGTAACGTTGGAAAGAGCGTTCTTCCATGGGAATAGCCCGTGCTGCTGAAGAATGAGGCTGGTTGCCTTTCGGCCGCGCAGCGATGCTTCCCCGTCCACGCTGACCGACCCGACCGTTGGATAGACCAGTCCGGCCAGCAGGAAGAGCATCGTTGTTTTGCCGCAGCCGGTGGGGCCTATGATCACGCAAGGCTCCCCCCGGGCTATCTCGAGGTTGATGCTCTGCAGTGCAGAGTGGTCCCCGGCGCTGGTCTGGTAGGTGACGCTGGTGTTGGTAAATCTGATCATTGTCAGTGCTTCCTCGTTTTTCCAGAATGCTGTATTCAGTATCCAGACTAGCCATGCGTGATCGAAGGGCCAATTGCCAGATTTTCAAATTTCTAATGCTCTACCTACTACCAACATGCAGAAACGCAACTCCCCACGTAAGCGGTATATGACGCACGCCGGTGAAGCCCGCTTCCTCCATTTCACTGTCCAGGCCGGTCGGATTCGGAAAGTCGTCCACTGACCTGGGAAGATAGCGATAGGCCCCGGGATTCCCTGAAATGATCCCCCCCAGAAACGGCAGTACCCTGTGAAAGTAGAAGCGAAATGCAGCTCCGGTCACCGGGTGATCCATCGGGCTGAATTCAAGAATGATCAGCCTTCCCCCGGGTGCGAGCACCCTGAGTATCTCACCCAGGGCCCAGGCTCTGTCAGGAAGGTTCCTCAAGCCAAAGGCGATGGTAACGGCCTTGAACGCAGAGTCAGCAAAGGGCATGGACATGGCATCTCCTGCTGTAAGATGCAGCCGCGTTGAGCCCCGGGACGCTAATTTCACCTTTGCCACTTTAAGCATTGGCATTGTGAAGTCGGCACCGATGATCCTCCAGCTGTCCCCAAGACACCTGTCGAGGGTAAGCATTACATCCCCTGTCCCCGTGGCGAGATCCAGCACTGCTCCCTGGCTCCCGGAAGGCATCTGCGAAGCAAGCTTTCTGCGCCACCTCACGTCAACTCCAAAGCTCAACAGCCTGTTCAGAAGATCGTATCGCTTCGCGATGGACGAGAACATATTCTTTATATTTTCAGATCCTCTCTTTTGCGAGGGCATGCTTTTATCGGGTTCCTTTCAGATGTGTTCAGTTTGAGCCTCCGGCCTGAAAATCGCCGACAGGGGGAAAATATAGCCTATATACGGTGCTTTGTTAAATAGTTTGAGCCGGAGCACATCTGACTGACGCCATGACCATTAAATTGCCATTCTGCGATCTGCCTGGGTCCTCCAGACTAATCAGGTTCCGTTGAAGTGTACTCACCAATGTTATATATTGGCGGACGATATCCACCTGAATTAGCGCGGGACCCGTTTATGACCAAAAAGAAGATAAAAGAAAAACGCAAAAGTCCGCGGATGCAGATCCTTGCTGACGTGACTTACGAGTTCGGCAAAATGAAGCACAATGCGCAGATGTTGAATGTCTCAGGGGGCGGTGCCTTCCTCCAAACGAGGGAAGTTCCGGAACTGGGTGAAGTGATCGAGATAAAGTCCGGGTTTCCCGGTGTCAGCCACACCTCTGCCGTCAGGAGTAAAGTGGTGTGGAGAAAAGAGGATGGGGACTCGCATGGACCCGCCGGTGTGGGGATCGAGTTCGTAGAATACGACTGGTGAACCAAAAAAGAAAAGAGCCGATAACGGCTCGTTTCAATCTGAATACTGTGCTTATTTCCTGTCGATATCTATACTATATTCCTTAAGATGATATCTGAGAGTTCGTCCATGTCCACCGGTTTTTCAATGTAACCTACGAACCCCTCTTCGAGAACTTCATTTTTGCGATATGTATTGACAAAGGCAGTGAGGGCAACAACTGGGATACCTCCAGTTTCAGGGTCGCTCCTGAGTTGATTTACAGCTTCGATCCCATTCACTACCGGCATCATGAGGTCCATCAGGATCAGGTCGGGCATGTTTTCTTTTGCAGACCTTACGGCTTCCTCTCCGTTTTCGGCAGTAGTGATCTCGACTTCGAGGCTGCGGGTGAGCATGTCGTTAAGAACCCAGAGAACATCGGGATTATCGTCCACAAGAAGGACTTTTCGTCCCCTGATAATAGCTTTCCTATCGATTAACTTGGTTCCTGACTCCATGAACCCTCCAGCATGAAGATATTCGAATTATACAAAAATAGTATATCTATTAAAAGTATTATTTTTTTACAGTTGCGTTTCCTGCATTATAATCGCAGAAGGAAGAAAAAAATACACTGTAGACCAGGTTTTCACGGAAATATAATTTATCATGGAGCTGAACCTTTCTCCGATTTTACAGGTCAATTACTAATACTGTCGTCAGGGGTTGGTGTTACGTGGGTGTTGAAATATGTCCGGTGCCAGGGTCAGGGGAGGTTCCGACCCAGAGTAAGGCCTTGGGCTGTAAACCAGAAACCAGAAACTATTCCATCGATCCTGGATCTGTTGATCAACAGATGTCAGCTCTTCTGTGGGAGCCTGATAAACTCTCTGGCTATCTTGAGGTCCCACATACCTTTTTGGGCCTCTGCTATAAGTATCCGGGCGGCCTCATCTCCCGAGAAGGCCGGCCTGTAGGGCCTTCTGCGGGTGAGCGTGTCGTACACATCGACTATGGAAACAATGCGTGCCGTAGTCGGGATACTGTCACCCCTGAGGCCCTCTGGATATCCCCTGCCGTCCATTCTCTCGTGGTGATTCTTGATGATCGGGAGGGCAGGCTCCAGTATGCTGAAACCCCTGCAGAGGTCGATCCCCATCCGTGGGTGAGATTTTACTATGGCGTATTCCTCGGAGGAAAGCATACGGGTTTTGGATAGTATTTTCCCTGGAATAAAGAGTTTTCCCACATCGTGTAGCAGGCCGCCCCACTTTAGTGCATCAATGTCTCTTTCTTTAAGTCCAAGACGGTTCCCGAGCCTCATCGCCCAGACTGCGACATTTTGAGAGTGTCCCACAAGGTCCACATCCCCTTCCTCCATGAGTTTGACCAGCCTCATGATAAAGCTTTCAACCTCCCTGTGATCAGACTGTGCCTGCATCTCGTCGAGGGATTTGCGCAGCCTGCGTATCAGGTAGTTGCTTCCCGACCCCGGTGGAACATAGTCGGCGTCTGCAGGCAGGTCAGTAGGATCGAATTCCTCCAAATTGCCAGAGTAGCGAACGATCACCGGTGTGGCCGGGTCTTGCAGAACCGGCAGGATCTGCTGGGCAAGGTCCGGGATGCGGTCAAGATCACCCTGTATTATTACAGCGCTGGCATTGAGTGTTTCGGGGACATCGTCACTTTTAAAGACAAAGGCCTCCGCGTTGGTAAATCCTTCTTCTTTGAGTCTCTGAACGAGATTGATACCGCTTGGATCGCCCACAACCAGGATCCGGTTGTTGTCTTCTGAATCCTTATTCGCCAGGGTGGGCCCCCCTGATCCGACCAGTTTGAGTTTTTTGCGTATTTCATTTGAGTCCCATCCTTCTTCTCCCACCGAGACCATAGCTGATTTTATCTCCCACGGCGGGACATTGTTAACTTCGGCTCTTGAAATAATACGTGAGAGGGCTGCCTGGGCACCCTGGGACTGAGTTTCCGGAAGGATCAGGGAAATATCAGACTGTCCTGTGACGAAAACAAGATCGAAATTTCTCATTGTCGAGTAAACAGTCGTGGCAAGCCGGTAGAAATTCCCCCTGCTGGCCAGTCTCAGCCGGAGGACCGTAAAGGGAAGATCAGCTCTCTGTGACCACCTGATAAGCTCCGGGTAGGCAAAGCGGAAAAACTCTTCTCCAGGGATCCCGGTCTCCTGATCACACAATCCAGCCTGGTTGAGTATCTGCATATTGCCTGACAAGCGCATGTGGCCAGCCTGCCTGGCCAGGAGCCTCCTAACCCTGGTGACAACCTCCACCCGGTTTATGGGTTTGACCAGATAATCATCAGGGCCGGCTTCCAGACCAACGATCCTGTTGTCGAGTTCCGGAAGAGAGGTGAGCATCAGAAGGGGGATGGTCCTCGTATTGAGCTGTGTTTTCAGGTAGCGGCACAACTCCAGACCGTCCTGTTCAGGGAAAAGGAAGTCCACAATAACCAGTTGGGGGGCGTCCTTTTTGATCAGAACGAGGGCCTCAGCCGGGGACTGGGCTCGCACCGCATGACAGGGAATACTGGTGATTAGATCGCCGATCTCCTTGAGCTGCGCTGTTTCGTCTTCTACGAGCAGGACTGTTGGCTGGAGGATGTCGGGTACGAAAGGTTCAAAGTGCTTCTGCCGGAGGAACATCTCCTGTATGCGGATCTGACCCAGAAGCTGCCTGTTTCTGAGAAGGGATTTAACCCTGGCATGGAGTTCGAGCGTGTTTACCGGACGCATGAGTGTGTCGTCCATGCCCTCTCTAAGGGAGAGGGGGACCGAGCTGGAATCCTCATCGTCCATAAGCAGAAGGAAGGGCAGGGGAGATGCGCCTTCGATGTGGTGCAGAAGGTTGGAAAATTCGGGCGAATCAGAATCAGCCTGGCTATGGTCTACGATGATCAGATGGGGGACTCCCTCGTGGACCTTCTCAGCTGCCTGGCCGGGATCGTGCACGGCTGTTACATTGTAATCCGCTCCCAAGAGCTGGGCACGCAGTACGTTCCTCTCGTCGGCATCAGGATCAATAATGTAGATCAGCGGTTTCCAGGACATCCTAAACGCGTATTAGAGCAAAAGTTCTTGAAAAACACAATTACCCTGAAAACTTTGCCGCTACCGGTTAACCACCGCGTTTCCAGCCAGCTCAAATCAGGGGGCGATCCTGAAGTGGTCTATCACCCTGGCCTGCTCGTCGATCACATCTACAGACAGAGCGCCGTCCTCGTTACCGTAAAGTACGCAGAAGTGGTGTTCCCTGGCGAATATACGGCTAAAAGTGTTTTTCCTGGACTGACCTCTGAGCGGAGCGCCTCCCCCCCCGGAGACTATATACGGGATGCCGTTTACTACCGAACGTTCGTAATCGTGGTCGTGGCCGGAAAAAACAAGATCAACGCCCAACCGCTCAAAAAGGGGGACAATCGTGTTTTTCAATCCTTTCTGGTCTTTACCGTGCCGCCCGGTACTGAAGGGCGGGTGATGAAATACAGCCACAATATACTTTGTCCCTGGGCCTGGAGAAGAAAGATCTTCGGCCAGCCAGCGGTACTGAGGGGAGCCTGGTGAGAGGTCTGAGCCGGTGTCCAGAACAGTAAAGTGGATCCCGGCAATTTCAACTGAGTACCATCGTTCGTTGCCGGGCAGCGTAAAGTTGTCAAAAAACAGTCTGGAAGCTTTCTCATGATTACCCAGGGCAGGGTAAAAAGGCGTGCCCGGCGGCAGCCGGGAGATGATTTTATTGAACGTTTTCCAATGCCCGGGGTTTGTCCCGCTGCTCACAAGGTCGCCGGTGTGAAAGACAGCTGCAGGGGCAATGCTTGATATGCCATCCATGATATTTTCATGGATGAGGTGGCCTGTCCTGCTGTCTCCGTAAACCGCTACGCCGCCTTTAAGTCGCGCAGGCAGGACACTCCAGTCTGAACCGTACGACATGCCGGCCAGGGCAGCCATGCAGATAACGGACACCAGCAAACTTGTGAGGATCCTGCGGGTCACCATCTAATACTTCCTTATTATTGGTGAGGGCGCAAAGGCCTGTCAGCGAGCAGCGTGCTCATCTGAGTCGGGGATGTATCCGACAGGCACTTTGCCAATATTTACCCGATGTTAATGGTTTGGGGGGCGCAATTGCAACGGAGTATTTCGACTGAAGAATGGGGGTCCATCTGTTTTAGAACTTAATCCCGACCTGAACATTGTGATTTATGACCGCAGACTCGAACATGACCATGATGGAAAGATATTTTTTCCGGTTTTTTGAGTTGAGTTTGTCTGCGATAAAGTAGTTCAGGGCAAAGGAACCCGCAAAATGCATATTTACCCTGTCCTTGCTGGGATTTTCTCCAAGGAACGGGTTCAGCTCATATCGGTTCTCGTCCTCCACGATCTGCAGGGTCTGCTGGTAGTCCATGTACCAGAGTGCTGCGCACCCGACCAGAAGCGCCTTGTCGGTTGTGTCCCAGCTGTCATCGTCCAGGCTTGCCAGTGTTTTCTCTCGGGTGACCGGCTGAAGGTCTGTCAGGTCAAAGTCCAGACTGGCTACCCTGTTATCCTCCGACCATGCTGCTGCCGGTATGAGCAATATGATGACTAGAGCTGCTGCGTATCCAATTTTGAGTCTCATTTTCAGCCCCCGATCTTCCCTTCTCAGGCCAAAGCATCCCATGCGCATCTGCTTCCTGATGCGATAAAGCTTCCAAGTCCGGATTGATTGTTGCTTTGAAGGCAGGCCCTTTATCGACCCGCCTTCAGCGGGCTTTCCTTCTTGCGGTTAACTGTTTACTGGCTCTGCAGTACGCCTCCGATCACTGCCGGCGCGCCATCAATGGTGGGTTCCGTGCCGATATCGGGATCGACCCAGTCAGCGATATCGGGGAGTGTGTATGTGGTGGTTGCCAGCGCGGAACAGTTGGAGACAGCCACTGTCTTCATCTGCTGCTCTTTCTCCAGCGCCTTTACGAGATATGTGGTCGTGTCGTCGGAAAGGTCGACCACCTCTGTACCATCAGGCATTGAAAGTTCAGGCACCCAACGAGTTCCAGGCCCGCAGTCGGTATCCGCCCCCGTGTCCTCGTCAACACACTTGCCGGGCAGGCCCGAGAGGTCGCCAAAGCCGTTGTACTCGAGGAAGAAGGATGCATTCTGGTAGCTTCCCGCAGCTGCGTGTGTGTACTTCACGGACAGGGGCGCCTGGAAGGTGAGGAAGCTGTCATCGGAAGGGTCCTGCAGTGCTGTGAATTTGTTCCAGTCATTCGGACCAGTTTCCCATGTGTAGTATTCATCCAGGCTGTTCCAGGCCTGCCAGGCGCATGTAGTGGTCGTGTCGTATTCGCAGGCGAGGTTGGCGAGGTTCGTAGTGGTTGGCGCGAACATGGGCCCGCTGTTTATCCCCCACTGATAGGCGCTGTTGACAGTTGTGGCCGACACCGGAGAGCTGTTGTAAGAGATGACCATTCCTCCTGCGCTGTAGGCATAACTGTAGTAACTGGCAGCATAGGGTGATACAGCCTGGTTCTCGATGTTGCTGGAGTCCAGGAATGGGTTGGTGGAATCGAGGTTTGCCGGGTCCGGACAGCTGGTGAAGCATGCGAAGGTACTCGGTGCCGTGTCCGTGGGATACACCATATCCTCAACGAAGGATATGACTGGTGTTGCATCAGAGGCGCTGCAGGAAAAGGAATCATCCGACCAGTCATTGGGTGTCCCGTTGTCGTTGAAGGTACATGGATCCATTGCGGCTTCGACCCTGCCGCCAAGGGACTGGGACCAGAAATTCAGGCTGGAGTAGGGAACCGTGGTGAGATCGATATTCACTGTAGGGCTTATATCCTGGTACATCCAGTTGGTGGCCTCAGTGCGTGTGGCGCTCTTTACAAAATTAGTCCCGTCCCAGACTACCCTGTAGTCTGTCCAGTTAGAGCCGTCCCACTCGTTGTAATCCAGGGGAATATTTTTAACGTCTGCAAGCGTGAGGAGCTTTTTCGTGTGCTTCATGAGCTTGCCCGGAGAGATAAATACGTTATACGTAGACTCGGAGCCGCCGCTTGCGCTGTAGGTCTGCTTGCTGACAGTGTCGCCGGTAGTGAGGGAGAGGCTGTCTTCGAACCAGAGTCCCCAGTAGCCTATCCATCCGTGATAATCGGTTCCACCAGAAGTGTATTTTATGGGGAACCCGGATGTCCTCTCTACGCGTGCGCCGTCGCTGTCATAGAGGCCGTACCTCCAGATGGATTCGTTAAAATTGTTCCTGTCCAGGCAGAAGGTGCTTCCCGCCACTGCCTCCCGCACGAAGTAGTTCTGGTTGTATGCGATGTTGAATGTGGTTTCCGTTGTGCCGTCGAAAGCGTTGTACTGGTTGGTATAGACAGTACCCGAGCCCGTATTCCCGGAAGTGTCCGCCCTGGAAACCGTCACAGCCTCCTGCCAGGTATTTCCACCGAAGCCGCCCAGGTCCGTGAATTGAACCTGCACTTCGCTGCCCACTTCAACAGTTTGCAGAAGGCCCTTGAACATCTGGGTGCCGGCTGCTGCTGTGACACCCTTGAAATACATTGTGAAGAGTCCGTAGGGGTTGGTGTCGCTGACACCTTGCGTAATAGTAGATTTGACGTGGATGATCTTGGCTGGTTCACGATCGCTGGCAGCTTCGTGTACCCAGACTTTCACGATATGCGGCGAGCTGTTGTCCTGTCTGGCAGAGTTCACCGTCCAGAATTCATACTCGGGCATGTTGCCGCCGGAGGACTGGTTCTTCGAGGAGGCATCGTTGGAGGCGTTGTCCCGGCTCCCGCACTGGGTGATGTCGATCATGGCCTTGTAGTCGCCCAGGTTGATCATGTCCTGGTAGCCGGTCTGACCCACCATACAGAGGATCTCGTTAACTACGTTCAGGGCATCAACCGACTTCTCTTCGACGAAAACTTCAGCGGAGTCGCTAAAGTAGGCGGCGCCGGAATCAATTACGGTGGTGTCGATGGCAAGGTGTTTCAGACCCATGGAAAGCGGCCGGATCCTTCCGGCAGAGAGCGAACCAGCCCCATCCTGGGCATCCACAACGCTAACTTTTTCGGTGATCGCCAGTGACGATCCTGTGGCGGTCGAACTGGACCCGTCGCCGCAGGATACGGCTCCTGTTGAGACGGACAGGACCAGAATTATGGTCAGTATTGTGTTTCGAGATCTCATGACTTTCCCCCTTTGCACAAATCGCCAAATTTATTAACCGGGAGACTAAAAGCAAAAAGGGTGCCAATATATATTAGTATTGTCAGATAGGTAATATTTATTTGTTTATCAGTGCGTTAGGGGGTATGC
>CAYVSA010000018.1:0-12229 GCA_964454175.1 uncultured Pseudomonadota bacterium
TCGCAAAGAGCGTCACCGTGGAGTAAACATGACCATCCTGAAACCCGAGACGAAAAAGAACATAAAAGACCGGTACAAGACCGCATTCACCGCAGAAGGCTCCCTGCTCATGGTCCTGGCCATATTTGTAGGTCTCCTCAGCGGACTCGGGGCCGTGGGCTTTATAGCAATGATCCGCCTGCTAAAGGGCGGTTTCTGGTGGAACTGGGGTGACTACACCGGATACGTTGCGGGGGATATTACGAGTCTCCTCATACCCCTCTTGCCAGCGCTGGGCGGACTCATGCTGGGACCCATTTCCACCATCTTTCCCAAGGAAGCAAAGGGTCACGGCGTTCCAGAGGTCATGGAATCCGTTGTACTCAAGGGCGGCATTCTCAAGTTGCGGACGGTATTTATCCGAGCCGCCGCCTCGGCTATTTGCATCGGCTCCGGAGGGTCGGCTGGTCGGGAGGGCCCTATTGCGCAGATCGGAAGCGCAATAGGCTCCTATGCCGGGCAGATATTCAAGATGTCCTCGGCCAACGTGAGGACACTTCTGGGCTGCGGAGCTGCCGGTGGGATCGCCGCAACTTTCAATGCTCCCATAGCAGGGTCACTTTTCGCCCTCGAGATCATTCTCGGCGACTGGAATATGGCCACTTTCAGCCCAGTCATCATGTCTTCAGTCATTGCAACGACCACAGCGCGGTATTTTCACGGCAATGAACCCGCTTTTTCCGTTCCCCTCTACCAGCTGGTGAACCCGGTGGAGATCGTTTTCTATATAATTCTGGGGCTTCTGGCAGGTCTGGCGGCCCTCCTGTTTATTCAAGTGCTTGATTTCTTCGAGGGGTACTTCGAGGAAAAGGTGAATATTCACCCGTGGCTGAAACCGGCCCTCGGCGGGCTCATCCTGGGTTCCATCGGCCTGGCCTTTCCCCAGATCTTTGGCAACGGCTACGGATCCATGGGCGATGCACTAATGGGCAGAATGGCCTTCCATCTCATGCTGATACTCATGTTCCTGAAGATACTGGCTACATCGCTTACACTGGGCTCCGGAGGTTCCGGGGGAGTTTTCGCCCCGTCCCTGTATATAGGCGCCATGCTGGGAGGTACCTTCGGTTCCATTGTGCACTACCTGTTTCCCACGCTGACAGCCACCAAAGGGGCCTATGCCCTCGTGGGTATGGGGGCTACGGTGGCGGCAGCAGCTCATGCTCCCCTGACCAACATCCTGATCCTCTTCGAATTGACGGGTGATTACCATATTATTCTTCCCATTATGGTTTCGTGCATAATAAGCCATCTGGTCATCCGTGGGCTTTCTCCGGACTCCATATATTCCATCAGGCTGCATAAACGTGGAATTACCATCGAAGCCGGGCTTGAGGTAAATGTTCTAAAATCACTCAAGGTGCGCGATGCCATGACCGCGGATGTGGAAGTGATAAAGGAAAATGTGCCCTTCAGTGAGATCACGAGGCAGTTCACCCAGAGTAAATATTCCAATTTCCCCGTAGTCAACAGGGAAGAAGAGCTTACCGGCATCTTGTCCTTTCAGGATGTCCGGCAGCACATTTTTGAAGCGGAGCTTGAAAACCTCGTTGTAGCAAAAGACATTGCTACTACCCGTGTCACTACGGTCACTCCTTCCGATAATCTTAAAGACGCTTTAAACAAGTTGGCCTACCGCAGTGTCGAACAGCTCCCCGTGGTAGACGTGCGAAACCCCCTGAAGCTGGTGGGCATCCTCACCCGGCGCGACATAATCACAGCTTACAACAAGGCCATCTTCAAATATGAAACAAACCTCTGACAAGGTCCCCTTCGCCTCAGACCTGAATCCCAGCCAGGCAGAAGCAGTAACCACTGTCGACGGCCCCCTGCTCATCCTCGCTGGCGCCGGCAGCGGCAAGACGAGGGTGATAACGTACCGCATTGCATACCTCCTGGAAAAGATGGGTGTACCGCCCTACGCCATACTGGCAGTCACGTTTACAAACAAAGCCGCTGGAGAAATGAGGGACAGGGTGATCGGCCTCGCGGGCAAGCCCGGCCGGACAGTGTGGATCTCCACCTTCCATTCGGCGTGCGTCAGGATCCTTCGCCAGCACGCGGAAAAGCTGGGGTTACACCGTCACTTCACCATAGCGGACAACAACGATTCTCTGAAGCTCATCAAGAGCATTACCAGGGAAATGAACATCGACGAAAGATCACTTGCATCGAGAAAGGCCGCATACATGATAAGCAGGGCAAAGAACGCCCTGTCGGGGCCGGATGAGATGCAGGGTATGTCCGAATTTTCCCGAAACCCCATGATGGAAAAGGTCATACAGCTTTACCGGACTTATGACCAGAGGCTCCATGCCTCCCACGCCCTGGATTTCGACGACCTGCTGCTCTACACCTTCCGACTCCTGGAAGAACACCCGGAGGTGAGGCAGTATTACGAGGACCTGCTGCAGTACATCCTTGTGGACGAATACCAGGACACTAATCATGCCCAGTACCAGATAGTCCGCCAGCTCTCTGCCAAAAGACGCAACCTGTGCGTCGTCGGCGACGACGACCAGAGCATTTACATGTGGAGGGGAGCGGACATATCAAACATCCTCTCCTTTGAAAGCGACTTTCCCGAAGCCCGGGTGGTTACCCTGTCGGAGAACTACAGGTCAACAGGGCACATACTCAGGGCTGCCTCCTGCCTTATCAGCAAGAACATTGGCAGGAAGGAAAAGGATCTTGTTGCAGTACGCCCGGAAGGACTGAAGGTGAAGGCCTTCGCGGCTATAGACGAGAGGGACGAGGCGGACTTTATTCGAGGACACATCCAGAAGATCGCCCGTAATGAGGGATATGCTTTCAGGGATTTTGCGGTGTTCTACCGGATCAACGCCCAATCCCGTTCCATCGAGGACTCCCTGTTAAAGGCAAACATCCCTTACGAGATCGTGGGCGGCGTGAAATTCTACGACCGGAGGGAGATCAAAGACCTGATGTCCTACCTGAGACTCCTGATAAACCCAGCGGACTGGACCAGCTTTGAACGCATTATCAACTCACCTGCAAGGGGTATAGGCAAAGTCACACTGGAGCGTATAAGGGAGGCTCCCTCACCTGACGGGTTCCCCGAGGGTTCGGTCAGGACTGCCCTGGATTCAGGGGCCGTCTCGGGCAAGGCCGCCGGTGCGCTGAGATCCTTTCTGGAGGTTATTGGCTCCCTGAGGAAGCGGATCGGGAAAGAGTCCCTGAACGACCTGGTAGTGGGCACGCTCGAGGAGACAGGATACTACCCTGCCCTGCTGACGCAGGACACGGACGAGGCCAGGGGCAGGATAGAGAACCTCCAGGAGTTTCTTTCTGTTGTGGAAGACTTCATGGAGAGTGGTCTTCCGGACCCGGATCAAACAGGTGAGGACACGCTCTCGGCCTTTCTGGACCAGATCTCCCTTGTTTCCGATGTGGACACATGGGACAGTGCCGGCTCAGCAGTCACGCTGATGACACTTCACATGGCAAAGGGCCTCGAGTTCCCGGTAGTATTCCTTGCCGGCATGGAGGAGGACCTTCTTCCCCACTATCGCTCCCAGGGGGAGCCTGCTGAACTGGAAGAGGAGCGGCGGCTTTGCTATGTCGGCATGACTCGTGCCAAAGAGCAGCTTTATCTTTCAGCTGCCCGCAGGCGGAGGCTTTTCGGCCGCTACGACAACAGCGATCCATCGCGCTTCTTCATGGAGCTTCCGCAGGAGAACGTCAGCGTTCACGAAAACTCCGCTTTTCCCCTGCCGGGTCTGTCCCCAGCCAGAACCGTCGGCCAGATACAGGCAGCCGGCACAGTACCCATAAGCCAGTTTCACTTTGAACCGGACCCCGAAGAACAGGGGCCGGTCCTGACCCCGGGGTCCAGGGTCATTCATCCCATGTTCGGCATGGGCCAGATCATTGCCACGGAGGGAAAGGGAGGCGACGCCAGGATAACGGTCTACTTCCCCAAGGGCGGCAAAAAACGCCTCGTTGCCAGGTACGCCAACCTGCAGGTGCTTGAATGAAAAAACACCGCATCGCGTGCATGACTATCCTGACCCTGTTCGTGATCTCCCTTTCCGTCAGCGTATCCCTGGGCGAAGAGAAGCCAGGTGATTTCCTTTTGAGGGATTTCCGGAGCGGTCAAAAACTGTCCTTCAAGGACATCCTGACCAGAAAACTTAATATTCTCGTTGTAACCGAGACTACATGCTACTCCTGCATCAAGGAGCTCCAGTTTCTGGAGACACTTCGGGATAAGTACTCCAGCAAGGTTTCCTTCACCGTAGCTTTCACCGACAAGCGCGGCTGGTCCCGGGTGAAAAATTATCTGGATTTCTACAGGTTCGAACTGGACAGATTTCTCATCGACGAGACCCGGACGATCCCCCGCATTTTCGATGCACCGACAGTGCCTACCATGATCTTTTTGAACAGGAAGGGTGCAGAGGTCCACAGGCGGACCGGGTTCAGCGAAAAGGACAACGATCTGATCGTGAGCGAGATCAGTAATGCCCTGAAGGGAAGGCCAGTAACAGCAGGTACCGAACCCGATGAACTCCGTAGTGCTCCCGAAAAGACCCCGGCGCCCAGGACCCGCGGCTGCGCCTCACTCCCCTCCTGACAGGCGCTCCCCACGGCTGCCTCGGCAGCAGCGCAGACCACCCCGGGCCAGACCGGGCCTAGGGGTTGTAAACCTCCATCGTGAGGTCACCTGAAGAGCCTCCCATGACCAGGACCCTCCCGTCGGGGAGCAGCGTTGCCGTGTGATCGTACCTGGGCACCCTCATGTGCCAGGGCACGGGTACCGAGACCCCCGTGTCCGGGTCCAGGATCTCTGAGGTGACCATAACAGGCAAACTGCCACCGCCTCCGACCAGCAGGACCCTGCCGTCGGCGAGCACCGTTGCCGTGTGGTCCACCCGCGCTTCAAGGAGGGCATCTGGATATGTTGCCACCGTGTAGTTGACCAGGTCCAGTATGTCCACGTCCCTGCTGATACCTGAACTGCCGATCCCCCCCGAAACAAGGAGCTTCCCCCCGGGGAGGACAGCGGTTGCAAAATTCGACCTGGCCGAAGACAGGGTGAGCTTTGCTGCTTGGGTCTCCAGAGTAAGGTCGTAGATGTCGACTGTACCAGTGTAAGCGCCTCCATTTTTACCACCTAAACAAGCCATTTTGTCTAATAATGTTAGACACTCTGCACTAGTTATTTCGGTAAAGAGTCCCATGGTTGTTAAAAGCATTTCAGCCTTTGATAGCATGTTTATTTTCAGAGTGTTAAATAGCCAAAATGGATTTTCATCATAGCCACCAATTAAATATACTGTTGATCCGTACCTACTCGGGAAAAAGCTGCTTCTGATATTTACAATAGACTCGCTCACATTATTTAAGTTCGCAAGATCCACAACCTCGTACACCCTGTCCGGTCCGCCGCCGAGAAAGACCAGGATCTCGTCCCCAGCCGGATTGAGAAAGGCCTTCTGCCCCGACCTGGGATAGGCCAGGCTGTCGGCAAAAGCCGATACCGTGAACCCGCTGCCTGAAAAACCTACGCTCTCCATTTCCCCGGTAGTCAGGTTTCCCCCGAGGACCAGGATGCCGCTGCTGTAGGCAACCGCCGAGTGCTGCTGCCGCGAATTCATGAGAGAACCAGCGTAGGAGAATCCTCCCGCCTCCTCCAGGTCGATCGTCAGGTCAAGGGCCTTATCCCCGGGAAGGGCGACGCCAGTAATATCCTTTTCCATGACAACCTGTCCCTGTGTGATCGCCTGGACGGTTATGCTGTAGCCGCCGCCCGGGACCAGGCCGGGGAAAGAGGCTTTCCTGTCATCATAGGGAACCTCGACTACCTCGCTGCCGCCTCCGCCGTTTACAGCGACCCTGATGGAGCCGATGTACGGGGTCCCGACCGGGGCCGAGAGGGCCCCCATATCAAGCCTGTCCACCCACCCTGCAGGAAGGTTCACCGAAAGCCGTGCGACACCTTCGGTTCCCGCCCCGCCGCACGCCGTGAGGAAAAGAAGAACAGCTGCCGCAGCGGTCAGTCTGCAAACTGATCCAGCGGCCGGCATCACCACGAAACCTCCACACCGGAGCCGCTGCCGCCCTTCCCCGCCCCTGCCGCCAGGGAGATCAGGAGCACGCCGCCGAGGACAGCATACCAGGCTGTGTGCTTCCCGGCTTCTTCCTCCTGTTCCGCCGCCTCGCTGAGGGGCGGCATGTTCAGGTAAAGGTCTTCAGCCCGGGCGGGGCCTCGTTCGACCCTCAGGGGGTCCAGGATAGAAAGGACATTCCTGTAATTCCCGCGATCCTGGCCCGCCAGCCGCAGAGCCCTGCTGTCATCAATTTCACCATCGGACCCCACGAGCCAGGCCCTCGTGGTACCGCCGTCTTGTTCCAGAAAGAGCAGGTGACCCACCTCCAGCCTGCTCGCAAGTGCTGCAAGGTGTATTACCGCTCCTTCCTTCAGGCGTTTTGAAAAGAAAAGCTCCGGCCTTTCAGCAGGGCCAAGGGGGTCCATGGTCAGCTGCAGGGAGGAATTTTTCCAGGGCCTGAGCACAACTCTCTTTCCAACATCCGCGTAGCCGTCAGTTTTAACCTGGATAAAATGGTCCCCCGGCGTCAGATCAGCCCCTGAAAGGGGCGTTGTCCCCATGCGGACACCGTCTACCAGAACACGGGCACCCGTCGGTCTGCTGTCCAGTGTCAGTGTGGAGCGCGGACCTTTATTAACTTCAACTGCTGCTTTGTCGAAAGCACCGACGACTTCAGGGGAGTATTTATCCTCTGGCAGAACCGTACCCGGCTTTAGCCTGGCTGCGGGTACGAAAAGCCTCCAGGCTGGACGACCTTTAACCGCCCCGGCGGCCATTGCCCCGAGGAGGCGGAGCTCGAAAAGATACCCGGACTGGGAACCGGTATCGTGAAGATTTTCCAGGAGCCCGTCGGCCTCGTCAAGAGAGCCCTGCATCAATCTGAACTCGAATCGGTAATACTGCTCCCAGGCTCTGGCAATTGCGCTTTCAACCCTGCCGCGGTATGCGAGGGATACTGCTTTTCCCGCAGCCACCGCATCCAGGTTGTCACGAACCCAGTCCCGGAGCCTTTCCCTGACCTGGCCCTTATCCCTTACGAGCAGGTCCGGATCCTGCCTTATCTGCTGCAGGAGGTCCGCTAAAGGGACTTCCCGGCCACCGCTACGCTGATCGCCGACTGTGATGACTGCAAGAGCACCGTCACCCGCCCACACGGGCACCGGCACGATATAGATCAGTGCGTAAAGAGGGATCAATAGTGCTGCAACAGCCCTAGTGGACAGTTGGGTTCTTCTTCTCACCTGTACCGTCTCCTGTGCGAACACCCCTGCTGTCTTCGATATCCTCTTCATCCCACTCTCTGAGCCTCCTCATATCGAGGATCTTTCGACGGGAGTAGGTAACAAGGAACAGCAGAGTTATGGCCCCCCATAAAGTTGCCGAGCTCGTAATAACGGGTATCCATGTCGCCTTGACCTTCACGTAGTCCTGGAAACCGGCCATCAATTCTTCCAGCGAAATTCCAAAGGCCGAAAAGACAGCCTTTTCCATGTCGGGCTCGGCTGTTACTGCTGCCACCAGTCTTCCAACACCGCCGCTTCCGAAGCTCCGCATCACGTACTGCACAAAAAGATAGCTCTGCGCGTAGGCTGCTTCGGCCAGGGATGGATTTTCCGGGAACCTTACGGTGAGCTTGTCAAAGGGCACAGCCCTGCCAGTGAGCCTGGCCCAGGACAGGTGCATGAGCCTGACAAGCCCCATCTCCCCGGAAATGTAGGTGGCAACCCCTTCGCTGAGCCACCGCGGGACCTTCCCACCCTGTCCGTATTCAGCCTGCCCCATGATCAGATGGACCATTTCGTGGTGGAGGAGGGACCAGTATCCCCGCCCCGAATCCCCCAGGGCTCCGGGAGTCATGAGGAGGACCACACCAAGCTCGGGATAGGTCAGGGCCCCCGCCCATTCAGGCCCTGGTGTACTGGTCGGCTGCAGGCTTTTAAACTCCTCGCGGCTTTGGGCCAATATTATGACGTACGGGCCTTCGGCGGGAAGCTGCAATACCCTGGAAATATCCTGAAGGTACGTACTGGCCCGTTCCATGATCTGGAGGGCAAGATTCTCAGCATCCTGGTGATACCTGACCGTCAGCGGAGGGTCTTTGAACATCTGCCAGTGTGTGGCGTAGGCCCTGCCCGGAAAGCTGGCAAGCAGGACCGCCGTTAGCGCCAGCACTTGAATCACAGGCCATCGGCCGAAGAGGCGACTCAACTGAAAGCCTTTCTGACAGCCTGTTCCGAGAGGCCATGGATCCTCACTTTTTTCCTGCGCGAGCTTTTACCTGCAAGGATCTCGAGTCTGCCCCTTGCCACCCGGAGCTCACCAGCCATGAGTTTTATCAGTGCGGTGTTGGCTGCGCCCTCCACAGGCGGCGAGGTTAGCCTGACCTGCAGGATGCCGTCTTTAAAGCCCTCGATCCTGTTCCTTGAAGCGCGGGGCTTTACCTGGACTTCGATCGTCGCTGTGTCATCTTTTTTCATAAGCGTGCCCATTCCAACCTTGAAGACGGATAAAGTCTTTTGAATCTATTTGGAGGGAGGGTTGTGAGTCAAGGTAATAGTTGGTGAACCAACACAGAAACGCCCGCAAAAAAAGCGAGCGCGATGATCTTGATTTTCACCTGGGACCTGAGTCCTGGAACCAGGGACGGTGGATCTATTCTTTTTCTTTACTCACCAGGTACTTCACGTTGTCTCCTCTTGCCAGTTCCTCGTCGATGGCATCTGTGCTGATCTTCAGGATCTTCAGGTGGCTCTCGGCAGCAGACTGGATCTGGGTCTCGAACTGCACCCTGAGGCGTTTCAGTTCTATGACCTGATCATTGATGGCAGCAACCTTCCGGTGGGCGTCCTCGATCATCTTTTCGGCTTTTAGCTCACCGTCTGACAGGATGAGTTCAGCTTCTTTTCTCGCCGAGGCTTTCATGTCCTCTGTGACTTTTTGAGCTGTCATCATGGTCTCTTTCAGAGTCTGTTCCCGCTGCTTGAGCTCTTCGAACTGATTGGTGAGTCTAGCGAGTTTTTCCTTCACCTTGCTGTTTTCGCGAACGAGGTCCTCGAACTCATTTGCAACCTGCTCGAGAAAAACTTCTACTTCCCGCGAGTCGTAACCCTTAAATTTGACCCTGAACTGCTGGCTTTGGATATCCAGGGGTGAAAGGCGCATTTTACTTCCCCCTTTCTCAAGGTCTCCCCTGAGGGAGCCCGGTCATCTGATTTAGGGCGGCTGCGTCCTGGCTGCAGCTGCGCAAACCTCCTCGCGCTACCTTAGCGAGAGGGCTATTCCCTGGAGGGTCTGAACCAGGAAGACCCTCAGAAAAATTATCGCCAGAAATGCGATGATAGGCGATATATCCATCATCCCGAAACTTGACGGGATGAATTTTCTTATGTAGCGCAGAACCGGCTCTGTGACTCTCAGCAGGAACTGGTAAAGAACATTATACGGGTCCGGTGAGAACCACGATATCACCGCCCTCGCAAAAATGAGGATCATATAGATATTCAGAACGATGTCCAGCACCTTTGCCAGGGCCAGAATGAAATTACTGACTACGAACAAAGTAAACCTCCAGTGATGGTTCAGCTAATGGCCATAAGTATAAGAGGGATATGGCTTATTGTCAATCAGGCTAAATTTCAAAAGATCTTGAGCACTGTTTACTCATTTTTCCACAGCCGCAGGGATTTTTTTACACGGGCACAAGTTCCAGGCCTCCATATCACTTTACAGGAACGCCGTGCCGGTTATACAGTGGAACCAGTCGCCACCAATAAGCATGAAAGGGGGATAAAGTGAATTACAGGGAGTCCATCGGTTTCATAGGGGGGGGAAACATGGCTGAGGCGCTTTTGGCGGGGATCGTTCGCAGCGGGATCGTCCCACCGGACAAGATCCTCGTGTCAGAGCCTGTACTTGAGCGCCGCAGCCTCCTGAAACTGCACTACGGGATCAGGGTAACAAAAGACAATTACGCAGTGGCAAAAGAGGCTGGAACGGTCATTTTTGCCGTCAAACCACAGGACCTGCCCGGAGTCATGGAGGAGGTGGGAGACAGTTTTACAGAAATGCAGCTTGCAGTTTCCATCGCAGCCGGCATCAATCTGCGGTCTCTGGAAAAACGCATGGGCTCTGTCCCGGTGATAAGAGCCATGCCCAACACGCCGGCTCAGTTGGAGGCGGGTGCTACAGTGATCTCTCCCGGCAGGGGCATAGATAAAAGTATGATTGACTGGACGGCAGCTATTTTCGAATCAGTCGGTATCTGTATTGTCCTCCCGGAGGAGAATATGGATGCTGTCACCGGTTTGTCCGGCAGCGGGCCAGCTTACCTTTTCACATTGGCCAGTGCCATGGCGGACGGGGGAGTCAGATCCGGCCTCCCTGAAAAAGAGGCCGCACTTCTTGCATCGCAGACCCTGTTCGGCGCAGCAAGGATGCTGCTGGAATCTGGCAAAACACCCCGGGAACTGATCAACATGGTGGCATCCCCAAAAGGCACAACTGTAGCCGGCCTCGAAGTCCTTGAGGAGGGAGGTTTTTCCGAGACCATGGCAAAAGCTGTCGAAGCGGCAGCGGCGAGGTCCAGGGAGTTGGGGGAATAGTGTTGGGAAAGTCTCGTTACCCGCAAGGAAAACATAAAGCAGATACATCAGCCGGGAAAGACCTGCAAACAAACCTGCCGCACCGGTCGCTCACACCAGGTCTTTAAGGTAGTTACCGTCTGCAGCGTTCCCCAGAAACAGGAACCCGGCAATGGCATACGGCGCCATTTTCCTGAAGGTACGCCTGCCAGCAGTCACCCGAATGATCGTGTAAAGGTCCCGCCTGTCGAGACAGAACCTGATCGGTTCAGCGCTGCCTTCAGTCATGCCTGTCACCGAATACTGCAGTACCTACCCTGACAACCGTAGCCCCCTCCTCCACGGCAACTTCGTAGTCTCCGCTCATGCCCATGGAAAGCTCACGAAACCCGTCTTCACCGAAACCTCTGCCGGCCAGCTCATCTCTCATCTTCCGGAGTCTTGCGAAGTGGGGTCTGGCATCCTCGGGATCGAGGGTGAGTGGCGGCATAGTCATGAGTCCACAGGTCGACAGAGCGGTTTCCTCCATGGATGCAGAAACAACTTTTTCGGCCTCATCCGGGCGGCATCCGGATTTTGACCCCTCACCGGACACATTTACCTGGACCAGGACCCTGCACTTTTTACCGGCATTATTAAAACGCCTTCCCAGCTCCGCAACAAGCTCGACGGAATCCACGGAGTGTATCCAGTCAAACAGATCAGGACAGTACTTAACCTTGTTTTTCTGGAGGTGACCAACGAGGTGCCAGGTTATCTCCTCCGGCAGTACCGGAACTTTAAGACGCGCCTCCTGAACACGGTTTTCCCCGAAGTGAGCCTGCCCCGCACGCCACGCCGTCTCAATCATCTTCGCCGACCGGGTTTTACTGATAGCAAGGAGCATCACTTCATCCGGGTTCCTGCCGGACCGCTCTGCCGCGGCAGCTATTTTCTCTTCAAGTTCCTTAATGTTTGAACGTATGTCAGTCATGGATATCTATATAGCAGTTGATTAATGTACTGTCCAAGGTCCATGGTCCAAAATCCAAAGTCCAAGATCCAATATCCAAAGTCCGAGGTGATTTGCGTGATGCGTAATTAGAAATTGGTGATTAGATACATCCCCTCCCACCTGACACGACAAAGCTTTATGCGAAGGCGGCTCAAGGGAGGGGTGATTACATCGACACCTCGATACCTCGACACGCCGATACGTGTTTACCACCTTGACGGCAGGCCGTTCGAGAGTTAAACAGGACATTATATGACTCGTATCACTTTACCAGGAGGTTGAAATGGCCATTATCATTACTGAAGAGTGTATCGTCTGCGGTGCCTGTGAACCGGAATGCCCGAATACGGCGATCTCTGAGGGCGAGGATATTTATATCATCGATCCGGCCCTTTGCTCCGAATGCGTGGGCGCCTACGACGAACCCCAGTGTGCAGCCGTATGTCCGGTGGACTGCTGCATTCCAGATAGTGATCACAAAGAGACACCAGAAGAGCTGCAGAAAAAGTACGATAAAATACACAAGTAACAGTCCCAGGACC
>CAYVSA010000018.1:12329-33055 GCA_964454175.1 uncultured Pseudomonadota bacterium
CCAGGTGTCGCTTCGCTCCATTTCCAGGCGGCAGCCCATGGCTGCAGTTCCAGGTTCCATGTATTAATGAAAATTTATCGGGCAAAAAAGGCTAATAAGAAAAGATCAATGGAACCAGGGTGATCCTGGATATTGAAAGCCGGAGGTCCCGCCCAGGGCGGGATCGAGGATTTCTGACGACTGAAAACGCAGCAGGTTACCCGTTTTCACCGCCGCATAAACCTCAGAGAAAAATCATAACTTGATGCCAAAAGAGCGGAGGACTAAGACAGCCTCCATAAGCGGCAGTCCCACAACGTTCGTGTATGAGCCGACTATACCCTCTATGAATACCGAGCCGCGGCCCTGGATGCCGTAGGCGCCAGCCTTGTCCATGGGTTCCCCCGAATCGATGTACCACTGAATTTCCCAATCTTCAAGCTGCTTCATCCTGACCCTGGTCTCTACGGTGACCGCATACTGTTTGTGCCTCTTCACCCATAGTCCGGTGATAGAGGACAAGACTGTGTGTTCCTTCCCGGCCAGCTGCTGAAGCATCTCCCTGGCATCGCGCTTGTCCCTCGGTTTTCCAAGTACATCGTTTCCGTTCAGTATCACGGCAGTATCACAGGCAAGGACGATCGCTTCGGGATGGTTTTCAGCCACAGAAGCAGCTTTTTCCCTGGAGAGGCGCTCCACGTGTTCCCTTGGAGTTTCGTCCGGTGCCAGACTCTCGTCAACATCCGGAGCATCTATATCGAATTCCAGACCTGTGAGCTCAAGCAGCTCTTTTCTTCTCGGTGAACTGGAAGCCAGAATTATTCTTCTGCGTTTTCTCCAGAATTTTCTGGCTGCCATGAAAGGAGTCATATGGTTCTCCGTTTTCAATTTATGAATTTACATCAGCAGACGGACACGCTGACCTGCATTGGTCCGGGCTCGTACTGCTAGAAGGTTCCATGACATAGGGGGGTCCGGAATGTCAAGAGCTTCAAATCATGGATGAAGGCATTTCAGTTCCGGATCAGGCTCCAGGGGAGCTCTCCGGCCCGCTCATTAAGCAGGAGACGAGAGGCATAGGGTATCAGTCTGTCAAGCCGTTTCAGGGATAGACCCGCCCTGGGTATCTCCCCAAGGCGCTGTGCCAGTCTGCTGTCACCAAGGGAAATGAGGCCGTCGAGGTACGCGCCCCTTATCGAACCCGTCTGGACTCTAACACCGCCCAGGCGTCCCAGCCCGTCCCTCAGATTTTTAAACCTGGCTGTGAGAACTACTTCCGGTGCCATGGGTGATCTTTCAAGTGCTGTGTGTGGTTTGGGGACAAAGGGATTAACGCTGACAGTTAAGGTCCCCACTTTGCCGCTTTTTTTACCGGACCTTGCAATTCGTCCCCGGATATCAGCTGCCATATCAACTATTGCCTGGATATCAGCATCCTCCTCACCTGGGATACCCAGCATGAAATACAGCTTGAGGCTGAGGATGCCCGACTCCTGAAGAAGATCTACAGCATCCATGATGACAGGATCCGGCACCTCTTTGCCAATGCTTTTTCTCAGTTTTTCGCTGGCTGACTCTGGCGCGATGGAAACCGTCTTGTGCCCGCCGCGAAACAGGAGCCCGGTCAGTTCGGGGGTCAGGCGTTCGAGCCTTATGGAAGAGGGAGTAAAAGAACCTCCCCGATCCAGGATCTCTCCGGCCAGGTCCGTCAGACGGGGATGATATGATACGGCAGTTCCCACGAGACCGATCTTTTTCCTGTACTTCAATCCTGTCTCGATCTCCTTTATGAACCTGTCCATTCCCAGAAATCTCACCGGACGGCACACAGCGGAAGCAGCGCAGAAACTGCAGCCTGCAGGACAGCCGCGGGAGATCTCAAGTGGGTACATGGATCCGAACTCTGTCTGTCGGGTGAGGACCACCGGTCTTGCCGGATCGGTGTCAAGCTCCCTGAGCCATGCTCTGTTGATCTTTGCAGGGGCACCTTCCAGCGGTCTGGGAAGCTGCATATCCGCTGCGGGATCTTCCAGTGAATAAAGGGATGGCACGTAAGCGCCGGGGATACTGCTCGCACTCTGGAGGAGATCTTCGGGGCTGGTTGTACCGTCACCTGCAAGGAGCAGATCGAAAAACTTTTCCAGGAACGGTTCAGACTCTCCCACAACTATCACATCCATTAACGGGGCGACCGGTTCAGGATTGATGGTCAGAGCAACGCCCCCGGCCAGCAGCAGGGGGCGCATTCTTCCGGGCGAGGGTACCGTCGCTCTTCCTGCCTCCAGCATCCGGGGGAGGTTGACCATGTCCGGTTGGAAGGAGACTGAAAAAGCGACAATGTCGAAGTCATTTAAGGCGCGGCCGCCGTCGGGGAATTGAAGCCGGTGACCGTCCCAGAAAACTCTTCTTACGTCGAACTCACCTCTGCCGAGGAACGTCCTGAGGATCGTCTGGAAGCCGAGGTTTGACATGCCCACCCAGTAACTGTTGGGATAGACGATTGCAGCCCTGAGCCGACCGCCCCTGCCGGGGGGGTTGCTGATCCATATCTCGCCGTTTCCTCTTTTTTTATCATCTCTTTTTCTCGGCACTCAATCAATCCGCCTGACGCCTGAGAAAGGCTGGCACCTCGAATTCCTCTTCGTCCTCAATCAGCGTTATGGCGGGGCGCCTCGTCTTTTCAACTTTTTCCGGCTCACTTTTACGTACAAAGGCTGGAACATCTTCGTCGGCCCCGAATCTGCCCTTCCAGGGTGGAAGATCACGCAGCCCTCTTTCGCCTTCATCCTTCCCGAACCCCGTAGCGATCACGGTGACCATCATCCGGTCGCCCATAGTGTTGTCCTCGACCCAGCCGAATATGATCTCGGCATCTTCGTGTACCGCGTTCTGGACGACGGTAGAAGCCTGCTGGAGTTCGGCCATACCGACACCCTGGTCTGCAGTAATGTTGATCAGTACTCCCCTGGAACCGTCTATGCTGTTGTCTTCCAGGAGCGGGCTGGAGATCGCAGTTTGAGCTGCCTCGATCGCCCTGTCATCGCCGGCGGAGATGCCCGTACCCATCAGGGCGCGGCCGCGGCCTTCCATCACGCGCTTTACATCGGCAAAGTCAAGGTTGATCTTTCCCGGTTTGGTTATCAAATCGGATATTCCCTTGACAGCGCTGTAAAGAACATCGTCCACTATCTGGAAAGCATCAGATGCCGGAGCTCCGTGCTTGATAACGGAAAACACCCTGTCGTTGGGGATGATTATCAAGGTATCGACGCATTTCTTGAGTTCTTCGAGGCCAGACACTGCATTTTTCATCCTCACCTTACCCTCGAAATCGAAGGGCTTAGTGACGACCCCGACCGTGAGGGCCCCTAACTCCCTGGCTATCCTGGCAACAACCGGGGCACATCCGGTACCTGTTCCGCCGCCCATCCCTGCTGTCACGAACACCATATCGGCATCTGCTACTGCCTCCCTGATATGCTCGTCACTCTCCTCCCCGGCCTTTTTCCCGATCTCCGGGTCGGCGCCGGCTCCAAGTCCATGGGTAACCTCCACTCCCAACTGGATCTTTGTAGGTGCAAGTGCGATCTTCAAGGCCTGGGCATCGGTATTTGCCGATATGAACTCTACGTTCGTCAGGCGGGACTCTATCATATTATTGATAGCGTTTCCTCCGCCACCCCCGACACCGACAACCTTTATCCTGGCTCTCAGGTCACGGTTCTCATCCACGAATTCGAACATCACGCCACCTCCCTTTTCTGTCGCAGCATCCCCGCGCTGCGGATTCTAGAAAAATTCCTTCAGCCATCCCTTCATCGTGTCAAGGATCCTCTCGAAGATCCTGGATTCATTGGTTCCGAAACTCGCTTCACCGGTTCGTTGCGACGCGAACTTGACCAGGCCAACACCCGTTGCGAACATGGGGCTGTTAACCAGATCAACCAGGCCACCGATCTCCATCGGGAATCCCCTTCGGACGGGCAGGTCAAAGACCTGTTCCGCCAACTCCTGCATTCCAGGCATTATCACCGACCCGCCGGTCAGCACGACCCCTGATGCAACCCTGTCTTCCTGACCTGACCTCAGGATCTCCTGGTGTATCAAACTGAAGATCTCCTCGGCCCGGGGTTCGATGATGTCGGCCAGGTGTTTCCGGGATATATGTCTTGGCTTGTGACCGCCAACACTATGTACTTCCACCTCCTCTTTTTCATCCACCATTTCGGACAGGGCGCAGCCATACTGCTTCTTGATCTTGTCCGCCTCGGTGGCGGGGGTCCTTAATCCATAAGCAACGTCGTTGTTCAGATTGTTTCCTCCCAGGGGAAGCACGGCAGAGTACTTGATCGAGCCGCCCCGGAATATTGCTACGTCAGTGGTTCCGCCACCTATATCCACCAGAGCCACTCCAAGGTCTTTTTCCTCCTCGGTCAGAACAGCCACCGAGGAAGCCAGAGGCTCCAGAACTATATCCACGACATCCAGTCCTGCCTTGTTGCAGCACTTGATGATATTCTGGGCTGATGTAACCGCTCCGGTAACGATGTGGACTTTTGCCTCGAGTCTGACGCCCGACATACCCAGGGGGTCGGTGATCTCGTCCTGGTTGTCCACGATGAATTCCTGCTTGAGGATGTGGATGACTTCGCGGTCCATTGGCATGGCGACAGCCTGGGCAGCATCGATAACCCTCTCGATGTCCTTTTTTGTCACCTCCCGGGATTTGACTGCCACCACACCGTGGCTGTTAAATCCCTTGATATGGCCCCCGGCTATTCCCGCATACACACCCTGAATAGGAACGCCAGCCATCAATTCAGCTTCCTCTACGGCCTTTTTTATCGAGTCCACCGTCGTGTCTATGTTGATGACCACACCCTTTCGCAGTCCCTTTGAGGGGGTAGTGCCCACGCCTATGATGTCAACCTTTTCAACGCCGTTCACAGCAGCCACAATGGCGCAGATCTTGGTCGTTCCTATGTCAAGCCCGACTACTATACGTTCCCTGCCCTTGGCCATAACAAGATCCTCCTGAGATCGGGGAAAAATTCATCCACCGTGACTATCTGTGTTTTCCGGCAGCTCAACTACGCGACCTTTGAACCTGAGGTCGTATCCAGCCGCGTTCGCATCGAAATTATGTGACTCGATCATCCTTGCCAGACGCTTTATCTCCTTTTCAGCGCCCCCGGGTGTCATCACAAGGACTGTACCTGTCTTCATGAGCGACACAACGGCCCTGCCGTCCTTTTTCATTGCTATTTCGGAAACCCCTGATGCATCTTCCAGAGAACTCCTGCCCAGAGCATCCAGTACCAGCAGCCCGGGCAGGGCGTCGTCAGCCGTCTCCCCGATGCGCCATTTTCCCCGGACGCCGGTGATGATCGGGAATGAACCTGCGTAACGCACTTCCTCTCTCAGAACTACTCCATCCCGATCCACCTCGAAAAATTTCCCCTGCATGACCGAGGCAACGGGTTTTCTCTCAACGACACTTATATGGATAGTGTCCGGGAAATCCCTTACAACTGAAGCGTTCGAGACCATGGGAAGCCCGATCACCCGTTTTTTTACCGCGCTTAAATTGACCTTCAAAATGGGCTGTCCGGTGCGGACACCACTTGCCTCGATCACCTTTTCAGGCTTGACCGTCAAACAGCCCGACACGTCTATGTGCCTGACGGCTACAGCTGGCAGCCTGACAAGAGTATCGGCCGCGTATACAAGCGCCCCCAGGGCACCTACAATGAAAAGACCGGCAAGAAGCCCCCTGGTTATCCACCAGGGACGAATTACGCCACCAGAACCCTTGCCGGGCTTCCTGGTGCGGGACTTATTACCGACCGTCTTGCGTTTGACGGAGGCTCTGCTTTTGGGCCTTTTTTTCAACAGGTTCCCTCCCCGGCTGTTTTGAGCATTTCCATTATCAGGGATGAAAATTCGATCCCGACCCCGGAAGCAGACATCGGGAGCAGACTCGTAGGCGTCATCCCCGGGATGGTGTTGATCTCGATCACCGTAAACTCCTCCGGCCCGCCCCTGAAATCTACCCTCGCAGCACCCGCACAGCGCACAGCGCTGCAGGCCGCAAGCGCCATTTCCCTCACACGGAGAGTGGATTCTTTGCTGAGAGGAGCCGGGACACGATACTCGTCAGCCCCGGTCACGTACTTCGTGTTGTAGTCATAAAAACCCGATTCGGTAACGATCTGAACCACTGCCAGCGGCTCACCATTCAAGACACCCACGGTGAAATCATCGCCGGGAGCAAAGGACTCCAGCAGTACGTAGGGGTCGTGTTCGCGAGCTGTTTCTATCGCGGTTTTCAAGTCCGCCTCGTTTTTAACAACCGAGATTCCAATAGTTGATCCCTCGCGGCTGGGTTTGACTACCACGGGTACGCCGAGATCAATATTATCCCTGTTATTACCTGGCCCGAGGACCTCGAAGGCAGGGGTGTCGATGCCGCAGGCTTTAAGGATCCTCTTGGTCTGGATCTTGTCCATTGCAATAGCCGACGCCATGACCCCTGAACCCGTGTAGGGTATTCCCAGCAGTTCGAGAGCCCCCTGGATCGTCCCGTCCTCACCCCCCCTGCCGTGGAGGGCGATGAAGGCCACTTCTATCCCCTCGGCGGCAATGTCCTTGTACCAGTCACCGCTGGTGTCTACTGCCACAGCGTTGACGCCCCGTTCCAGAAGGATATCCAGGATGGATTTACCGGTCACCAGGGAAACTTCCCGTTCGGCAGAAGTCCCACCCATCAGGACTCCTACCTTGCTATCTGAATACATGGACCTCCTCCTTGAGGTCGACACCGCAATTAATCCTGACCGCTTCCTTCACGTTCTCGGCCAACTGGATGAAATCCGCTGCTTTTGCTCCGCCCGTATTGACGAAGAAATTTGCATGAACGCTGGATACCCGGGCGCCGCCAACAGCTTTGCCCTTAAGGCCGGCAAGGTCTATGAGCTTCCCTGCACTATCTCCCTCAGGGTTCCTGAACCAGCAGCCCGCATTGGGTGTACCAACCGGCTGGCTTTGCCCGCGTCTTTTACGCTCTGCTTCGACACGCGACGCGATGGCATCGGGGGCATCGATCACCAATTTGAATTCGCCGCCCAGGATGATGGCGCCGTCAGGAAGGTCCAGGCACCTGTAGGAAAAAGCCAGGCTGTCTTTTTCGATCCACGAGACTCGTTTGCCTGAAAGGACCATAATTCTTGAAGCCACCTCGCTGATGTCGGTTCCTGCAGTCCCTGCGTTCATCCTGAGCGCCCCTCCCACTGTTCCGGGTATGCCTGCCAGAAACTCAAGGCCCGAAAGACCCGCCCGGATCGCGGCTGCCAAAAGTGCCGAGCTCGAGGCTGCTGCTCCAGCCTCGATGACACCGCCCTTTCTGACGCTCACCTCCGCTAGACCCTTGCCAAGTTTTACAACGCAGCCTTTGTAGCCGCCGTTGGCGAACAGCACATTAGTTCCGCCGCCGATCACGCACCAGGGCAGCTTTTCGGCCGTAAGGACATCCAGCAGCAGATTGAGATCGTCCGCGGTCTCAGGCACCGCAAAAAGCCGGGCTGGCCCCCCGACACGAAGAGAGCAGTGCCCCGACATGAGTTCCCTGTCGGAGATCACTCCGGAAAAACCGCGTCGGTGCAGAGTTTTGCGCACAGCCCTCAAGAGTTGCCTCTCAGGTTCTCTACAATTGCCCTGGCTGTCTGCCAGATGTCTCCAGCCCCGAGGGTCACAACCAGGTCCCCTGGGGACAGCATATCAGCGGCTGCCTCGACAGCCGCGTCCCTGCTGCCAACATACCTGGAGCTGTGGTGGCCGTGAGCCGTAATAGTTTCCGCTATTTTCCTGCCGGTGAGACCCTCGATCTCGTCTTCACCAGCGGCGTAGATGTCGCAGACCAGGACCTCGTCGGCGTTATAAAATGCCGTACCGAATTCGGCTAAAAGGTCCCTTGTCCGGGAGTATCTGTGAGGCTGGAAGATCGCCACAACCCTGCCATCCCATCCCTCTCTGGCTGCCGCCAGGGTCGCCCTGATCTCGGTGGGGTGGTGGCCGTAATCGTCGTAGACACTCACTCCCCCAGCCTCGCCTATCAGCTGGAACCTGCGCTGCACACCCTCAAATCCCTCCAGGGCAGTAGCGATATCAATAAAGGGTATCTCCAGCTCCAGTCCCACTGCGATCGCGGCAAGTGAGTTATAGGCGTTGTAAAGCCCGGGCACTTTCAGAGTTATAGTGCCCAGCTCATCGCCCCTGGAAAATGCAGTGTAGGAGGTCTTAAAACCGCTCTGTTCAATGTCTGCAGCCATGACAGAAGCCTGGGTAGTGAGGCCATAAGTGACGTAGGGGCGGTCCAGTTCGGGAAGAAGGCCGGCGACTTCCTCATCATCGATACAGAGCACGGCACGGCCATAGAAGGGCACCTTTTCCAGGAAGAGCCTGAATGCGTTCTTCAGTGCCTCAAAAGTGCCGTAATAATCCATATGTTCCACGTCAATGTTCGTGACGACTGCTATCGTGGGAGAGAGGTGGAGAAAGGACCCGTCGCTTTCATCTGCTTCGGCAACGAGGTAGTCTCCCTCTCCCAGCCTTGCATTTGTCCCCAGGCTGTCGAGCTTGCCGCCAATAATCACAGTTGGATCGAAACCGGCATGCGCCATGACCGCCGCCACCATGGAAGTAGTGGTAGTCTTCCCGTGGGAGCCGGCCAGGGCAACTCCATATTTCATCCTCATGAGTTCGTTCAGCATGGTGGCTCGCTGAACTACAGGAATCGCATTTTGTCGCGCAGCTATGATCTCCGGGTTGTCCGCCCGTACGGCAGAGGAAACAACGACAACATCGGCCCCCGATATATTTTCCGGGTCATGTCCGACATAGGTCTTCACGCCAAGCTTTTTGAGCCGCTCGGTGGTGTCGCTGCTCACAAGATCCGATCCGCTGACCCGGTATCCGAGATTAAGGAGGACTTCAGCTATACCTGACATTCCGATACCGCCCACGCCGACGAAGTGAAGGTGCCCTGTTTTCCTCAGTTTGATCACTGTACAGGCCCTCCTGTGACCCGCCTTATCTCCTCCCTGGCAATACTGTCGGCAGCATCCTGTCTCCCGGCATCTCTTGTTTTTTTTGCCATCGTCGATAGTTCGTCCGGTGAAGTCAGGAGCCTTAATAGTTCTTCTTTCACGATCCGGGGACTGAACTCAGCAGCCTCTATGATCACAGCGCCGCCCCTGCTGGCAAGCCACTGTGCGTTGTCGCGCTGATGACCCCCGGCTGCAAAGGGATAAGGCACGAAGACAGCAGGCACACCAGCCGCGGCAAGCTCCGAAACAGCCATGGCACCGGACCTGGACAGGCAGAGGTCCGCCCTGCTGTAGTAAACACCGATAGGGTCCATGAAGGGGACTACTTCCACTTCCGCACCCAGCTGCCTGTAGCGATCGATCACCATTTCGCTGTGGGCCCTTCCGGTCTGGTGGATCACCGTGAGTCCCTCCACTGCATCCAGGAGTTGGGGTACGATCTCCAGTGAGGCATCGTTGAGCTGCGCCGCTCCCTGGCTGCCTCCAAGAATGAGCAGGGTCAATCCCCGTCTACTGTCCCCGGGCCCGGCATCGGACTGTGCCAGGGCGTTATCTCTGATGGGATTTCCCGCCAGGACCGACTTACCTTCTGGAAATACGCCATCCTGAACTGGGAATCCCAGGTAGATCCTTGGAACGAGTCTGGCGAGGAACCTGTTGGCTCTGCCGGGAGAGACATTCTGCTCCATTATGCTCCTATGTATCCTCAGCATAGCTGCGGCGACAACTCCGGGCACTGAACTGTAGCCCCCCGTCCCTATTACCAGGTCCGGAGATATCCGCCTCAGAGCATACGCAGCCCTCAGAACTCCCAGTGCAAGCAGCAACCCGCGATAAAACCCCTTGATCGGTCCTGTTCCCATGAGCCCGCCCACAGGCAGAGTCACAAGATCAAAACCGAGAGCCGGTATGACACTGACTTCGAGCCCCCTCCTGGCACCGAGGAAGGTCACCTTTGACCCCGGCTGGAGTGTTTGGAAGGCCTGCGCGAGGGCGACCCCGGGGAAAAGATGTCCGCCTGTCCCACCGCCGGCGATGACCACTCTCACTCCATCCTCCCTGCCCACGAAACGTTAAGCAGTATCCCTGCGGCAGCCATGCTGGCCAGCAGGGATGAGCCCCCGTAGCTGACGAAGGGAAGCGGCAGGCCTTTCGTTGGAACCAGGCCAAGGGCAACCATGCAGTTGATCAGGGCCTGCAGACCGATCATCATGGTGAGACCGGCAGCGAGCAGTGTCCCGAAGGGATCAGGCGCTTCTCTGGCTGCTTTCATCCCGCGCGCCATCAGTACAGCAAAAAGAGACAGTATTACGGCGACTCCCACGAACCCCAGTTCCTCGCCCACTACTGCGAGTATGAAGTCCGTATGGGATTCCGGCAGGAAGAAAAGCTTGCTCTTGCCGCCGCCTACACCGGTTCCGGCCAGGCCGCCCTGGCCAAACGCCACAAAAGACTGTACGAGCTGGAATCCGGACCCGTCGTATTCCTTCCAGGGATCGAGGAATGCCTTTATCCTCTGCATTCTGAAACCCGCATTGGCCACCATGAAACCTACTGCCGGCAGTCCTGCAAGGGCCAGCCCGGTGAGGATCCTCAAGCGGACCCCGGCCGCAAAGAAGAGGCCCGCGGTCAGCAATCCAATAAATATGGCAGTACCCAGGTCGGGCTCCATCGCCACGAGTATGATGATCGACAAAACGACAATGATCGGCCTTATGAGACAGGTGCCATCATGCTCGACGAGTTCACCCCTTCGGCCCAGGTACCGGGCCATGTACATAACCACCACCAGTTTTGCGAATTCGGCAACCTGGAGGGAAAAAGGACCGACCTTGAACCACCTTGAGGCCCCGTTTGCCCTGTAGCCCAGTGGACCCACAACTACCGCGAGCAAAACGACGGTGACTGCAAGGAGGACCACAACGCTCTTTTCCCATATTCCATAGGGGATCACCGAACAGATGAGCAGCACAACCAGCCCGGCGGCGGTAAACAGCGCCTGCCTTTTGAAAAAGTACGCACTGTCGCCGGTTTCCCTCGCCGCGTGCACGGCGCTCGCGCTGTATACCATCACAACCCCCAGCGCAACCAGCACCAGTACTGAGATAATGAGTGCCGCATCCATCCTGATCGATTTCATTTCATAATTCCCACGTAACGTCGCACAAGACCCTTAAAGATCCTGCCTCTTTCCTCGAAATTTTCGAACATGTCAAAGCTCGAACATGCCGGCGAGAAAAGGATCTCGTGTCCAGGCCTCGCCCTGTCGAGAGCTGTTCTGACGGCCTCATCCAGGCTGGTGGAAATGACAGTCTCCACTTCTGTGCCCAGTTCCTCTTCCATTTTTCCGGCAGCCTCACCTATGAGTATCAACAGGCTGACTTTTCTCCGGAGGAGGCCTTTCATCGGTGTGTAGGGAGCACCTTTGTCCTTGCCGCCCATTATCAGTATGGCTTGTCCCTTAATACTCCCCAGCGAGCTTAACGTTGCTCCGACGTTGGTTCCCTTGGAATCGTTGTAGATCGGGACCCCCCTGAAGTATTCCACCAGCTCCATCCTGTGCTCGAGCCCTTCGAAAGTTGTCAGAACCCGTGCCATGGCTTCAAGGTCAATTCCCATTCTGTAGCCGGCGGCAACTGCGGCAAGGGTATTTTCCAGGTTGTGGACACCGGTCATTGCCACTTTTCCCGATTCCAGGACCCTGGCTGAAATAGCTTCATCCTGAATGGTTATCCAGTCCTCGTTGACTGAAACTCCTGTTTCAAGAACATTCCTTCTGCTGAAGCCGAAGATCTGTGCCCTCAGGCCTTTTGACATCTCCACGACCACAGGATCATCCTCGTTGACCACAGCCGTGCAGGACTCATCCATGTTTGCAAAGATCGATGACTTGGCCGCAACGTAATCCGTCTCACTATCGTAACGATCCAGATGATCAGGCGAGACATTGAGCATCACAGCGACAGCTGGTTTGAAATTTTCCATGGTTTCAAGCTGGAAACTGGATACCTCCGCAACCACAAATTCAGAATCCTTTTCTCCTTCGACCAGCTCCGCTGACGGAGTACCGAGGTTCCCGCCAACTACGGCATTGATCCCGGCCTCTTTCGCGAACAGACCAAGCAAGGTCGTGGTAGTAGACTTCCCGTTGCTCCCGCTCACTGCCACCCAGGGCTTTGTAGACAGCCGGAAGGCGAGTTCCATCTCCCCTATGACCTTTATGCCTTTGGCGGCGGCTTCCATAACCGCCTCGGTCCGGGCCGGGACGCCGGGACTGAGGACCACGAGGGGGAACTGCAGGAAAAGGGAAGCCGGGTGCCCACCCCACTCGACCCTCACATCGGGGTCCAGACCGTTCAAACCGGACCTGAATTCGGCCTCTGTAGCCATTTCACTGACGACTACGCTGCACCCGAGTCTGGCAAGCATGTTGGCCGCCGCACAACCTGAACGGCCGAGGCCCACTACGAGGACGGGTTTTTTTCGTCCTATCAATTTTTTCAGCGGGTCTTTCCTGCTTTTAAAGGGCACTTTCAACGTTTCACCTTATCTTCAGTGTGGTCAGAGATATCAGGACCAGAATTATGGAAATTATCCAGAACCGAACAATGATCTTGGGCTCAGGCCACCCCTTTTTTTCAAAGTGGTGATGAAGAGGAGCCATTAGAAAAACCCGTTTCCCAAAAAGGCGAAAAGATATGACCTGGATGATCACACTCAGGGCCTCCAGGACAAAGAGTCCTCCCACCAGCACCAGAAGAAGCTCCTGTTTGGCAATTACAGCCAGCAGTCCCAGAGCTCCGCCCAGGGACAGGGATCCTATATCTCCCATGAAAACCTGTGCGGGATAGGTATTGAACCAGAGGAAACCAAGGCTAGCGCCCACCATAGCTCCGCAGAACACTGTGAGTTCACCGGCCTCAGGCACGAATACTATCTGCAGATAATCAGCAAACCGGGCGTGACCTGTGAGGTAGATCAAAAGGGCATAAGCACCGGATGCAAACATCACGGGCCCTATGGCAAGACCGTCTAGACCGTCGGTCAGGTTCACACCGTTGGATGTCCCGATGATCACCACCATCACGAAAGGTATGTAGAAAATTGACAGGGGCAGGAGCACTTCCTTAAAGAAGGGAACCTGGAGGAAGGGTCCGAACTGATCGCCTGGCCTTACGTAAAGGTAAACAGCCACAGCCAAAGCGATAAGCACCTGGAGACTGAACTTGGTTCTGATGGTCAGTCCGCGCCCCTTCGATCCGTAGAGCTTTTTCATGTCGTCTACAAGTCCGACCATCCCGAAACAGGTGAAAGTTATCAGCACCAGCCATACCAGACGGTTAGACAGGTCTGCCCAGAGAAGAGTTGAAAGGACAATGGCGATGAAGATCAGAAGGCCGCCCATGGTGGGAACACCGGACTTGAGAAGGTGGTTTTCCGGCAGGTACTCCCTCACGTAGTTGCCCGGTTGGGCCGTCTTGAGCCTGCCGATGATCCAGGGGCCGAGGATGAAGCTGATGACCAGGGCAGTCAGGACAGACAGAGCCGTCCGGAAGGTAATATAACGGAAAACGTTAAATCCCGGATCGAAAGCTTTCATCGAGTAGAAAAACTTGTATAGCACTCAGAATCCTCCAGCTTCCGCAGGCAGATCACCTTCAGCCAGGCTTGCAATGATCTTTTCCATCCTGGCTGCTCTGGAGCCCTTGAAAAGGACCCATACACCCGGGGCAAGAAGGGGGGCCAGGCTCTGAACGGCATCTTCGCCGCCGCCGCAGACAAATATCCTCTCATCATCCATGCCCGCATTTCTGGCGCCTTCTGCCGTCAGGCCAGCCGACTCGCCCACAACTACGAGATAGTCGATCCCGAGGCGCCCCGCTGCTTCGCCGACATGGGTGTGACCTTCATCGGAAAATTTTCCGAGCTCCTTCATCTCTCCCAGGACAGCTACCGTTACTCCCTCGGATTTCAACGCGGCCAGACTTTCAAGGGCGGTCTTCACGGACAGCGGATTGGCATTGTAAGTATCATCGATAAATGAGATTCCCGGCTGCGGCTCAAATATCCTGCCTCTTTGCTGCATGGGTCTCCAGTTGTGGAGCCCGGCTGTTATCTGTTCACGGGATACTCCGAGTGGTATGGCCCCGGCAACAGCAGCCAATGCATCTTCGACAAAGTGTTTACCGAAAGCCTTGAGGGTCACCTGTTCACTGCCAGACGGCGTTTTCAGAACGAAGGACGTATCCGCGCCCAGCTGTATCTGGGAAGCTGTGACGTCTCCCGAATTAAAGCCGTATTCCACGATTGTGCAGCCCGCTTTTTTCCTGAGGTATTCGAAATTAGGATCGTCGGTGTTAAGAGCACACCAACCGGACCGTGGAATTTTTTCGAGGATCGACCCCTTCTCCTTCAGCAGTGAGTCGGGGTCGCCAAAGCCCTCCAGGTGCGCCCAGCCCAGCCTGGTGACGACTGCCCCTTCCGGCTTTGCGATGGAAGCTAAAAGACCTATTTCCCCCGGGGTGTTAGAACCCATTTCCACAACTGCGTAACGGTGAAAATCTGAAAGTTCCATCAGGGAAAGAGGCAGACCAATGTGATTGTTAAGATTCCCGGGATTTTTAAGGCAAGGTCCGACCGTTGAGATCACACTGGCCGCCATCTCTTTTGTGGTGGTCTTGCCAACGCTTCCGACCACCGCAACGAGTTGTACGTCGTGTTTTCTCCTCCAGTGCGCCGCGAGGCTCTGGAGGGCCCTGATAGTGTCTTGAACGACTACAAGAGCAACAGGCGGCACTTGCTTTGGATCAGCTTCAAATTCCGAATCTACAACGGCAAGGGCCGCACCTCTCTTGCCTGCCTCGTGAAGGTGATCGTGACCATCGTGAACTTCACCCCGGATCGCAAAAAATACCTGACCAGGCCGGACTGTACGGCTGTCGATGCTGATACCGGTGAAAAGGGATGGTCCATCCGCCCGGGTGATCAGCGTGCCGCCGGTGCCTGAAATTATGTCCCGGAGGTGATGCCTGATCACAACTCGGCCTCCCCCAGCCTGCTCAACACTTTTGCCAGCTCATCCGCATCGGAAAAGGGAAGGGTCCTGTTACCTGTTATCTGATAGTTCTCGTGCCCCTTGCCGGCTATTACGAGTACATCTCCCGGTTCAGCCTCCAGCGCTGATGCAGCGATAGCCTCACGCCGGTCGGGCACCCTTCTGATGGTCGGACCGGTACTGCTGATCCCCTGGAAAATGTCATCAATGATCTTTTCAGGATCCTCACTCCTGGGGTTATCCGACGTTACGTAGACGGTGTCGGCCAGCTGCTCGGCGATCTTCCCCATAACAGGCCGCTTTGCCCGGTCCCTGTCTCCCCCGCAGCCGAACACTAATATCACCCTGTTATCAGCCATCTCCCTGACATTGGCGAGAAGGTTCTCCAGGGCATCGGGGGTGTGGGCATAGTCCACGAGGGCCGTAAAAGCCTGGCCGCGGTCGACCCTTTCGAAACGGCCTGGAACCTTTCTGACTTCGCTGATCCCCTCTGCTATGGCATTGGCCGAAAGGCCCATCAGGCCGCATATTCCGGCCGCAGCCATTATGTTTGATATATTGAACAACCCCGGGAGGGGTGAGTCGACGGGCACAGCACCCCACGGTGTAGCCAGCGAGAGACGGCTCCCCCACTCTCCCCATTCCATCTTCCCTTCAGGCCTTATATCGCCTTCCTTCATTCCAAAAGTGAGGGTTTCGCTGCCGGTCTTTTTAAGGAGCCTCCTGCCGTAGGGGTCATCCACGTTGATAAGGCAGTTGGCCGCGACATCACGGTTAAAAAGCCGTGCCTTTGCCTCGAAGTAGTCTTCCATGTCCTGGTGAAAATCCATGTGATCGGAAGTCAGGTTTGTGAAAACTGCAGCCTCCATGTGAATTCCGGTAACCCTTTCGAGGCAGAGTGCGTGGGATGACACCTCTACGATACAGGCTTCGGTTTTCCCCTTTTCCATGGCCGACAGCATCGCATTGAGATCGGGCGACTCCGGTGTTGTCCGCGAAGCACTTATAACCTGGCCACCCACGAGGTACTGCACAGTTCCGATCAGCCCGGTCCCCAACCCGGCCTTTTCCAGTATCCCGTGAGCGAGATAAGCTGTAGTCGTCTTTCCGTTGGTACCAGTTATCCCCACAACCTTCAGTCTGGATGAGGGGTCGCCGTAAAAGTTCCTCGAGGCCAGGGCCAGAGACCGCCGGACATTTTCCGAGATAACGACCGAGCAGCCATCAAGGTTCGGTACCTCCGAACCGAGCAGGAAGCTCATAGCCCCCATCTCCCTGGCCTGGTGGACGAAATCGGCCCCGTCGAATCGTTCTCCTTTTACTGCAGCGAAGAGGTCTCCAGACGCAACCTTGCGTGAATCGTATTTGATCCCGCTCACATCATTATTCTCCGGCCCGGTGAACCGCAGGCCTTCCATGCCTTCCATGACCTCCCTCAGTTTCATAACTATTTCCGTACGGTCAAAGCGCCCTGCCGGAAAGAGTGCTCATTTCCCTGACCACAGGAACACTGGCCAACCTTCCAGGGGGTTTTAAGCCGCTGTTAAGAGCCTTGACCCTCGGTTGGAGCCGTACCTGGACACTGTCGCCAACAGGGCCCCCTACCGGCGGTTTCTGACTCACAACAACTCCAGACCCGCTGACATCGACGGATGTTTCGAAACCGGACAGGCTGGCCAGGGCTTCGCGTAAAGTCATTCCCGTGAGGTCTGGCATGACAGTTCTTTCCGGCGGCATTTTCGCCTCTCCTGTGATTTTAGCGATCACCGTTTCAGGTTTGCTTTCAAGTCCAGGGTCTTTCCTGTCTCCTGGAAGGCCTGGCTCAACTCCAAGATATTTCAGTGATTTTGAAACTACTTCCGCCCATACCGGAGCTGCAACGACCCCTCCGTAGATGTTCTCCTTGGGCCTGTCCAGGACTACAATAGCTGTGATAACTGGATTATCGGCAGGTGCGAAACCGGCAAATGAAGCTACAAAATCGGACCTTGAATAAGCTCCCTCCTCCCTGGAGAATTTCTGAGCGGTCCCGGTTTTTCCTGCAACCAGGTAGCCTGGAATGGCCGCTCTCACTCCAGACCCTCCACTTGATGTAACTGAGACCAGCATGCTGGTCATTTTTCTGGCAATATCCTCCCTGAGGACCCGTCGAAGTACTGTGGGGTGATTTTCAAGGATGGTGGCCCCCGATGCGGAGGAAAGTCTGCTTATAATGTATGGTTTGAGTAAAATACCGCCGGAGGCAACTGCGTTAAAGGCGTTGACCATCTGCAGTGGTGTAACACCCAGCCCCTGTCCGAAGGAGATGTTTGCAATGTCCACCAGGGTCCACCCGGATGCGGCCCTCACCGAGCCGCTTCTCACTCCTGGAAGCAGAAGGCTGTTCCTGGTGCCAAACCCGAAATCCCGGACATATTTTTCCAGTCTGGAACTTCCCATAGCCAGTCCGACCCTGCTCGCGCCTATATTGCTCGATTTACGCAGGATACCCCTCAGGGTCAGCCATCCGTGAGGCACGCTGTCGTTAATGACCGCATCTGCCACCCTGAATTTCCCGTTCTGGCAGAAAATGATCTCCTTGTCGTCGTAGACACCTTCCTGGAGAGCTCCCGATATTGTAACGATCTTGAAGGTTGATCCAGGTTCGTACTCGAAATTTACTGGCCGGTTTCTATACTCAAATGAACTGTAGTTCTGAAAATTGTTAGGGTTGAAACCGGGATAGCTTGCCATGGCCAGAATCCGGCCGGTTGCGGTTTCCATGATAATGAGTGCGCCGCCTGCGGCGCCCGCCTTCCTTGCACCAGTCTCGAGGCTCTGCTCTGCAAAATGCTGGAGCGTGCGATCGATCGTCAGCTGTACGGTGGACCCGGCCGAGGGCTCCATAGCCCACTGATCGCCGGGGACGATCGATGTCCCCAGGGCGTCCTTAACAAGCATCCTCTCGCCTTCACCACCCCGAAGGTGTTCCTCCAATGAGTATTCCAGGCCCTCCAGTCCCCTGTCCACTCCGACAAATCCCAGGACGGGAGCTGCCAGACCCTTGTTGGGATAATAGCGGCGCGGCTCGCTCTGTATCCCGACACCCTTCAGGTCCAGCTCTGCCACCTTCTCTGCCTCTTCCGGGGCTATCCTTCTTTTGAGCCAGACAAAACCGCTGCCGACCCCGAGGCGGTCGGCCAGGGTTCTCCTGTCCAGCTTGAGGACTTTTGAAAGAACCTTTGCTGTCAGCACCCTGTCCTCTACCTGCTCTCTTATGGCAAAAACTGACGGGACCGGAACGCTCACCGCAAGTGAGTGGCCGTTGCGGTCCAGGATGGCTCCCCGTTTCGAGGGAACCCTTACCACCAGATTGCTCTGCCGGGCCGCTCTTGCGCTGAGAGCGTCCCGCGACAGGACCTGCAGGTGAAATGCCCTGGCGGCCGGGATCACCAGAAGCACGGGAAGGATGAAGGACAGAAAACGTATACGACGCCGCACCGTTCTGCCCACAATGTTTCCATTTTCAACCTTCCTGCTCATTGCACTATCCGTATCTGCCCGTTTTCCGGATCTGTCATGCCCAGCCTGGACTTTGCGATCTTCTCGATCCTGACAGGGTCGCTCAGCATCTCCCTTTCGATCTCCATGGCACGCTTACGGTCCAGGAGCCCACTTTCCATCTTTTCCAGGGTCCTTATCTCGTATCCTGCCTTAACGAAAGCCACCCTTCTCCAGACAGTTAGTAAAATTGCGCAGCCGATCATCAATACTACTATCGAGGCCAGGAGAAGCTCTCTGAACCCCAACGAAGCGGCCGTCTGGCGGCCTGTGCTCCTGGCATCGGCTACTGCTCCCAATTCGACCTCCTCTCGAAGACCCTCAATTTTGCGCTTCTGCTGCGGGGGTTGGCCTTTTTCTCATCATCGCCGGGAGATATCGGTCTTTTGGTGATCACGATCCCCTGAGACTTTTTTTCGCACACGCAGATCGGGAATGCGGGCGGGCAGGTACAGGGACTTTCAAGTCTGCGAAATACGTTTTTCACGATCCGGTCCTCCAGAGAGTGAAAGGAGATCACTGCCATCCTACCGCCATCCTTCAGGCTTGCAGCTGCCGGCTCCAGCGTACTGTCCAGGGCATCAAGTTCCCCGTTCACCTCTATCCTGATGGCCTGAAAAGTTCTGGTCGCCGGATGGATCGACCCCGGCTTTTTCATTCCCAGTACGTCTGTTACGATCCCTTTCAGCCTGCCGGTTGTTCGAATACTCTCTTCGTCCCTGGCCTTGACGATCGCCGAGGCAATTTTTCCGGCCCGCTTTTCCTCTCCGTAGGAGACGAGAATCCTTTTCAAGTCTCCGGCAGAGTATTCGTTCACGACGTCCAGCGCCGTGATCGAACCATCCTGATCCATCCTCATATCCAGCGGCCCGTCCTCCATGAAGGAAAAGCCTCTTGCGGGATCGTCCAGCTGCATGCTGGAGACACCGAGGTCAAGCAGGAACCCGTCCAGCGGACCAAAATGGGCTTCTTCAAGAAAACCTTCGAACTCAGCATAGCTGCCCCTGTATAGTTTCAGCCGGTCCCCGAACCTGGACAGATTGCTCTGTGCGAGCCCCAACGCCACAGCATCCCTGTCGATTCCCAGCACACGGGTATCATCCCAGCGGCTCAGGATCTGTGCGGTGTGCCCACCTTCTCCCACCGTACCGTCGAGATACATCCCGCCCTTCCGAACACTCAAACCCTCCAGAACATCTTCAAGAAGGACAGGAGTATGATGCAAACTCCCCTCGCGTACGGTCATTCTTTAATGTCTCTGCATCCTGGTCCTGTCTCGGGAGCTACAGCCCGAAGTCAGACAGTTCCTCGGAGATCTGGTCGAAGTTATCCACGGCGCGTTGAATTTCCTCATCCCAACGCTCCTGGCTCCATATTTCTATCTTGTTGAGCATCCCTGCCAGAACGACCTGCCTGTCCAGGGCAGCAGCGCTTCTCAAGGTGGGAGGTATGAGGATTCTTCCCTGGCGGTCGAGATCACACTCAGTAGCGCCCGAGTAGAAATAGCGTAGAAAAGCCTGTACGTTGGATTTCAGTGCGGAGAGATTGCTTGCCTTCGCTTCTATTGATTCCCACTGTTCGGGAGTGTATATTACGAGACAGCGCGGCAGATTGGTGAGAACGATGCGGCCCCCGTGGTTATCAACGATGTTTTCCCGGAACTTGACCGGGACGCTGAGGCGGCCTTTCTCATCGATGGAATGTTCAAATCTGCCTCTGAATAAAATTTTGCTCATAACTCACAGTTCCCCACTATTTCCCACATTGACCCACAATATACTCGTGGCAGCGTAGCAGTGTCAAGAAAAAGTATTGTATTTTCTGCGGGTTATCTGCGACTGGAAGAGCTCTTCCCACACCATGTTGTGTAAATATTTACCCAAATACTATATGTGGATATTGGAAATAGAAATTGGTGATTAGTGATTGGTCGTTGGTCATTGGTCGTTGGGCATTGGTCGTTGGGCATTGGGCGTTGGGTGTTGGGCATTGGTTATAGGCTGAACGACGGTCGGCCCGGTACCGAATTGCTCGGTCCTGGGCCGGGA
>CAYVSA010000019.1:0-19817 GCA_964454175.1 uncultured Pseudomonadota bacterium
GCCCACTCGGGAGACAGGTTCAACGTCGTGACCACAAGCGGCAAGTGGACAAGGGTCCGCTCGAGTAACGGCAGAACCGGCGGATGGGTAGCTTCTTCCCTCCTTAACACCGGTACCACGAAAACCATGACGTACCAGTACGAGATGCGGGGATACGTCATATACTTCATCGTAGCGCTGATGGTCATGTTCTTCGCCCTCAGGATGCGAAAAGCTCCGGAAGCCGCGAAGGCCAGGGGTTCAGAAACCCTGCTGATGAATAACAAGAGCTGATCAGGAAACAACAGGAGTAAAAACGCCTCCCCCCAGGGGGAGGCGTTTTTAGGTCAAAAACCAACATGGAGACCCGTGATGGCCGATCCGGCCATTTTTTTCGAGATGCCATTCTCCTGGTTAACGCTGAAATTATTTTGCCTGACACCAGGCGACCTTTACAAAGGCGGAAAGATTCATATAGACTTCCCGGAGTGATCAATTGGCAGACGCTACCAGGAAATATAAATTCAACCTTCTTTGCAGGAGGACAATCATGAGTTTAAGGCCTATCATCATTCTTTTTCTGACGGCATTTTTACTTCCTCTTGCTGCATGCGCTCCTGGCATTTACGGTAATGTTCGCCTTATGGACCGTAATATGGCCCCGGTAGCCGCTGAGAGCCCGGAAGGCACTGTCATCAACATGATCAACACTTCCGTCAGCGTAGAAAAAGCATCTCACTCCGTAACCGCCGATGTCGAGGGGAACTTCGAATCCGAAAAGGGCGCCATCACAAAGGGCACCTACAAGGTTGAGGGCGGCAGGATCGGTTATGTCACTGAAACCATTACTGTTGAGGTCGGGAGCGGCCGCCAGAAAGTGGAGTTGACCCTCAAAAAGATCCCGGAGAGCAAACGGCGATCCATTGAGAGCTCTGATTCCGACCGGGACAAGATCATCAATCCGGGTGAAGTTAACATACAGCCCCCGACGATGTGACCGTTCCCAGACCGGCCGTGCAATACCTTTAACCGGGGTGTGCTCTGTCCGTTTCAACGCTGATGAGTCAGTATCCGCCAATAATAGTACCAGGGCATTACACGAAGCATGGGGCTGCCCTGCAGACCTCAGCCCGGCTGCTGCAGGCATACCGGGATATTACGAACTTTGAAGGTACATTTGGAATATAAGTCTATCAGGAGGCGCTATCATGTTTAAGCGAACGGCAAGGTGGGGTGTAGTTATCCTCGCGGCTGCAGTCCTGTTCGCCTGTGCAGAGGCGAAAAGGGAGGTAACTGTACAGGTGAAGGCTACGCTGGACGGCAGTCCTGCTGCACAGGCAAGAGTGATCCTGGACGGTGCCGAAGTAGGCGTGACCGCCGAAGACGGCACCCTCGCCCACAAGGTCATGAAGCTCTCAGGTGACAATATCAAGGTCTCAGTCGTCAAAGAAGCAATGGGGTACGAGATCGAGCCCTGGGAAGGCTCCGTCACTGTGAATAAACCCGGAGAGACTCCCGGGGACAAGTACGCCCTTGAGGTTGTGCTGAAGTCATCCAAGGGAGTAGCCATCTCTGTCACCGACAAGGGCTCCGCAGTTGAGGGAGCACTGGTAAAAATTGACGGCCGTAACCTGGGAACGACGGATACCGCGGGTCAGATCAAGTACAGCTACGAAGGGCAGGCGGTTCGTAAAATCCGTCTTGAAGTAGAAAAAAAGGGCTACGTCACCTGGAAAAAATCACTGGAGATCAAGCCCGGCACCACGGCTGAAGCAGCCATATTCAAACCCTCCGTTTTGACCATCAGGGCCCTTACCGAGGAATACGGCCAGGAAATTGGCCTGCCAGGGATATCCGTCTGGATCGGCAAGAAAAGCATTGGGAAGACAGGTGAGAACGGCTCTGTTTCCTATGTTTACAGGGGAGCCCCCGGCAGATCCGTGACAGTCGGGATGTCAGTTCCCGGCTATACCCCATCCGTCTGGAAGGCAAAGGTAGTTCTCGACGGCAGAAGATCACTGAAACGTTATTTCTATAATACCGCCCTCAAGACTGTCAGGACAGGCATCTACGGTTACTCCAGCAACGCTCCTGACGAGGACATGACCGCGATCCTGAGGCGCCTGGAAGAGGCAGTGGGGAACATCCTTTACAGCCATATGGTCTTTTCCGAAGTACCGAAAGATACGCTGAGAGAAAACATAAAACAGGCCGAGACCGACGTTGACAGGATAACCAGCGCCGGATGGAATAACACTACACTCATCAAGGCGGTGGATGCAGTGATCCTTGGCAGTGTATCAAGAAACAACCGGGGCTACACCATCGAGACCAAGGTATTCTCCTCTGACGGCACACTGGTACTCAGCCAGATAAACACCGCAAGACGGGTAAGAGACGTAAAGAAGGTCGCCAAAAAGATAGCTAACAACATCCTTGCAGATTTCCCCTTCAAGGCGACCCTGGTTTCGATCAAGGACGGCAACAAGATAAATATGGGGAAATCTTCCTACGGGCTTAAAAGGGGCATGGAATTTTCCCTGCAGGCCCCGGACCTTGCCAAGTACGGAAGGATAAGTGGGTACAGGGACATCGGGACGATCAAACTCAGGAAAGTCGGCAAGAGATCCTCAACAGGCGAAATTATCGAGCTTAAATCCGGTAAAAAGGCCGTTCCAGGCCAGAGAGTTATGCGCCGTTCCCCTGGTTCCAGGGAGGCTCAGGCGGCAGGGGGCTATGTCACCCTTACCGTAAAGGGAGGTGTGCCCCCCGAAATCGCCCTGATCGCTGGCGTGAATATTTATATAGACGAGGAGTGGGCGGGGTCAACCAGCTCAAGGGGAACCGCCAGGATACCACTCAAGATCGGCAGGAACTACGATCTCGTCCTGTACAAACACGGGTATCAGCAGTTTACAGGCAGGATCAAGGCGGCAGCCGACAGGGAGAACAAGGATTACGTTCTCCATATCAACAACGCTTCATTCAGGGCCGAATCCAGACCATCTGGCGCCGATGTCTTTCTGGACGGTGTCAAGGTCGGGAAGACTCCAATGACCGGAGGCTTGAAGGTTAATTTCGGGTTCCACACTCTCAAGATGTCAGCCAGCGGAGACTACCGTGACTTTGAAGAAGTAGTCGAGTTCAACAAAGGAGAGGTAGATTACACTGGTTCGAAAAAGATCGTACTCGTCAAGGATTACATGAAACAGGGCAAGCGGGCAGAGCGTGTCGGGGATTTCGACAGCGCCATCGCTGCTTACTCCAGTCCTGGCATGGACCATCCTGATTATTCCAACGCAAGGTTCAGGCTTGCGCAGATATACATGGATGAAAAAGAAGATTTCAACTCTGCGATCAAGGAGTTTGAAAACGTACTTTCCCTTCCCGAGAACCAGCAGCTCATTTACAAACAGTTTTCCATCGCCTACACAAATCTGGGCCATGCTTATTACGAACTGGGCAACAACCTCATCAGAGAAGACAGGCTCAGCGCTGCCCAGAAGTTTTCGAAAGCTTCAGAAAACCTGGAAAAAGCAAAACAGAATACAAGGTTCTTCCCGACCCAGTACTACAACGAAGCCCTGCATGACACTTATTATTACCTGGCACTCTCATACCACAAGCTATACCTGCTAACGAGGAAGGAGACGATCCTGGGAAGGGCCGACCTGGCATGGAGAGAATATTTCGATTTCTTCCCGAAACAGCTGGAAGGTGACGAGGTTTTTACACAGATGCGCGATTCTGCCCGGAAATACTGGACCCAGATCCAGGATCTGATGTAGCGGAGTCTGGAGATTGGGAGTCGGAGAGTTTGCAGAAAAACAGGTATTTTTCATGATCGCGGCAGTTATTCTCGCCGGTTCGAATCTCGCGGCCGGGAATGCCAGGGCAGCCGAAACACCGCAAAGCGGTGCCGTGATGTCTGTTAAAGGAAGTGTTTATGCCGCAGACACGATATCCGGCCCGGAAGTGGACGCGGAGGTTGAGGAGATCCCTGTGGACCAGGAATCCATTGATGAGATGGCCCCTGTGAACGCAGTCATGTCACCCTATCCGGAGTCTGTCCGGCAGTGGTCCGGAAATATTCCAGACGAGGTTCTGTCGAAGGAAGTACCCGCTGCCGACCTGTTCTACACTTATGAGCTTACTGAGATCCAGAAAGGGAGTAACGACTCCAACCCTGTCTGGTCACCTTCGGGCGAAATGGTCGCTTTTGAGCGCAACGTCATGGACCGCAAGGAAATTATCATAGCAACCTCCAGCGGAAAGGTGATCCGAAAGATCAGCTACCATGAGAGCAGTCCGGAAAGCGGGATGGAGTTCTTCGCGAACAGCTTTCCCGGCGAGGAAAGCTACAACTCGGGACTTACATGGTCTCATGACGGCAGCCGTTTCGTTTTCATGAGCAACGCCGGTACCGGTAACTACGACATTTACCTGAGTGATCTGCGCGGTGAAGTGATCGAAAGACTGACCGATGCGTCCCAGAGGGACGGTCATGCTGACTGGTCGCCCGTTGCTGACAAACTGGTATTCGTTTCGGGGCAAAGCGGCAAAGCTGACCTGTACCTCATGGACCTGGCCACACGGGAGACCGAGAAAATTACCAGGGGGAAAAAGACTTACCTCTATCCACAGTGGTCTCCTGATGGAAAAAAGATCGCGATGCTCTACGGCAGCAGTGAAAATCACGATATCTATGTCATCGACGACATGGGGATGCCCTTTCAGTCCGTAAGGCCTTTGACCACATGGTCCTACGACGATCTGAGACCGACATGGTCGCCGGACGGGCAACTCATCGCATTTTACACGAATTTCAACGCCGACAATGACCCTAAAGTCTGGTCTATTGCAGTAGTCCCGGCCAACGGCCGCAACATCGCTTCACCTGAAGATATTGAGGGTACGATAGTGGCAGCAAACGTCAATCCGGATGTTGAACGCGGTCCTGCCTGGATGCCGGACAGCAAAAGGATCCTGTACGTTAAGAACGACCAGAGGGGATATTACCCCCTCTACGTCATCGACATTAACGAGAAGACAAGTACCCTGCTGGAAACGGACACAACCATTAACCACGACGTCACATGCTCACCCGACGGAGCTATCGCTTTCAGGGCACAGGTTGAGCAGTGGGATCAGATTTTTATATCACGTCTCAGAGATTAAGGAGCTATGGTCCGGATATGCGATTGAAATGCCTGATAACGCTCTTGATATTCAGCACGTTCCTTCCTGTCAGGGCACATGCCATTGAGGTTAAAGTCCAGAGGGCGCTGGATCAGCTGAAGAGAAACCACTTTAATTTTGCCGCTGAATTGCGACTCGATCTGCCGGCTCTGGATCCGGAAGACCTGAGTTCGGCCGAGCTCCTGCTGGGCATGACTTATCTCAGGAGCGCGAAACTGCATGATCGCCTGTATGATATATCTCTGAAGGCCAACCTGGATTACCTGTCGAGAATATCCGCGAAAAAAGACAAGGATTCGAGCCGGATGGTCAAACTCTTCCTGGCCGAGTCCCTACTGGCGGCAGACAAACCTGCCCGGGCCGCATTCCAGTACCAGAAGATCCTGAAGGATCGGGGAATGGAAAGTTCTTTCAGAAACATTGCGAAGGTCGGCCTGGGAACCTCTCTTTACCTGCAGGGTAACGGAAGCCAGGCGGACCGGCTGTGGTCCGGGCTCGCAGATACCGGTGATCCCCTGGTTCTATCTGAACTGGCATTCGCCTTCATAAAGGTCGGGCTCGATCCCAGGAGGTCGGAGAAACTCTGCGACAGAGCGCTGGTTATAGCCGGCAAATCAAACAAACCAGTCCCCATAAGGATCCTCAGTAACAGCGTTGGGGTATTCGTGGAAGCTGGCCAGATTAAAAAGGCGCTCAATCTCCTTCGGGAGGCCGACCTGAAAACCTTTTCCTACCAGGAAAGTCTGGGAGAGAACAAGACCCTGCAGTTCTACAACATAACGCTGCTGAAGAACCTGGCTGCCGTATACCGCAAAGCCAGCATTCAGTACCTCAAACTGGCATCGGAGAGGCCCAAGCCGAACAGAATGGTAAATTACTATCTGGCCGAGGCATTCGCCCTTGACAGGAACGCACCGGCCTCCAGCAAAGCTGTTGATGCTTTCCTTTCTTCATGGCCCCTGCCAAAACTCCAGAAGAATGCGGCATCAGCTATTCGTGCCAAAAACTCCTTTGTCAGCGGCAGGGCTGCAGAGGGAGAAACGATCCTGGAGGTGCTCTCCAGGGACAACTGGAATGACCCCAACAGCCTTGCCCAGACACTCGATGTCTGCAGCGATGTAAAGATCAAGTGCGAAGAGATCGCCTCATCTGCTCAAAAACTTCTGGAAACGAGGGTGGACCGGAGTTTTTCAAACCTGAATTTCGCTCTGGGACGATACTATCTTGAAACAGGCAACACCGAAACTGCGATCTCCTATCTGGAGGCCGGCAGGGACAAATCCTACAAGAACAAGATCGAATACAACAATCCCCTGCTTCTGGTGGATCTGGCTGAAGTATATTTCAAAACCAGGAAATTTTCAGAAGCTCTGGAGATACTATTTGAGATGAGCAGGCAGTATCCGGCAGTCCGCCAGATACAGAACGCCATGCAGGGAGTTTACTCCATGGTCCAGGAGAGTGCCGGGGATGTGAAGGTATTGTAGGTTGGAAAATGGGAATTGGGAATGGAAAATGGAAATTAGAGTAATGGTGATAATCGACACATGGGCCCTGGGACTTGGGCCTTGGAACCAATTTAACTACCAGAAACTGGAAACTGCATTTAATAAGGAGGCATGGGATGAAAGCTAAATGGACGTTACCGCTCGTCATTTGCATTGCTGCGGCACTGGGCATGTCCACTGATGCAGCTGCATTGAGCAAGGATGACGGGAGACCCGACGGAGGTGTACTTAGCTACGGAGAGTACGGCCGTCCTGCTACCCTGGACCCCATTACAAGCAACGACATGATCTCCCTGAGGGTGAGCGAACTGGTATTCAACGGCCTTGTTGGCATTAATGAAAGACAGGAGATAGTGCCTGAACTCGCTGAGCGGTGGCAGATAGCCGACGACGGCAGCTCCTACACCTTCTATCTCCGTAAGGATGTAACATGGCATGCGCGTGCAGGAGAGGAGCCCAGGGCCTTCACGGCGGATGATGTGATCTTCACTTACAACATCATGATGAATCCCAGGACCATAACACCGCTAAAGGTGAGGTATGAATTTATCGAGAGCGCTGCCAGGATCGACGACTACACTGTCCGTTTCATGCTTAAAAGACCTATTCTGAATGCCCTTGCCAAATTCAGCTTCAAGATCATACCCGCCCATGGGCCGGCAAACTCCAAATTCCTGACCAGGAGCGACCCCTTCGTACAAAAGCCCATCGGGACTGGGCCCTACATGATCAAAACCATAACCTCCGACCGTGAGGTAATAATGGTTGCCAACGATAAATACTTCAGGGGCAGGCCGCATATAGATCGCTTTATCGCAAAACCATTCGCGGACCAGAACATAATGTCCCAGGCACTCATGTTCAACGCGATAGACATGATAGTCCTGGTTAATCCCAGGAGCATCCCGGAGATCCAGGGAGACAGGCGCTACGTTCTCCAGCCCTACAACGCCCTCTCCTACTCTTTTTTCGGATACAACCTGAGGAACCCTCTCCTCGCCGACAAGCGGGTCAGGCAGGCATTTACCCACGCGGTGAACAGGCAGGAGATGCTGGATTCATTCTTCAACAGCCAGGGGACGATAATATCGGGTCCCTTCGCACCGGGCAGCTGGGCCTACAACCTTGACGTCCTACCCTTCCCCTACGATCCCGTCAAGGCAAGGAGCCTGCTGGAAGAAGCCGGTTTCACCATGGGGCCGGACGGGATAATGGAAAAGGATGGCGAGCAGCTCTCACTGAGTCTCAAGGTTCCCATTGAGAAGGAGAGCGAAGCAGTCAAGCGGGTCGTCCTTGCCTTCAAGAGCTATCTCAAGAAGGTTGGCGTGAACATCAGGGTTGAATTCATGGAGTGGCAGGCCTGGAAGGAAGATGTGTTCCTGGATCACGATATGGACATAATCTTTGCCTCCTGGGTTTTCGACGACTCTGCTGATATATCCTCCCTGTTCCACTCTTCCGAGATCGGCAGGTGGAAGAACAATTTCGGGGGATATTCCAACCCGCTCGTTGACAGCCTGATCGTGGAAAGCAAGCTCACCCTTGACCACGAAAAGCGCAGGACGATCTACAGGAAGCTCCACGAGATACTTGCCGACGAGAGTCCCTACACATTCTTGTGGACGCTCACAAACTACGCAGCCTACAACAAGAAGGTGAGGCACATGGCAATTCATCCTTACAAGTTCTTCTCCTTTGCCGATGACTGGTATATCCCGGTAGACGAGCAAAGATAACGAAGCACCCAGGGAGGTAGATACAAACACATCCACCTGACACCGCATGAAGCTGACTGCTTTAAGACCCATAGCCCTGACACTTGCCAGGGAGCTTTTTATCACCGCACTCCTGCTTCTAGGTGTGAGCTTCGTTGTGTTCGTTATTCTATATCTTGCCCCCGGTGACCCATTCACTACCCTGCTCCAGGGACAGATGAGCACAGGGGGAAGCACTCCCGCGACGTGGTACGGCCAGTACCTGTCGTGGCTGGGTGAGATCGGCCAGGCCAATTTCGGAACATCCACCCGCACAGGGCTGCCCGTACTGAGTGAGATCATACGAGTCGGCATCAACACCCTCTACCTGACCATCGGCGCTATGCTCATAACCCTTGCCACAGCAGTGCCCATTGCTCTGGCATCCGCGAGGCAAGGCACCACGCCAGTAACCCTCCCACTTACCTTGTTCGCCTATGTCGTATCAGCTCTGCCGGTATTCTGGTTAGGCTACATCGTCATATATGTATCCACACACAGCTTCGGCTACTTTCCCGTGTCAGTGGGTTATTCTTCTTCCGGGCACCCGGGAGTGGCTTCCTTCCTACTGCCCATAGCAGTTCTGGGGCTGGGAAATGGGACCATAAGTGAGGTTGTACGATACCTCAGGGAGGAAATGGAGCGTGTGTTTTCTGAAGACTACATTCGCGCAGCTGCGGCCAGGGGAAGTTCCATTTGGAAACACTCCTTCAAGGAGGGATTCCTCATCCCCATCACACAGATAATAGCATCCAAGATCCCCTTCATCCTCGGAGGAGCTGTTGTTGTGGAACAGGTATTTAACTGGCCAGGGATGGGACGGATGGCCTGGCAGGCTGCCCAGGACAGAGACTACCCGATAATCATGGGCATCGCCATCATGGCAGCGGTAATTGTCAGGATGGGGAGTCTACTGCAAAGAGTCGTCTACGTAATGGTCAACCCAAGGGCTTCCCAGGAATAGCGGCAAAGGGACACTGAACCTATGAAGCGATATACGCAGGTGTCTGTTAAAGTCCCGGATTTTTCGGATCTTCCCTTCTGGAAGAAAACGGACACGCGGGATCTCATATACGTGGGGTACGGTCTTTTTATCCTGGCGCTTGTGGTAGTCTCCTACCTGTTGGGGGCGCTTAACATGCTGCCGGCCGATCCCCAGGAGATAAACCTGGGCCTGATGATGGCACCTCCGGGAACTGCCGGCCATCTGTTGGGCACGGACTTCATGGGCAGGGATATACTTGCCAGGCTCATCCTTGGCATCCAGGCTTATTTTCTTCCCGGTCTGCTCGCTATTTCCATAGCACTGTTTTTCGGCACGCTGGTCGGCGTCCTTTCCGGATACTGGGGTGGGCTTCTTGAAACCATCTCAAACTATTTTTCCAATCTCGTGGACTCATTTCCCAGGCTGGTCATCATCCTCCTCGTAGTTGCTGCATTCAAACCGGATATGTACTTCATAATGATCGTCGTAGGCATAACCAATATCCCGGTAGTGGCCCTGCTGATCAGGGACAAGATACTGTTCCTCAAACAGAAGAGTTACATAGAGGCGGCAACTGCCCTGGGGCTCGGCAGTCGGGTGATAATCCTGAAACACATACTCTGGCATAATTGCCGGTCAGTTCTCATCATTCAGGCAACCCTTGGCATGGCCGAGGCAATACTGATCGAATCCAGTTTGAGTTACCTGGGCTTCGGTGTGCAGGAACCTGTTCCGTCATGGGGAAACATGGTCCAGGCCGGAGCAAATTATTTCATGCAGGGTAATTTCTGGCCTTCAACAGCTCCAGCACTTGCTATTTTATTCGCGATCATGGGCCTGCACCTCCTCGGTGACGGTCTCAACAACATTCTTGAGTGGAAGAGAACAGCATGAGCGAGCAGCCTGTTCTCAAAATAAGAGACCTTCGGACCTACTTCTTTTCAAGGAGCAAGCAGGTCTTCATCAGGTCAGTCGACGGAGTTGACCTGCAGGTGAATCGCGGAAAAACGCTGGGCATTGTCGGGGAGAGCGGCAGCGGCAAGAGCGTCACCGCCTTGTCCGTACTCGGCCTTGTGAAGACTGAACCGGGCGTAATTACTGGAACAGCAGAATTCTCCCTCAACGGGACAACACTGGATCTGCTTCAGTCCCTGGACAAATTCGTCCACACAAGTGAAACCGACGGAAGAATTATGGACGTTGAAAAAGACAACCGGGGATGGCAAAAGAATGTCGACCAGCAGATGGAAAACATCCGCGGCCGGGAAATATCCATGATCTTTCAAAACCCCAAAGTCTCCCTCAATCCATTCATGAGGATAGGGAAACAGATCACCGAGTCGATCCTGCTCAACACCGGCATCACCAGCGAAGCAGAGGCCTCATCCAGAGCCAGATACTGGCTGGAACAGGTTAAGATCGATTCTCCGAACCTCCGGATGAGCAATTTTCCCTATGGTCTTTCAGGCGGCATGTGTCAAAGGGCCATGATAGCAATGGCCCTTTCATCGGAACCCGCGCTGCTTATTGCCGACGAACCAACAACTGGACTCGATTCCACGATACAGTCGAAGATCGTTGATCTCCTTGTGGACCTGAAGGGGGAAGTGGGAGTTACGACGATGCTCATATCCCATGACATTAACATCATTTCCCGGCTGTCGGACGAAGTGGCGGTGATGTACGGAGGGACTGTGCTCGAATCAGGCCCTGTCTCCCATATCCTGTCCCTTGCTCACGAATATAAACACCCGTATACGGCCGCACTTTTAGAGTCAATACCTGACAAACACCAGATCAGGATGAAAGGGCACCTCAAAGCTATTAAAGGGGATGTTTTAGACACCGTTAATATACCGGCAGGGTGCAGGTACTTCGCCCGGTGCAGCCGGACTAACGACAGGATCGAGGAGAAGTGCCGGACAGCTGAGCCGCCGCTTTCCGAGGTTCTACCGGGACGGCAGATCAGGTGCTGGCTGTATACTGACTGACAGCCCGGAGCAACCAGGGAGAAATTTTGTCCAGGACAATACTGGAAGTTGAAGACATCAAGAAGCACTATGCCCAGCAAAGGGGCGTTTTTTCCGTATTCCGACCGGAGGAAAAAGTCATTCCTGCAGTTGACGGAGTGAGTTTCTATATAAAGGAAAATGAAACCATGGGGCTGGTAGGCGAGTCAGGCTGCGGCAAGACTACCGTGGGGAGATCGATCCTGCGGCTGACCTCCCTGACCTCCGGAAGGATACTCTTTGAGGGTCAGGACATAACGACAATGCCCGCGGGCAGATTTCAGCCCGTCAGGAAACAGATGCAAATGATCTTTCAGGACCTGGACGCCGCCCTGAACCCGAAAATGAGGATCCGCTCGATCCTTCGGGAAGCCGTGACCGTTTTTCACAAGCTTACCGACTCCGAGGCAGACTCGAAAGTCGCCGGGTTGCTGGACATGGTCAACCTGAAAGGATCAAAGCTGACTTCTTACCCGCATGAGTTATCCGGTGGCGAAAAGCGCCGTGTGGGAATAGCAAGAGCTCTGGCTGTAGGCGCGAAATTCCTGGTGGCAGACGAACCCACCAGCGCCCTTGATGTTTCCATCCAGGCACAGATAGTAAATCTTCTGCGCGACCTTCAGGAGGAACTTAAACTCTCATACCTTTTCATTTCCCACGACCTCAGAGTAGTGGAGCTGATGAGCCACAAGGTTGCTGTTATGTACCTCGGCAAGATCGTGGAAATGGGGCTTGCCGGCCGAATAGTTCACAGCCCCCGACATCCATACACAGATATTCTCTGGTCTTCCCTCGTGGACAAACACAGCCTGGAGGCCTCGCCGGTAAGTACTCTGCGAAGCGACTGGGGTGTGTTCGACTTCGAACGGCCTGCCGCCGGATGCCGATTCGCTCCCCGATGCCCTGTTTACAGGGATAAAGGCAGGCCTGACATCTGCACAAACCCGGAATCTGAGCCTGCCCTCGAGGATATCGGCGACACCCACAGGGTGGCGTGTCACTTCCCGCTCTAAAAAAAGGTGTCAGAGCAAGCTAATAAAGGTGTCAGAGCAAACCAAAAAACACAAAAAAAACCCCGGAAGCAGAACTTCCGGGGCTCTTTTTATTGTTGACTGTTATTATAGATTACAGGGCAACAACGTTGCTGGCCTGTGGGCCCTTGGGACCTTCTTCGACTTCGAAGCTCACACGCTGGCCTTCGTTGAGGGTCTTGAAACCCTCCGACTGAATGGCCGAAAAGTGTACAAACACATCCGGACCTTCAGCCTGCTCGATGAATCCAAAACCCTTTGCCTCGTTAAACCACTTTACTGTTCCTTCTGCCATGTTACTTCTCCTTTTCTTTCCATTCTTTTGCAGGCCACCGGACCATCTTCAAGGGCTCGAAAAAAAAGATCCAGAACGAATAGCTCTGGACCCCTTATCGTTTCCCATTAAGCTTTTCCGTGCCTACAAATCCTGTTCTGCCGGGGCAAATTCTCACCGACGCGTCACCTTATACGATATCCCAAACATAAGTGCAAGTATTTTTTTAGGCACTGTTTGAGTCATCGACCTTGCCGTAAAGATCCATATCAGCCTGTTTGAGAAGTGTATCGATGGAAACTGGAGCTACTGGATCAAACTCCGTGGCCCCTATACTCACAGAGATCTTATAGTCTTCCAGCGTAACACTGTTCCGTGAATCCATAAGCTGATGAACCCGGGCAACAGCAAGGTCCCTGTGGACCATTGATGATTTTGGCATAAAGACTACGAACTCATCACCTCCGTACCTGGCCACAATATCCGAACCCCTCACCGAAGACAGGAGCACTTCTGTCACCGATCTCAGGACTTTGTCCCCTTCGTCGTGCCCATAATTATCGTTAATGAATTTCATCCCGTCCACATCCACGAACAGTAGGAGCGCCTTTTCAGAGAAGCGTTCGGCTGTCTCCAACTGGTTGTCTACGAGTGCGTTGAAAGCCCGCCTGTTATTAAGCCCGGTGAGTTCGTCAACCAGGGCCAGTCCACGGTACTTTTCAACTTCGCGATTCTTCTCTCTGAAGTAAAGACTGATTCCTGTGAACATCCCGGCACCGAGAATCCATATTGTAACCAGCGCCAACGAGCTCTGGCGGCGAAAATCTGACCGAGATTTTAAAAGAGCGTCAACCGGAAAGCTCACACTGATACCGCCCCTTATATCCCCTACACTGTATCCCTGGCTCCCGTGGCACTCCAGACAGCTTTTTTCAACTGTCAGTGGCTTCATGTACCTGAAGAAGTCTCTGCCGCTTTCATCTGCAAAGCCATACCTCACCTTTTTTCCCTCTTCAAAGGCCTTGAGAGAGGCTTTTTCCCAGTCAGAAGGTGTGTTCTCCGGTCTTAACGGGTTCAGACTTGTAATGTGAACACTTATATCGTGCCGTACTCTACCGATCTCGCCGACCTGCCTTGTCATGAAGGCGGGATTTATCAGGGTATACATCTGGCCGTCACGTGTGAATATGTCCCTGTAGGGAACTCCCAGGTAGGGGTTGGGCTGGGTCTTTTCATCAACCTTGACGTATACACCACCGTGATCTGAATTCCAGCTTCTCATGTCCACAACCTGCTGAAACAAAGCTTCAGCCTGGGAAATGTTCACCCTTTCGACCTGCTCATCCTCCCTGAGGTTAACCCACCAGAAAATAGAGAATACCAGGATGGCCCAGAGTGCGATAAAAATAATGATGTTTGCTTTTATGTTTTTCTTCAAGTAATTCACCAGTTTATATCAGTTCGAAGTATTACTGCTAATTTTAACAGATTACACAACGGTGTTTCCAGACTTTTCTCAGTTTGTGGACAAACACATGTTTTCCTCTAATCGTGTTCAATTTTTCTTAGGGCTTCCGCATATTGTCTCATTGCCCTCCCTACTGCATCAGATATGTCTTTTTTCACTTTTTTCCTCTCGGTTGGCCTGTGAACAGGAATTTCACGAGGATGCACCTTTTGCCGCGTTCTGCTCCTGACCTCCACATCGGACAGACTACGCCTGTCTATGACGTAATTGCGTCCGACCTTGTATGCCTCGATCTGGCCCTTCTGGATCTTCTTGAAAACCGCAATTCGGCTAATCCCGAGTATTTGGGCTGCTTCAGTTGTGCCGATCAGGTGATCCTTCATATCATCTCCCTGAAACTTTTCTTTATTTAACTCATGTTAACTAATGCTGAATAGGATTGTAAAGACAAATTTCATATAAGCTGATCTGCAAGCTTATCTTTACATATGTTAACTAAACTCCCAAAATTTTTTCTGCCCAATAATCCAGGTTCTAATACTCTAATTTCCAGTGCCCTGGTGCAACACTTATCAGTCTTGCTTCAAAACGGAGTACCCATCAGGCATCCTGGGCTCATTCATGAGGTTCATATCAGGCACTGGATACCTGTACATGCCCTTTTTCCGTAATGCCGCCAGACCCCCTGCCAAAGATTCAAATTTTGAACCTGGGATAATAAAGGACATCTCGTGATCCTGAGTGCCTGCAAATACCCTCTCCCCCGAGCCAGGGACGGTGTAAGTACACTCGCCGGACTGGCTAACGCCTGCGATCCACTCGGAACACCCGAAGCGCCCCGCTGAGCTTGATTTGATACCCGGACCGTAACCGTAATTCGCAGCCTGTATCAGTACCAGGATCTGTGCAGGAGTTCCGTATACAACTGATACATCTGGCACATATTCGCATCTGGCAAGGGGGGAGAACCATATCTCTCTGACTGCACCCTGGGGATGAATAGAGTAGCTTGCTTCCATTTTTCTGCCTGCTTCCACATCGTCCTGATACAGTCCTGCAACCGCCCCTTCCAGGAAAAGATCGGGTGGAATGTGCCCGGCTCCAACTGCAGCCACAGGGCAGGCGTGATCTTCACTACCCATAACTATGGTCCACCCGAATGTTCTGGCCATGTTCAGGCCCTGGCAGGCTGCGACTGGATTTCCCATATCCCTTAATGGCCTGCGATGCTTCTGCACTATTTCATCATTCTGTCCGGCCAGTTTAATGCCCACAGGATAAGTTGCCGAACGTACATTTACTTCGAGCGCTTCCATCAGCTTTTTAGTGCCTTCTGGCATTGTGTCTCCTCCTGGGGGGGTGCAGTCAGTGCTCAATAGTTCCAGTTCTCAAGTTTCATCATCGATATCGTGGCTCAATGTACCGCTTTTTAGGATCTCCCTCGCTCGCTTCAGGTCCCTCTCCCTGACCTGGAGCATCACCTCCCCAAGGACTCCAGGGTACAGGTCATGTGAGTGGGGAGCATGGATGAAAGCATATATCCCATCCCCTTCCAACAGGCTCTTTGCTAGCTCAGCCTCCAGGACCGAGCCGTGCGTCGAAACCGTTACCAGGGCCTCTTCATCCATGAATCATCCCCCGGGCAGCGGCGGGGAGACTTCGCCCACGGCCAGGAGTTCCATCACATCGATCTCCAGCTTGTCCATCGTAACCTGCAGAGCCTTGTTCTTGAATTTTTCTTCGTCAGCCCAGTCCGCAGATTCGCCCAGGTCCTCCCGGCCATCTTCACCATAGACATACAGGGAACGCTTTGCCTCCCCCTCCTGGCCGCCAGACGGGTCAAATTCTGAAGTTACAAAAAGGCGTGCAAGATCAGTTTCAGTCTCGTGAACCGCCATGATGTATTGGTAGCGAACGTCCTGGTCCGTTTCGATCCTGTGCCAGTATATGGCTGTAAATCTGCCAAGCTTGAATTCGCTCTTTCGCTCCGCATACAACATTCTTGGCGCGATCTTCATCAGCTGCTCCTTATCCTGCAATTCTGTCCTTAGAGATACCAGGGGATCATCAGGGGCCTGTTAACCCCCTGAAAGCCATTTTCAGTCTCTCCCGGAAGGACGGTGACCTGTCTTCCGGCTTCGAACCGACTGCAGGCGCCCTCAAGTACTCCTTCGGTTCTGTCATCTGTTGTGTGGCAAGGTCGATCCAGAAATTCCTGTCCGGATGCTCAAGCTGCATCTCCAGCACCTTGTTATACCACTCTTTAGCGTTACGTCTGTTTCCGAGGCGCCTGTGCATCTCTCCCACAAGATATGTAGTCCAATAGACCCTGTCTTCCAGAACCACCTTCGCCCTGAGAGCCTTTTCAAAATATCTGATCACTGCTTCCCTGTACCCGTCCTCGGCTTCTTTTTCCTTATCGAGCCAGGCCGACCAGGCTGCTCTGAGATAGAGTGATCCCACAGCAAAATCATCCAGCCCCCTGGCCCTGCTGATGATCGCCATGAACTCCCACCTGCGCCACGTGCTGACGGGCACCTGCCCTATGCGCGGGGTGATCTCTTTAGCAACTACCTTTATAATATCATCCTGCAGGGGGCCCTTTTCATTGAGAACACCAGTATATCCGCATTCGGGGCAGGTGTGAACCAGGTGCCGGATCGGCTGCTCTCCTACTGACATTTCAAAAAAATCGCTTGTCGCAGGTCCCAGTGTGTCAATGGCAGTTACCTTCCTTGACTGAAATACTTCACCACAGCACAGGCACTTGATGGTGACTTTAGAGACTAGGCTCATAATACTCTCAGCTTCTGCGGAATTTAGCGTATTTCGGTGTCCACATTTTGGAATCCACGATCTCCCCTAACCTGCCCGGATCCAGGGGTTTTTCTGCCAGACCCTGCTCCACGGCGGTTTGCGCGACAGCAATGGCGATCTCTCTGGAAAGACTCCGCAGATCGGAAATTGGAGGGTAAACACATGAAAGCTCCAGCCTTTCAGTAGAGACCAGCTCGGACAATTTTTTTGCTGCTGCTGTTATCATCTCGTCGCTCACCATTTTTGCTCCTGCTACAAGTGAACCCAGCCCAACGCCCGGGAAAATATACACATTATTTCCCTGCCCCACTACGAAGACCCTGCCCTTGTGGTTCACATCCGGGAATGGACTTCCAGCAGCCACGATAGCCTTGCCATCGGTCCACTTGTATATATCAACCGGGATCGCCTCAGTCTTGTCCGTCGGATTGGAGAGTGGAAAAATGACGGGCTTCTCCGTATTTCGCGCCATGGCTTTAATTACATCCTCCGGGAAGGCGCCACCAACACCCGAGACTCCAACGAGCACACTCACCCCGGCGTTTTTAACCAGTTCAGAAAGGGTAACTCTTCTTACATTTTCTAATTTCCAGTCGCTGGCAAAACCGGCAGTCTGTGAAAATTCGCGTTTGTACTCTTCAATCCCTTCCCTGCCGTCGAAGATGACGCCCTTGCTGTCCAGGACAAATATCCTCGCCTGGGCTTCCTTCGGGGAGAGGCCATGTCCCAGAAGGGCTGTGTATATCTGTCTGCTCACCCCAACGCCCCCGGCGCCAGCCCCCAGAATGGCGAAAACCTGATCGAAAAGTCTTTCACCGCTGATCTTGAGCGCACCCTGGATCCCTGCAAGGACAACAGCACCGGTACCCTGGATGTCATCGTTAAACGACGGGAGTTCGTTCCTGTACCTTTCTAACAGCGTGAATGCGTTCTGCTTTGAAAAATCCTCCCACTGGAGTACGGCGCCAGGGAAATTTCTTTTCACGGCAGACACGAACTTTTCCACGAAATCGAAGTACTTATCACCTCTCAGGCGCTCCTGCCTGATGCCCAGATAGAGAGGGTCGGCCAGCAATTCCTCGTTGTTCGTGCCTACATCAAGGGCTACAGGCAGAGTGTTAGCCGGGTGTATACCAGCGGTACCGACGTAGAGTGAGAGCTTGCCAACCGGTATCCCCATCCCCCCGATACCCTGGTCACCTATGCCCAGGATACCCTCCGAGTCGGTTACCACTATCATCTCAATGTTTCTGTAGGGCAGGGATTTGAAAATGGCGTCTGCTTCGTCGATATTCTCGGGAGAGAAAAACACCCCCCTGGTAAAACGAAAGATGTGGGAAAACTTCTGGCACGCAAGACCAACCGTGGGCGTGTAAACAATGGGTATCATCTCCGCAAGGTGTCCGGAAAGGAGCGCGTAAAATAGAATTTCATTACGGTCCTGCAGGGCACGGAGAAAAATGTACTTTTCAAGATCTGTGGTTTTTTCGTTAAAGCTCTCGAATCTTCTGTCAACCTGCATTTCCAGCGTTGAAACAGCAGGCGGAAGCAGGCCATCGATGCCGAACAAACGGCGCTCCTCGTGGGTGAATGCAGAGCCTTTATTCAGGATGGGGTTGTGGAGAAGTTCCGCCCCAGCTGAATCCACCGTAAAAACATCATTGCCCTCGGTGTCCCTGGTTATCCTGTACCTGAGCATAACCCCCCCTTGCCAGAGAAAAATAAGCGATCTACAGGTTTTCAATTACACTACTGGAAGTTATAGGCAAAAGTGCTGGCCAGCCTACCACCAAGCAGGCGGTTTGGGAGGAGGCGGCCAGTTGCTCGTATTGTAGATGTCATTCTGATCCCAGCATGTCTTGGAACAGAAATCCACAGGATCAAAACATACACATATGCCGGAAAAACTGGTCTGGTAGGGTTTCCCCTGGATCATTATACCGCATTCGATACACCACAGATTCACCGTACCGAAGCTCCCAAGTCGGGACTCTTTGAAAAAACTCATAGGCTTATTCCTCCGGAATTATACGCCTGTCGGCAGATCACTTTCCGCCATTTACCGAGGCTGTTTGCAGATCTGCTATGCGGCTAAAGGATCAGTGTTCTGTTGGAACGCACCCTCCGCCACAGGACCCCGCGGCCGCGGATATTTCAACGATTATGCCCAGGCGGTCAACTGCTACCCTGGCGGCCTCATTCTTAAACTTCCTGACATCCGCCCAGTCGTTTGATGCACCGAGTGACTCATGGCCTTCTCCGGGAAACAGGACCATTACATGGGAGTCTCCTGATTGTTCGCTGCCATCTTTATTGACCTCTGAGGAAACGAACATTACTGTTTGTTCGGTCGCAACAAAGTGAACGGCCAGGATAAATTCGTACTTGCGCTCATCAGCCGGTTCTATCTTGTGAAACAGGATACCCTCGTATCCGCCTCCCAGTTCTATGTCCTCCAACCTGTTTGCGTAAAGCATCCGCGGTGCTTCATTCATCTTTTTCCTCCGGGAATCACTGATTAGTAACTTCAACAGTTTTTTTAGCAGTCTTTTTTTTGCCTTTTGATGGAAGCCCTGAGTAAAGGTGGTAAGCGCAGTCCGGCCCTACCAGTCTTTTTGCTGTCCCCAGGGGAACCTTGATGTCTCCGCTAAGGACTTTCCTTCTGTACAGGTATCTGATTCTTATCTTTTCTGCTTTTGGATTCATCCTGCAATATTAACATAGATCAGGATTCGATTGATGTATGTATTTCGAATTTCACTTGTTTATCACATTTAGCCCCGGCAGTCGGTC
>CAYVSA010000019.1:19917-30810 GCA_964454175.1 uncultured Pseudomonadota bacterium
AATATAATAATATATTAATATCACAACACGCTAATAACAACCCCACACAATGGAGGAACAAATGAATATCGATCGAACTGTTTTCGCGTTTGCCGGATCAATGATCATGATCAGCCTGATTCTGGGCTACTTCGTAAGCCCTTACTGGCTGCTGCTGGCAGCTTTTGTGGGTCTCAACATGTTTCAGGCAGCTTTCACCCGTTTCTGCCCAATGGCTATTTTCCTCAAGAAGCTCGGCTTAAAGCCGGGCGAAGCATTCAAATAGGCGGCCTTCCCCATGATGATCCTTTCTAAAACCGGGGCCCAACGGCCCAGGGCCACATTCCGTGTTGTCTGCATTATCAGCATCCTGCTGGTTCTGCTGGTTGCACTCCCCACATTGATGCCGGGGCCATTTTCATTTCTCCATCCCCTGGCAATCGACACAGATCCGGAGAACATGCTCGAAGCCCATGAACCGGCCAGGGTTTTTCACAACCAGATGAAGAGCGAATTCGGCCTCTATGACATGGTCGTGGTTGGAGTCATCGACACAAAACATCCTGACGGCGTGTTCAATGTTGATACTCTGCGCAATGTTTACAACCTGACTGAATACGCCCGCACTCTCCAGTGGGAGAAGAACGGCATCAGCCAGGGAGTGATCGGAGTGGACCTCATAGCTCCTTCCACGGTGGACAATATTGAGCAGGCCGGACTGGGCACTGTGCGTTTCCAGTGGCTAATGAGTTCCCCGCCCGAGACAGAAAAGGAAGCCCGGGAGATAGCAGACAAGGCAAGCCGCATTCCATTTCTTGATGACACCCTTATCTCGAAAGACCGTAAGGCCCTTGCCCTTTACATACCGATCACATCCAAGGACATCAGCTACGAGGTTGCCTCAATGCTGAAGGACAAGCTGGCTTCCTTCTCTGGAAGTGAGGAGTATCATATAACCGGTCTACCCATTGCCCAGGACCAGTTCGGGATAGAGATGTTCAAGCAGATGGCTATTTCTGCGCCCCTGGCAATGCTCCTTATCTTCGGACTTATGTGGCTATTCTTCCGCCACGTGAGATTGATAATCTCACCAATGATAGTAGCAGTTTTCTCCGTCATCGATACCATGGGGCTTCTGATTGCCAGCGGCAATACGATTCACATCATGAGTTCCATGATACCCATTTTTATTATGCCCATTGCGGTACTGGATGCGGTCCACATACTTTCTGAGTTTTTCGATCGCTACCCACAGATCCAGGACCGGGAAAAAACACTTAACCTGGTGATGGAAGACCTTAACAAACCAATGTTGTTTACCTCTTTGACTACAAGCGTCGGTTTCGCGTCCCTTACTCTGACACCAATACCACCCGTGCAGATTTTTGGCCTGTTCGTAGGGCTTGGGGTCATATTTGCCTGGATCCTGACTGTTACGCTGATCCCGGCTTACATCATGCTGATGCCCGAATCGTCTCTGGCTGGGTTCGGCAATCCCCATGAGTATAACGAAGAAAAAGGGACCTCCCTGCTCGCCCGTTTACTGGCCGGGACTGGTAGGTTTGCTTTTAACAGGGTCAAGCTCATTCTCGTATCCCTCCTGATATTTGGAGGCGTTGCAGTGTACGGCATCACTCGGATCCAGATAAACGACAATCCTGTAAAGTGGTTCACCAGCAGCCACGAGATACGCATTGCAGACAGGGCGCTTAACGACCGATTCGGCGGAACTTACATGGCATATTTGACCCTTTCTGCCGAAAAGACCAATGAGGGATCTGCTGATGCGGTTAATTACCTCAGGGCAAAACTCACTGCCATGCCCGATCAGGTGGCAAAACCACTGGTTGCAGCTTTTGACAAAGATATCGCTGCCGGCCTTACGATAAATAAGGACATCATTGCGGACCTTTCCGACAGAGCGCAGAAGTTGCAGGACGAGGCGATTGACGATGCTTCATGGGACGCCTGGGATAGTGCTCTCCTTTCCCTCAGCAAACTCGCCCAGAAAGACGAGATATTCAAGAAGCCGGAACTGCTTCACTATGTCGAACGACTTCAGGAATACCTCGCAGAAACCGGCCTTGTGGGCAAAAGCAACAGCCTTGCCGACATCGTAAAGACCGTTCACAGGGAACTTCTCCTGGGTAAGGACGAGGAGTTCAAGATCCCGCAGACGTCTGCCGCTGTGGCCCAGACCTTGATCACATATCAGAACAGCCACCGCCCCCAGGATCTGTGGCACTTTGTGACCCCCGACTACACCCGGACCAATCTCTGGCTTCAGCTCACCAGCGGCGATAATGTTGATATGAAACGTGTGATAGATGCCGTTGACAGCTTTTTCAGCAAAAACCCACCGCCTGCCCCGCTGAACTACGATTGGTTTGGACTCACCTATATCAACGTGATATGGCAGCAAAAGATGGTCTCTGGAATGCTCAACGCGTTTCTCGGCAGTTTTTTGATCGTGCTCGCCATGATGGCATTTTTGTTCCGCTCATTCTGGTGGGGGCTCCTCTCCATGGTCCCCCTCACGATGACGATAATCATGATCTATGGGCTCATCGGACTTATCGGGAAAGACTACGACATGCCCGTGGCGGTCCTTTCATCGCTGAGCCTCGGGCTTGCCGTTGACTACGCAATACACTTCCTGGCCCGCAGCAGGGCTCTGAGGGAGGAGCATCAGTCCTGGAGGGAAACAGCAGCAGCCGTGTTCGGAGAACCAGCCCAGAGCATTACGCGGAATGTGATCGTCATTGGCGTAGGATTCCTGCCCCTGCTGGCGGCTCCCCTGGTACCTTACAAGACGGTGGGAGTGTTCATATCGGCGATTCTCGTACTGGCTGGCGTCGCCACGCTGATAATCCTGCCTGCGCTGATAACTCTTTTTGAAAAACGCCTGTTTAAAGGATTTGATCCCACTGAAGGAGAAGGTGAAGGAACATGAAAAACCTGATCATTACACTAGCAGCCGCTGCTGCGATAATATCTCTTTCCGGTCCAGCTTTTTGTATGGACGCTAAAGAGGTCGTAGCCAGGGCAAATCATGCATCCTACTATCAAGGCAAGGACGGCAAGGCCTCGGTGCACATGTCCATCGTCGACGGCGAGGGACGGGAGCGAACCCGGGATTTTGTGATCATCAGGACGGATGTTGATGACAAAGTGGATACCGAGCAGAAGTTCTATGTTTTCTTCAGGCGGCCCGCTGATGTCTCCAGGACAGCTTTTATGGTGTGGAAGCACCCGGGCGCGGATGACGACCGATGGATGTACCTGCCGGCCCTCGACCTGGTAAAAAGGATAGCTGCCAGCGATGAGCGGACCAGCTTTATGGGTTCTCACTTCTTCTACGAAGATGTATCCGGCAGAAACCCGGAAGAGGACGAGCACAAACTTGCCGAGACTACTGAAAATTTTTTCGTTCTGGACAGTACACCCAAGGACAGGAGCAAGGTAGAGTTTGCCCGCTATCGCACCTGGATACACAATAAGACCTTCATTCCTGTCAAGAGTCAGTTCTTTGACGATTCCGACAAACCCTACCGATCATACGAGGCTCTGAAGGTTGAAACGGTCGATGGCTATCCCACAGTTACGAAATCCCGTATGAGCGACAGCCGCATTGGCGGGCAGACCACAATTGACTACCGAAATGTAAAGTATGATATCTCCTTGCCGGACAATATTTTCACCGAAAGGTATTTGAGAAATGCACCTCGTAAATACCTTCGCTAGATCTACGGCCGTATTATTGGTCCTCTGTCTCATGCTGTCTGCGGGGGCTGGTGGCGCCCTCGCAGATGAGCCTGAGCTGCCTGCCGGCCTGTTTGGGGGGTCATCACCCTCCGGCTCTGACACCGGGACAGAGCCAGGGCTCCCATCCGGCCTGGGAGATATAGGGACAGGTAAGGCCACAGACCGTGATGCGGTGTCAGAGCAAAACATTCCCACCGATTTCCAGGGCTTTGAAGAAGCCCGTTTTGGACTGCGTACCGGCAATGACCCGGATCAGGCCGACGCTGTTCTCAGGGAAACCAGGGTTCAGCTGTCGTTGGGGAAAGACGGGGAAACTACAACTTACCGTCTCACTGCCGACCTGCTCTACGACGGACTGGCAGAGGGATTAAAAGTCGACCTTGACGAAGGAACGGGATGGATCGACATCAGGGAAGCAAGTATTCTCATTAGAGCTGCTGTCTGGGCCGACATCAAGGCAGGCAGACAGATATTAACCTGGGGAACCGGAGATCTCATTTTTATAAACGATCTGTTTCCCAAGGACTGGAACTCCTTTTTCTCCGGCCGGGATCTTGAGTACCTCAAGGCGCCCTCAGACGCCGTGAAAGTTTCCGTGTTCAGCGAGTCCGCGAACCTTGATATCATCTACACACCCGTGTTCGACCCCGATCGTTTCATCGATGGTCGTCGAATATCGTATTACAACTCTTCACAGGGCGCTGTGGTGGGCAGAAGTGTACCTGTCCTTACTGACAGGCCAAAGGACGCTTTCGAGGACGACGAGATCGCCCTTCGCCTCTACCGTAACCTTGGTTCCTGGGAAGCGGCCCTGTACGGCTACCAGGGGTTCTGGAAGAGTCCTAACGGGAGTGACCAGACAACGGGACTATCCATTTTTCCCCGCTTAACCGTCCTCGGAGCAAGTTTCAGGGGGCCTGCCGCGGGCGGGATCAGTCACGCAGAGATCGGATACTACAACAGCAAAGACGATGGAAACGGGAGCGACCCCTTCATCCGAAACAGCGAATGGAGAGTTCTGGTGGGTTTTGAGAGGGAACTAATGTCGGAACTCACAGGCGCATTCCAGTATTATCTTGAGCATATGGCTGATCACAACGCCTACATCGCCGCACTTCCCAGCAGTTCGCCGGCCAAGGACGAGAACCGCCACGTTATAACCCTGCGGCTCACACGCCTCCTCATGCACCAGAATTTGATATTGTCCCTGTTTAACTTTTACAGCCCTGGTGACGAGGATGGCTATCTCAGGGCAGGCGGTACATATAAGGTGTCGGACTCCTGGCAGGTGGATGCCGGCGGTAATTTCCTTTACGGAAAAGAAAATCATACCTTTTTCGGACAGTTCCAGGACGCCTCCAACCTGTATGCCGGCCTCAGGTACAGCTTCTAGCTCCTGGATCACCAGAGTAAAATTAGCTGCCCCTGGACTAATTGCAGAGTGGTGTTCGAACAAATTGTTTACGTTGGACGTTGGTCGTTGGACGTTGGACGGTGAATTGTTCACGTTGGACATTGGACGTTGGGCGTTGGACACTGTCTTACGGTGTCAGAGCAAAAACTCCTAAAGTTCCGACCACATTGTCACAACTTCCTTCACAATGCGCCTTCCCAAAGGTAAACGGCTGGTGATAGATTGTAATGGATACTCGATCAAGGCCTGCCCTGGAGAGGTGCATGGAAAGAACAAAAATCCTGAAAAAATTAAAGCGGGATGAACCGTTTGATCTATTGGTCATCGGGGGTGGTGCGACCGGATGCGGAGTCGCGCTTGACGCCGCAAGCAGGGGCCTTTCAGTCGCGCTTGTGGAAAAGAACGATTTCGGAGAGGGCACAAGCTCCAGGAGCACCAAATTACTTCACGGAGGTGTGAGATATCTCGAGATGGCCGTGAAGCATCTCGATCGCAGCCAGTATCATCTTGTTAGAGACGCGCTCAGGGAACGGGACATTCTTCTCAGAATTGCCCCTCACCTGTCCCGCCGTATTTCACTGGTAACACCCATCTATAAGTGGCTGAAAGTACCCTACATCTTCGCAGGCCTGAAGATTTATGACCTCCTGGCGGGGACCAAGGGGATCGGGCAAAGCAGGTTGATGGGGTCCAAAAACGCCCTGAAACGCTTCCCCATGCTTCATGCCGAGGGTCTGAAGGCTGGTGTTTTATATTACGATGGTCAGTTCAACGATGCCAGAATGGTCATCTCCATTGCCCTGACCGCAGCAAAGTACGGAGCTATTATAGCAAATCACGTAGACGTTACAGGCTTTATCAAGAAGGGAACAACTTTAACCGGAGCAGTTGTAACTGACTCAATAACGGGAGAGTCATGGGATATAACCGCCAGGACAGTCGTCAATGCGACTGGGCCTTTTACTGACATTATTAGAACAATAGACGAACCTGCATGCCGGCCGATGCTCAAAGTAAGCTCGGGTATCCACATTGTACTCGATAAAAAATTCGCCCCGCCGGATACGGGGCTGCTTATACCGAAGACTGAAGATGGCAGGGTACTGTTCGTATTGCCCTGGGAAGGACATGCCCTTGTGGGCACTACTGACGAACCTGCACAGGTGTCAGAGCACCCGGAACCCACAGATGATGACGTTTCGTATCTTATACGTCACCTGAGGCGTTACTTTGATATTCAGGTGTCAGAGCAGGACGTCAAATCGGTCTGGTCGGGCCTGCGGCCCCTGATCTTCGACCCAAAGGCATCGGATACTGCAAAGCTCACAAGGGATCACGTAATTGAAAGAAGCAGATCCGGGCTTGTTACTATCGCGGGAGGGAAGTGGACTACATACCGTAAAATGGCCCAGGACACCGTTACCTTCATCGTAAAGCATTCCGGCCTTACCCCAACAAACAGGTGCTGCACCCACCGGATACCATTGATCGGGGCTGAAAAATACAGGCAGGATGGTCCTGATCTGCTGACCGCTGAATTCGGAATCGATCCACCTGTATCACGCCATCTGTACAGAGCATATGGTGATCGCGCAGATAAAATCGCAGAAATAGCTTCCAATGGATTTTCGGAACGTCTTTTTCCGGATCACCAGTATCTGGAAGCGGAAATTGTTTATGCCGCCAGGGAGGAAATGGCTGTGAGATGTGTGGATGTCTTGTCAAGAAGGACGTCAATGGCTCTGCTTGACAGGGCAGCTGCTGCCAGGGCCATACCCAGGGTCGTTGACCTGATGGCTGAAGAGCTTGGATGGAGCCGCGATCGTTGTCATCGTGAAACCGTAATTGCAGAAGAAAGGATCAAAGTTCTGTAGCATGCAAATTCCCGGAAAACATATGTTAACCTATGTTAACTTTGTCCACGTTAACACCTTGCCTGGCCTGTCTGAATGCCAGCAAGCTGTGACACATAAGTGTTATCAGCAACAAACTTCCTCCCACAGCCGTTTCCAGGGCGGGCTTCTGACCAACAACCAACCAGACCCAAAGCGGACCGAGAACTGTCTCAAGCAGCAGTATGAGACCGACTTCCGGCGCCGGTATCAACCTTGGTGCTATTGTCATTATTACAAGGGGAACGGGCAGAACTATGGTCCCCATTAACAACAAGGGTATGACGTCACCTCGGCTTATACTGACAGCTCCAGCCAACGGTAAAACCACGACAGCACACAATAACCCTCCAATTCCTGCGGCCGGGATCATGCTCACCCCGCGAAAGACCCTGACAATAATAAAATTAAGTGCCATGGAAAGGGAGGTCACCAATGCAAGAAGATCGCCGGCCATGGAACCATGGCCTGCACTACCCCACATGAGGATCACGATCGATAAAAGACCTGCGCATGCTGCTACCCATGTTCTCGTCGGCACAAGTTCTCGGAGCAAAAGCCTGGAAAGCACAGCTGCAAAAAGCGGGGATGCGGCAACGATCACCAATGCATTTGCGGCCGTGGTAATTGTTACAGCGGCAACAAAAGATATTGTGGAAGTAGCGATCAGGATGCCTACAACAACCCCACCGATACCTATCCCGGTTAGCTTCTTGAGTGTGTCAAGCCTGTAAACTGTTATCATACCGGCGAATATGGTGAGTGCAATCAGGCTGCCCCTCCAGAAAAGCAGGGTCCACCTGTCTGCAGATACAAGGTAAATGAGGAGCGTATCGGGGCTCAGGACCAGTACACCCAAAAACATCAACAAGACCCCGCGAAGATAATCCGTCATAGATTTATCATATATCAAATTTCACGTCTTTGATAATAGCAGAGCTCATATCCATGTTGTCAGAACAAAACAGTTGATCCCCATCTGAGTATCACCTGCAAAGAACCTTGTCTTGTTGGAGATCTGTTTTTCTCTTATACCGGAGATTATTTCTTCGATTTATTCTTTACCGGCTCTGATACGAAGGTAGTATCTTTGCGTTTCACTCCTACAGGGATTTCATATTCACACGGTACTTTCGTTTGACAAAGACCGCATCCAGTCACTGAAGTGCCAAACTTTTTGGCCAGGGCTTTGAAGGGAGGCCCGTAAGTGTATTTCATACAGCGGGCCTTATCGTGCCCATCAATGGAAATTGCTCCTACGGGGCACCTTTTTATACACTCTCCGCACTCCTTACCCATACACGTCAGGCAGTTCTCGCGGTAATCCCAGTATGGAAATTCCGAAGGTTCCATTACAATATTTGTAACTACACTTCCACACCTGTGGGCAATTCCTCTTGGGGTAATCAGCCCTCTGTTCAGACTGAACGTACCTAGTCCCGCAGCATAGGCAATGTGGCGTTCGGACCACCTGGATGCCAATCCGACTTCTGGGTCTGTCACCCTGGACCACGCCTCAAGGAGTACGGGCGCAACGGCGGTGCCGCCCTGCTTAATCAGGAACTCTTCAACCAGCCTTCGCAGCTCGTCGTTGAACTGCTCTCCAAAATCCCTCGTTTGGGCCCATTCACGCGAGGGAAACTTATCCTGTTCCCTGTTGCTGTGGCGGGTCCGTTCCGTGATGGGAAGTATCCAGGAAACTACAGTACCCCCAAAGGGCTCTTTCGAATTTGTGAACATTTCCAGGACCCTGGCGGGTGTCCAGTGGAATGGGCCTATTAATTTAGTGTACTCATCGAAAAGCTGATTATTTACAGAAGCAAATCCCACTAAAGGTGATTCGAAGTAGCAGGTTCCATCAGTATTTCGGTTGCCGGGGTGGTTTCTGACGTACTCTTCGATCTTTTGTTTGACGAGACTTTTAATATTCATATTGTACTAACACCAGGAAATCCCCCGCGATTAACACAACACGTGGCAGAGGGCGATAACATTGTAGATCCAGCGCCATGATACCCAGTGTCAAAGCAGGTACCAGGTATCAGATCATATAATATGCTCATTGCTCTGACACCGTGTATCCGGGCCAGTTAGCCCCGGCTGCGCCAGCAAGGTTATCACCCAGTTTTTTAACTATCCTGACGGGCAGATCCTCTGTTTTTCTGAAGCGCAGCTCCAGGACTTTGAATTTAAAGATCTTTTTTTCCATGATCGTTATGTCACGCCATGGCACGAACATAGGTGAGTGCCCGGGACGGAACATAAAGAACATTGCCAGGTAAAGTCCTCTGGAGTCGGCTCCTATAGTTGCGCAGCCCTTATATCCCATACCCAGGCGAGTAGTAAGGTTCTGGAATCGCCAAACCTTTCCTGCAAAGCCGCCAGTGTGAGGGTACTGAACCGCCATCCTTGCCCATCCAGTGAGACGTGATACAAGAAAAATTACAACAACCCACAAGACGAGGAAAAACAATACAAAATCTTTTGGTGTAAAGGATTCCATAACATCTATTTAGCCGTTTTTTTCGAGAAAGGGAACAATTTGATAGCCAAATTGCAAAGAGAGTTCATAGTGTCTGACACCAATCATAAGTGCTCTGACACCAATCAGACACCACTCGGAACTAACTCGGGGGTTGTCGAGCCGGGAAAAAGGTGGTAAAGACCTGTAGCCAATTTGGATATATGGCGACAAGTAAAGACGAATACTTAACAGAGAGCAGTTAGCAAGTCAGAGATCTCCATTTTAAACTGGAGACGGCTTACTACCGGACGCAAAAGAGAGTTAAATCATGAAGATCGGTCTTGCTGGTTATTCCGGGGCAGGAGTGACAACGTTCCTGGCCCTTCTTTCCGAGGACCCGGAGCTTGTAAACAGCCACGGGCGCCCCGAATTACGTTCCATTACTGTCGACGATCCCAGGCTGGATCGGCAGGTCGAATTTTATCATCCCAGGAAGATAACCCCTCTGCAGGAAGAGATATTAGAACTCGGTGACCTGCGGCCCCAGGAGGGTGGCGGTCTGCGCAAAGAGACACTGGCACGGTCTGCGGGCCTGGACGCCCTGGTACTGGTACTGCGCGGCTTCGACGCTCCTGTGTCTTCAAGATGCCGTGATGCCAAGGAACTTGCAGAGGAACTCGAATCCCTCCTGCAGGAATTCGCAATTGCTGATCTCATACCCATTGAGAAACGCCTTGAGCGGCTTTCAAAAGAGGGAAAACAGTCCTCACCTGAGGCAAACCTGCTTAACAGGATCAGAGACAGTATTGAAAACGGTGTCCCCACGAGAATGATGGGACTTACTTGTGATGAATTAAAGGCCCTCTCTGGATACAATTTCCACACTCTAGTGCCGTTGACAGTTGTCACAAACGTTGGAGCGGAAGGCGCCAAGTGTGTACATTACCCGGACCTGGCCAAGAAGTGCAAACTTGAAGGCGCGGCTTATATTGAGATCCCTTCCCTGGCGGAGTTCGAACTGCTTGAGATCCAGGAGGGAGAAAGAGCTCCCTTCCTGGAAGATCTTGGCATCACTTCACCGGCAAGGGAACGTTTTATGAAAACCGTGTTCGAGCAGCTTCACATTGCCACTTTTTTCACCGTCGGAGAAGACGAGGTACATGCCTGGGCTATCACCGAGGGAACACCCGCCGTAAAAGCCGCGGGTAAAATCCACTCTGACCTGGAACGGGGCTTTATCAGGGCTGAAGTTATCTCGGGAGAGGAGTGTCTAGCTCTCGGCGGCCTGGAAAAGGCTAAGAAAGCCGGCAAGCTGCGCATCGAGGGCAAGGATTATATAGTGCAGGATGGCGAGATCTTCCACGTCAGGTTCAACGTTT